>NZ_CP104467.1:5488796-5796011 GCF_025369935.1 Paenibacillus andongensis | reverse complement strand
AAAAATTAGCAGCCGAACTGAACGAGCAGTATGGCGAAAGCAGAGCCATTGCCGTTAAAATGGATGTAACGAAAGAAGAGGAAGTGGAAGCCGCTTACCGCGAATCGATTCTCTGCTACGGCGGTATCGATATTATCGTGAATAACGCGGGTCTTGCGACTTCCAGTCCTTTTGACGAAACATCACTCAAAGAGTGGAACCTGAACATGAACGTGCTCAGCACGGGTTACTTCCTCGTAGCTAGAGAAGCTTTTAAAATTATGAAAAAACAAAGCATCGGCGGCAGCATGGTATTCGTCGGCTCCAAAAACTCGGTATTCGCAGGTAAAAATGCCTCCGCATACTCGACAGCCAAAGCGGCTGAAATTCACTTGGCACGCTGTATCGCCGCTGAGGGCGGGGAGTTCGGCATCCGTGTGAACTCGGTATTGCCTGATGCGATTCTTCAAGGCTCCGCGATTTGGAATTCCGGCTGGCGCAACGAACGGGCTGCAGCTTACGGTATTGAACCAGATCAGTTGGAAGAGCACTACCGCAAAAGAACGACGCTGCTCGTAAACATTTTCCCGAAAGACGTTGCGGAAGCTATCGTATACTTCGCTTCTTCCAAAGCAGACAAAACGACTGGTTGTATGATCACAGTTGACGGTGGCGTTCCGGCTGCCTTCACACGTTAATTCACCTAATAGGAGGATTTAATCCGATGAGCGATAAAGCATATGCCTTGTTCGAAGAGCTGCAAGCAAATAGAGGCATTGACCTAGCAGCTGTTAAAGCTAAGCTAAAAGCCCTTAAAGTAGAAACACCTTCATGGGGCTACGGGGATTCAGGAACTCGCTTCAAAGTTTATAAGCAAAACGGTGTTCCGCGTAATCCCTTCGAGAAATTCGAAGACGCTGCGCAGGTCCATAAACTGACGGGTGTTTGCCCGTCGGTTGCCATCCATATCCCATGGGACAAAGTGGACGATTACGCAAAGCTTAAGCAGCACGCAACTGATCTCGGTGTTTCTATCGGGGCTGTAAACCCGAACCTTTTTCAAGAGGATGATTACATCTTTGGTAGTGTGACGAATTCTAATGAAGCTATTCGCCGTAAAGCGACGGATCATTTGTTGGAGTGTGTGGACATTGCTAAAACAGTAGGTTCTGATGTGCTGAGCCTATGGTTCGCTGACGGTTCCAATTACCCTGGGCAAGTCGATATTCGAGCTCGTAAAACATGGATGTATGAAGCGCTTAAAGAAATGTACGGAGCCATGACGTCAAGCATGCGTATGCTGATTGAATATAAGTTCTATGAGCCTGCGTTTTATCACACGGATTTAGCGGACTGGGGAATGGCATTCAATCTGGCGAACAAATTGGGTCCTCAAGCTGAAGTGCTAGTAGATACAGGTCACCACCCGCAAGGTACGAACATTGAGCATATCGTGACTTACTTGTTGGATGAAAATAAACTAGGCGGCTTCCACTTCAACTCCCGCAAATATGGGGATGATGATCTGATCGTTGGTTCGGTCAATCCATATGAATTGTTCCTGATTTTCTACCAAATCATTGATGCAGCGAACGATAAAAATCCACAAATCCGTCAGGCAGCTGACAATATTGCCTATATGATCGATCAAAGCCACAATATTGAGCGTAAAATTCCAGCGATGCTGCGATCCGTGCTTAATGTTCAAACACAGTATGCGAAAGCTTTGCTGATCAACCTCGATGAAGTTAGAGACGCTCAAGTGCGTCAAGACGTTCTAGGCGCAGAAGATGCTGTGCGTAAGGCATTCGAATTCGACGTTACCCCGCTTCTGCAAGCTGTTCGTGAAGAGATCGGTGTACCTGTTGATCCAATGAAAGCTTACCTGGAAAGCGGCTACGACGAAAGCATTAATGTTCGTGGCAAAGGAGGTGCCAGCTGGTGAGTAAGCCCTCCTGCGTACTGGCCTTTGATTTGGGAGCAAGCAGCGGCAGAGCGATCGTCGGACGACTTGATTCCGAAGCGGGCATCGTTACGATCGAGGAAATTCACCGCTTCTCGAATGATCCGGTGAAGGTGGGCAACCACCTTCATTGGGACATTTTGAGATTGTTTCATGAATTAAAACAAGGTATTTTACAGATGAAGCATCTGGGTTATACGGATATCGAGAGCTTAGCCATAGATTCATGGGCGGTTGATTTCGGGCTGCTTGCAGCAAATGGTGAGCTTCTCGGTAATCCTTATCACTATCGGGACCATCAAACGGACCATGTCATGGATAAGGTCATTGATCTTGTTGGTCGTGAAAAGCTGTATGCCAAAACAGGTCTTCAGTTCCTTCAATTTAATTCGATTTTTCAACTATATGCGTTAAAAGAAAGAAATCCAGAGCTTCTGCAGTGTGCAGATACGTTCTTGATGATTCCTGACTTGCTCCGATATTTCTTAACAGGAGAAAGACACAGCGAGTACACCAATTCCACAACGACACAGCTATTTAATGCAACAACTCAGACGTGGGACACGGAGCTTATAGATCAGCTTGGTCTTCCTGGTAAGCTATTACTGAAACCGGTTTCGTCAGGGACTAGAGTTGGCGCGTTAACCAAAGAGATTTGTGATGAACTTGATGTTCCTTCAATTCCTGTCATTGCCGTTGGCGAGCATGATACAGCATCTGCTGTTGTCGCGGTTCCCGCTTTAGAAGAAGATTTCGCTTTCTTAAGCTGCGGTACTTGGTCACTGCTCGGAACGGAGACGTTGGCGCCGGTGCTTAGTGAACAGGCATTAGCTTGGAATTTCACCAATGAAGGCGGCGTTTATGGTACGAACCGTTTGCTCAAGAACATCATGGGACTATGGTTAATTCAGGAATGCAAGCGTACATGGGATAAAGAAGGCAAGAATATCAGCTTTGCTGAGTTAGTCAAGCTTGCCGAGCAGGTGAAGCCTTTCCAATCCTTCATCGATCCGGATGATGACATGTTCTTAAATCCTGAGCATATGCCGAAGCAAATTCAGCAATACTGCCGGGAAACGGAACAGGTTGTACCGCAAACGGAAGGCGAAATTGTTCGTTGTATGTTGGAAAGCTTGGCTTTGAAGTATCGGTTTGTTTTAGAAAGAACAGAACTGCTATCGGGGAAGAAGTATCAAGGTCTTCACATCGTTGGTGGCGGCATTCAGAACGAGCTGCTTTGTCAATTCACGTCAAATGCTATACAGCGCGAGGTTTGGGCCGGTCCTGTTGAGGGTAGTGCCTTAGGTAACCTTGTAGTACAATGGATATCACTAGGGTATATCGCGAATTTGCGCGAAGCCAGAAAGCTGATTCGGAATTCGTTCCCGGTCAAAACGTACGTCCCTCAGGATGGAGCGGGTTGGCAGGCAGCGTATGCAGCATTTTGTAAGGTGGCGTCCCGATCGACGGTGAAATGAGGGAATACGATGCTGGTAGCGGAAAGATGGCAAAGAATCGTTCAGTTGGTGAATGAAAGAGGAAGTATTCGCGTAACGGAGCTCAGCGAGCTGTGCCAAGTAACAGAAGAAACGATACGACGTGATTTGGATCGGCTAGAAAGCGAAGGAAAGCTGATGCGCAGCCATGGCGGCGCTGTAAGTGTGAAGGAAGCGCAGTCGGAAGTCCCTTTCATGGAAAGGGAAACGGCGCAGTCGGATTTTAAGAACAGCATCGCGAAGGAAGCGGTATCGCATATTAGGGAGCATGATCGGATCATTTTAGATGCAAGTACAACAGCTTGGTATATGGCCAAAATAATTCCTGATATGCCGCTGACGATCATCACG
Organism: Paenibacillus andongensis; assembly: GCF_025369935.1. Lineage (NCBI taxonomy): Bacteria > Bacillati > Bacillota > Bacilli > Caryophanales > Paenibacillaceae > Paenibacillus > Paenibacillus andongensis. The sequence goes on along the minus strand of NZ_CP104467.1, from coordinate 5,792,222 downwards.
AACTCGATGAAGGTTGCGCTTGAGGTGAGCGGTAAGGAGAAAATTCAGGTCATATCTACAGGTGGACTCCTTTCGCCAAAATCGTTGTCCTATGTAGGACCACTAGCGGAAAGATCCTTGGATATGTATCACGTTCATAAGCTGTTCTTGTCATGCAAAGGGGTTCATATCCAGCGTGGAATTAGCGAATCCAACGAGCTGCAAGCGCTCATTAAACGCAAAATGATCAGTATTGCTGATGAAACGTACTTGCTTGCTGACCATAGTAAATTCGGCATGCAATCTTTAACGCAAGTAGCCGGCTGGCCTGAGATCAAGCACTTGATTACAGACGGGCAAACCAACAAGGATGATGTGGAGCAGATTCGCGAAAAGGGTGTGCACGTCCTCCAATTAGATAAAGGTTAAAAAAGATGTTCCTCCCATCACCAGTATGTTCTCTCTCGTACTGAGGATGGTTTTTTGTATAACCAAACGCCTCTGAGGAGGGAACGATTAAGGAAGGGAGTTAGCTGCAATCATGAAAGTATCCTTATTCATTACGTGCTTGAGCGACCTTGTTTATCCCAAGGTTGGTGAGTCTATGGTTCAATTACTTGCCAAATATGGCGTCAAGCTAGACTTCCCTGCAACTCAGACATGCTGCGGTCAACCTGCCTTCAATAGCGGCTATTGGGAAGAGGCGCGAGGATCCGCGTTGACACTGCTTCAAGCGTTTGAAGACAGTGATTTTGTCATATCACCTTCGGGTTCATGCACAAGCATGATTCATCATTATTATCCGAAGCTTTTTGAAAATGACCCTATTAATCTAGCAAGAGCTAACCGATTAGTAGAAAAAACATATGAATTCACGCAGTTCCTCGTGCAAGTATTAGGTGTGACTGATTTGGGGGCCGTGTTCCCGCACAAAGTGACCTATCATCCGTCCTGCCACGGCAGTCGACTATTAGGCGTCAAAGAGGAACCCATGCAGCTGATGAAAAATATCCGAGATTTGGAGCTTGTGCCTCTTCCTCATGCGGAGGATTGCTGTGGATTTGGCGGGACTTTTGCGGTGAAAATGTGTGATATCTCAGGTGCTATGGTATCTGAGAAATCGGATCACGTGCTGGAAACGGAAGCAGAGGTGCTAGTGGGACTAGATATGGGATGTTTAATGAATATTGCAGGCAATTTATCCTACCGTGGAAAACCCGTGAAGGTCATGCATCTAGCGGAATTACTATTCGAGGGAGTGAAGCTGGCGCATGAGCGATCATAAACCTGGTGGGACCGTCAAGGAAAGATCCAAAGTCGCGCTGAACAATGACTTTCTTCGCAATGCGGTTAAGTTCACGACCGAACGTCTGAAGAATGGGAAGCTGGCAGCGACTGAAGAGCATGGGAACTGGGAAGAGTGGCGGGAGCGAGGCAGGCAAATTAGGCTGCATACGATTGCACACTTGGACTACTATCTTGGCAAATTTGTTGAAAATGCGAGAGCGCAGGGTGTACATGTGCATTTCGCAGCAGATGCTGCAGATGCTGTTCGTTTGACGATGCAAATCGCCGAGCATAAGAAGGCTAAAAGTGTCGTTAAGTCCAAGTCAATGGTTTCCGAAGAATTGCATATCAACCATGCGCTTGAGCAAATCGGTGTCGAGGCGATTGAAACGGACCTTGGCGAATATATTATTCAGCTGGCAGGCGAAACGCCTTCACATATTATAATTCCGGCGATTCACAAAAATCGCTATCAGATCGCCGATCTGCTTTCTGAGGATGCAGGCGAGAAGCTTGAGCCGGACACGGGTATATTGGCTGGCTATGTAAGAAGGAAGCTGCGCGAGAAGTTCCTTGAAGCCGACATTGGGATGACGGGCTGTAATTTTGCTATTGCGGAGACAGGGTCTATCGTTCTTTTCGAAAATGAAGGCAATGCTCGGATGGTTAGTACCATCCCTAAGACACAAATCACGTTTATGGGCATGGAGCGAATCATTCCTACGTTAGACGATCTCGAAGTCATGGCAACCTTGCTGCCGCGATCGGCTACTGGACAGAAACTCACGGTGTATATGTCTGTGATTTCTGGACCGCAGCGGGAGCAGGACGGCGATGGACCGGAAGAAATGCACGTCATTATCCTAGATAATGGACGTTCCTTGCAGCTTGGAGATCCTGAGTTCCAGGAATTGCTGAATTGTATTCGCTGCGGGGCATGCCTGAATGCATGTCCGGTTTACCGTCACATCGGCGGCCACGCTTATGGCGGTGTATATAGTGGTCCGATCGGCGCTGTGCTTACGCCGGCACTTAACAAAAACGTCGACCAATGGGACGACATCGCGAGTGCATCAAGTCTTTGCGGTGCCTGTTATGAGGCATGCCCGGTGAAGATACCGCTGCACGATATGCTGATTTATCTCCGTCAACGCAAAGTAGAACGGGGGGGGGCGGATTTTGTTGAGAAAGCCGGCATGAAAGGCTTTAATTTCTTGATGTCCGACGCGAAGCGGGTTAAAGCGTTGATCAAAATCGGTCGCATTGGTCAGAAATTGTTAGTTCGTGATGGTCATATTAAAGCGAAGATAGGTCCGTTAAAAGGTTGGAATTCGTATCGGTATGCGCCTAGTTTGGCGAAGAAGACATTCCGTGAATCCTGGAAGGACATAGAGCAGGGTTTAGAAGGAACATTCCCTGAACTTGATTCCGTGATGAAAGCCCGCATGGAGAAGCTTGTGGCTGACCGCAAAGACGGTGGAGGAGGACATCACCATGGCTAAATCAGATGCAGCATTTCTCCAGAAGCTTCACCAAGAAGCCCTGAAGGATCAGGAGGCCTTCTTTTCTAATATTTCTAATCGGCTAGGCAGAGCTAAGCCATTGCAAACAGCTCCTTCGCATAGCACGAAGGGAGCTCCTGAATTCTGGGAGCAGGTGGATCTCCCGCTCGAACAGCGTATTCAGTTGTTCATGACGAACTGGCAGAAGGCTGGGGGCCATACGAAGCGTTTGAGGAGTATGAATGAAGCTGAGGACTTCATTGCAAACTTCATCGTAGAAACACAAGCAAAGCACTTGATCATTCAGGATCAACCTGAGCTAGAGTCTATTCGAGCTTCGCTTGCTGACACGGAAACGGAGATCACGGTGTGGAACGCAGAAGGTGCTGATCCTGCTACCAAAGATGAGCTTGTCGCGAAAGCGGCAGGAGCGGACATCGGCATCGTGGCGGTCCAGCACGCTGTCGCGTACACAGGTTCACTCGTAGTCACATCCGATGCGACTAGAGGCAGAAGTGTCAGTTTGCTGCCAACCACTTTCATTGCTATCATCCCAGTGGATCGTCTAAGGACGAAATTGGGCGAAGTATTGCGCCCATTCGATGAACTTGCTGCCAAAGATAGACCGGTAGGCATTCATTTCATTTCGGGTCCGAGCCGATCGGCCGACATCGAGAATGATTTGACCATTGGTGTCCATGGACCCGGCATCGTTTATGCACTTATCATTGAGTAACCAAAGAGCTGTGAGGGAATGATTTCTCTTGCGGCTCTTTTTTATTTAATAAGTGAGCCCCTACAACTCTCGGCTTAAAATGTTGTCAACATTATTCATGACGAAAAGGGATTTTGATTTGATTGAATATGTAAGCGCTTTTGCAATACGATAAGAACATGAAACAGACAAAGGGAGGTTATCCTAATGAGTGCAATTCCTGCACAACAGAAAGCATCTTCCGGAGAATTCCGGGTGAAAGTACAAAGTTTCGGCCGTTTTTTGAGCGGTATGGTGATGCCTAACATTGGCGCATTCATCGCTTGGGGATTAATTACGGCTTTATTTATTCCGACTGGCTGGATTCCAAATGAATATTTGGCTAAGCTCGTCGGCCCCATGATTACTTATCTACTCCCTATTCTAATTGGTTATACGGGAGGTACGATGATACACGGAACACGCGGAGGCGTCATCGGCGCTGTAACCACGATGGGAGTTGTCGTCGGAACGGATATCCCCATGTTTCTTGGGGCGATGATCGTAGGTCCGTTCGCCGCGTGGGTGCTCAAGAAGTTCGATAAATCGATTGAAGGGAAAGTAAAATCCGGCTTCGAAATGCTCGTCAACAATTTCTCTTCAGGCATCATCGGCGCCATACTTGCGGTTCTTGCTTACACGGTAGTTGGCCCTGCGGTTCAGGTCGTGAGTAAAGCTCTTGCTTCCGGAGTTCAAGCACTTGTGAATGCAGGCCTGCTCCCACTAGCGAACGTTCTGATTGAGCCTGGTAAAATATTGTTCTTAAACAATGCGATTAATCACGGGGTGCTAAGCCCGATTGCTTTGGATCAAGCTTCCAAAACAGGCAAGTCGATCTTGTTCATGCTGGAGTCCAATCCGGGTCCGGGACTTGGTATCCTGCTCGCGTATTGGATGGTGGGACGCGGCGCAGCGAAACTTTCCGCTCCTGGTTCGGCTATTATTCACTTCTTTGGCGGTATTCATGAAATTTACTTCCCGTACATTCTCATGAATCCGCGTCTGATCCTGGCTGTAATCGCAGGTGGCGTAACAGGTACGTTCACGTTCTCCCTGTTCAATGCAGGTTTAGTTGCTCCACCGTCACCGGGAAGCATTTTCGCTTACATTGCTATGGCTCCTAAAGGCGGTATGCTGCCGATTTTCACTGGGGTTATCACATCTACGATTGTTTCTTTTGCAGTCGGTGCCTTATTGTTGAAAACGACGAAGCAAAGCGAGAATGAAGAAGATTTGGAACAGGCTACAGCGAAAATGAAAGAAATGAAACAAGCGCCTGCTGCTGCGGCAGCTGAAAAAGTCAGCGCCTCAACGTTGACACCTGCTTCCGAAGTCCATAAAATTGTGTTCTCCTGTGATGCAGGCATGGGTTCAAGCGCGATGGGAGCTTCTATTCTAAGAAAGAAAATGAAAGAAGCTGATATCGATGTCATCGTGGTCAACACAGCCATTAGTGAGATTCCACCTGATGCGGATATCGTTATCACCCATAAATCATTAACCGACCGAGCCCGTAATAAGGCTCCGGAAGCTGAACATATTTCCATCGAAAATTTCATGAAAAGCCCAGAATACGATGATCTTGTCAAACGATTAAGCTAAACCACCTTTCTAACGCTGGCTATTTGCCGGCGTTATCTCCATTTTGTTCGTGAGGAGAAATATCATGAGCCTGTCTAACAGGAATCGTCAAATCCTAGAGCTGTTAATGAATCGAACGGATGATATTACAGCAGGCGAAATCGCTGCCGAAATCAATGTAAGCACAAGAACGGTTCATAGGGAGCTGTCCGAGTTGGAGACGATTTTGGCAGCTTATGGATTAGCTTTGCAAAAAAAATCGGGGAAAGGGATCCAACTGCAAGCAAAACCAGAAAAACTTGAGGCTTTCCGACGCATGTTATACGGGATGATGGACATTGAGTTTTCTGCCGAGGATCGCAAAATCATGATTCTGTGCACCTTGCTGCAAGAAGATGAGCCTGTCAAACTGTTCACTTTGTCGCATGATTTGGGTGTAACAGTTCCAACCATCACACACGATCTCGATGAGCTGGAAAGCTGGGTACAGAAGTCTGACCTAATCCTAGTACGTAAAAGAGGGTATGGGGTTGGTTTGAGCGGTTCCGAGGCGAATAAACGCAGGATGATTGCACAGCTTGCCAAAAACGGTCTTGATGAAGCTGATTTATTTGGGAAAAATGTGAATTCGCATTCGCCAGTTACACAAAGGTTGTTGGAGCTCATTGGGAAAGAAAACTTTACGAAGGTGGAAGCCGCACTTTGGCTTGCTGAAGATGAAGGTTTAAGTGAACTATCCGAACAGGATTACACCAATCTGCTCATTCATATTTCAATAACTATCGCCAGAATTCAGCAGGGTAGACAGATCGAACTGCACCCTGAACCGTACTCGCTTCGCCCCAATAAGCTGCTTACCCATACGATTGAGCAGCTATCTAAGGTCATTCCAATTGTATTAACAACACCAGAAATTTTCTATATTGCCGAATTACTGGAGCCCAAGTCACTCAAACATCCGAATCAGCTGCTTCCTATGGAAGAGCTAAGCTATATGGAAATCGTATGGAAGCTCATTCGGAACATGGAGAGCAGTATCGCGGTCCGTTTCAGCGATGATCGTTCATTACGAGAGGGGCTGCTTAGCCATTTGGAGTCCGCTTTGAAGCGGCTGCAAGCAGGAGCAACTATTCGCAATCCGCTTTTATCGCAAATCAAGAAAGATTATGAGGCTCTATTTGATGCTATACGGAGAGCTGTAGATAAAACGATAACTGAAATTGCCGTGCCCGATGAAGAAATTGGCTTTCTGGTCATGCATTTCGGAGCTTCAATCGAGAGACAAAAGCAATTTAGGCGTAACGTCAAAGCGATTCTCGTATGTACAAGTGGGATAGGGACTTCCAAAATGTTAGCCGTAAGACTGACGAAAGAACTACCGCAAATTGATATTATCGGCCATGCTTCTTGGTTTGAAGCAGCGCGCATCCCCAAAAGGGAATACGATTTGATTATATCTACGGTAGACTTGCCTTTGGAGGAAGATCAGTACTTGAAGCTAAGTCCGTTGTTAACGAAGGAAGAGGCCGAGCGACTTAGGCTGTTTATTCAAAATGTAACGCTGCAAAAAGAAGCTGGAGAACGAGGTGAAGCGCCTCAAGATGCTGATTCAACGGACAGATTGCATCGTATTCAACACTATGTAAACGAAATCGTAAGCATCATCGATCCATTCACGGTGTATAACATCGAGCAAAGCTTTCACAGTCTGAGAGAAACTCTCGAGGTCATTTGTGGATATGTGAGACACTCGGGTGTGATCGATGATGTGGAGCCAATTGTCAAGTTGCTTTTAGAAAGAGAGCGATTAAGCAGTCAAGTTATCCCAGACACGGGCTTGGCCCTCTTTCACATTCGAAGCGAGCAGGTTAGGAAGCCATCATTCACCTTGTTTCGACTAAAGGAAGATCTGCTGTTAGACCAAGGTATGGGGTCAGATGTAAAGCAGCTGCTGCTCATGCTTGGTCCGAAGGAACTTTCCAAAGAAAGCCTGGAAGTGCTTAGTGAGATAAGTTCTTTTTTATTGATTCCTGAAATGATTGAGCTGTTGAAATCGGGGACTCAGTCTGAAATCAAGCACTTTTTATCCCAGGAACTCGCTGCCTTTTTAGAAAATAAAAAATAAATTGGATAAAGGGAGAGACAATCATGACGATCTTATCAACGAATAAAATTAAATTAAACGCGAAGCCAAAGGATAAATTCGAGGCTATTCGGATGGCAGGCCAACTGTTAGTAGAAGCAGGTCATGTGTCAGCGGCTTACATCGATAAAATGCTGGAACGAGAACAAACATTATCCACGTATATGGGAAATGGTCTGGCCATCCCGCACGGTACGCAGGATTCCAAATCACTGATTTTATCGACTGGATTATCGATTGTGCAAATTCCAGAGGGTGTGGATTTCGGCGAAGGCGAGAAAGCTAACTTAGTCATTGGTATTGCTGCCGCGGGTAATGATCATCTGGATATCTTAACGAATGTCGCGATGATTTGTTCCGAAGATGAGAACATGGAGCTGATCATGAAGGCGGCAACGCCGGAAGAAATGGTGAAAATTTTCGAAAGCGGGATGGAGTCATGAGGGCTGTCCATTTTGGTGCAGGGAATATCGGCAGGGGGTTCATTGGTTTGATTTTGTCCCAAGCCGGTTATGAAGTGATCTTCTCCGATGTGAATGATAGCTTAGTTGAGTTATTACAGGAGAGGAAGTCCTATACAGTACGCCTGGCTAATGAGGATCAAGATACATTCACCGTGTCAAATGTTTCAGCAATTAATGGAAAGAACTTGGAAGATGTAGCTAGAGCTGTTGCTGAGGCCGATCTGGTTACAACAGCCGTAGGCGTGAACATATTAAAACATATCGCCGCTGGCATCGCCAAAGGGATTGAAATGCGGATCGAACGCGGCGCGGCGCCGCTGCACATCATTGCATGTGAGAATGCAATTGGTGGAAGTACGCAGCTCAAAGAACACGTATACGCTCATCTTAATGAAGATCTGCGCGAAAAAGTTAGCGCATGCATCGCATTTCCTGATGCAGCTGTTGATCGGATTGTTCCCATCCAACATAATGAAGACCCGCTGCAAGTCACGGTCGAGCCTTTCTACGAATGGGTCGTTGACGAGTCCCAAATGATGGAGGGCTTCGACGCTATCCAAGGTATTCATTATGTGAAACATTTGGAGCCGTACATTGAGCGCAAGCTGTTTACTGTGAATACAGGGCACTGCAGTGCTGCTTATCTTGGATATTTACATGGCTTCACGACGATTCAAGATGCGATGGCGAACTCGCAAGTTGCCTCGCTTGTGCGTCATGTGATGCATGAGACCGGCGCCCTGCTTATCAAAAAGCACGGCTTTGATCTTGCTCAACATGAGCAGTATATCGATAAAATATTGAACAGATTCATCGACCCCCATTTGATTGACGAGGTTACTCGGGTAGGAAGATCGCCGATTCGCAAATTATCCAGCAATGATCGTCTTGTTCGGCCTGCTCTACAAGCATACGAGCTTGGGATGAAACCAACCTATTTGGCTATGGCAATGGCCGCTGCCTTCTTATTTAAGGATCAGGAAGATCCTGAAGCCGCCGAGATTCAAGCTGATTTACGAAAGCTCGGAGTTGACCAAACGATTACGAAGTATACGACCATTGGCGAAGATCACCTGATCCATGAGATGATTAGAACGCAATATGAACAATTACAACAATCCGATCGATCTTGAGAAAGGGGAGTTCCCATATGGCTAAAATGATGACAAAACGACTAACCGGCATTGCTGCTTCCCCCGGCATTGCGATAGCGAAAGCTTTTCGGCCTACCAACGATCATTACGAACCTGCCCGTGAGAATGTGGCAGACGTTCTTATAGAGGTAGAACGTTTCCGCAAAGCAGTCGAGGAAGCGAAACAAGAGTTAGAGGAAATTAAAGATTTGACCGAACAGCGCATGGGTGCTTCAAAAGCGGAAATTTTCGAAGCACATCTCATGCTTCTGGAAGATCCGGATTATATCGATGCCATTATAGAGGGCATTGAAAACGAAGGCATGAATGCTGAATTTAAGCTGCATGAAGTTGCGAGCAGCTTCATAGAAATGCTTAGCTCCATGGATAACGAGCTGCTCAGGGAACGCGCTAGTGATGTGCGCGACGTTACCGGCCGGATCATGAGCCGACTTCGCGGTGTCACCTATGCGGCGATTGCGGCCATCAACGAGCCGTGTATTTTGATAGCGGAAGATTTGACGCCGTCCGATACCGCACAGTTAAATCTCGATTATGTGCTTGGCTTTGTCACGGAAATCGGCAGCCGTACTTCTCATTCGGCGATCATGGCTCGCTCACTTGAGGTGCCAGCTATCGTTGGAGCAGGAGCAGCGGCAGCGGAAATCAAGTCAGGCACAATGATGATTATGGATGCCGTAGATGGCGTCGTACTCATCACGCCGAGCGATGAAGAGATGGAGACCTACAAAGCCCGTAAAGAAGCGTATGATCAGCGAAGAATCGAACTGCGTAAACTGTTGGATCAACCTACGATTTCCGCAGACGGGCGCCGCGTAGAATTGGCTGCCAATATCGGCAGTGTGGAAGATTTACAGAAGGTGTTAGCTAACGGGGCGGAAGGCATTGGTTTATTTCGGACGGAATTTCTTTATATGGGACGCAGCGCTCTGCCTAGTGAAGAAGAGCAGTTCCTGGTCTATAAGCATGTGTTGGAACGAATGAACAATAAGCCTGTCGTCATACGCACGCTCGATATAGGTGGGGATAAAGAACTCCCATACATGAAGCTCCCTGTTGAGAGCAATCCATTCCTTGGCTTGCGCGCGGTGCGTTTGTGTCTGAGCAAGCAGGATCTGTTTCGTACACAGCTAAGGGCGCTTCTGAGAGCAAGCAGCTATGGACAATTGAAAATTATGTTCCCGATGATTGCCGTTGTGGATGAACTGCTGGCGGCCAAACAATTGCTGCAAGAAGAAAAAGAGAAGCTAGTTCAAGAAGGCATTGTCGTATCCGAAACCATAGAGGTCGGGATTATGATTGAGGTGCCGGCTGCGGCACTAGCAGCGGATTTCTTGGCGAAAGAGGCCGATTTCTTCAGTATTGGAACGAATGATCTTATCCAATACACAATGGCGGCTGATCGGATGAATGAAACCGTTTCTTACTTGTACCAACCTTGCCATCCAGCCATCTTACGATTAATTCAAATGGTTATTCAGGCAGCTGCCAAAGAAGGGAAATGGGTTGGCATGTGCGGAGAAATGGCTGGTGACGAAACGGCCATACCCATTCTACTCGGCTTGGGACTCCATGAATTCAGCATGAGTGCCAGTTCGATTTTGCCGGCAAGAGCCTTAATTAAACAAACTTCACATAAGGAGTGGGTAGGCTACACGGAGGAGATTTTATCCATGAGCAGTCAATCCCTCATTAAACAATTCGTAGAACAGAAAACAAGGAGTGACTTGAAATGATATCCCAAACCTTTACTGTCCTAAATCCATCCGGCTTTCATGCCCGTCCGACGAAAGTATTCGTTCAGAAGGTTGGTACGTTTCCTTGCAAAGTGAATGTGATCAAAGGCGATAAGAAGGTCAACGGCAAAAGCTCGCTTAGTATGCTCACACTTGGCATTCAACAAAATGACGAAGTAACTTTGGAAGTGGACGGCGAGCAAGAGGAGAAAGCGATGCTAGAGCTAGGGGCGCTGCTGACACACATCTTCGAAGAATAAGCGAGCGGCAAACCTATTCCATCAATTGTAAAAGCCAGCAAGTAAGTGCCCATTCTCAAGGCACTAACTTGCTGGCTTATTTAATTAGTTACGAACGTACCATTCGCCCGACACCCAGTCGGTTGTTTTCCAACGCAGCACATCGGGAGTAGCAAGATGGGCAATTTCTTTGAGGAACTCGAGCTGCTCCAGCTCTGTCATCGGTTTGAAGCTCTTAGCAATGGCCAGATTTTGTTCCAGCTGCTCCATGGATTCCATGCCGACAATCGCCGTAGATATCGGCAGAGAGAAGGTATATTGGAGTGCTTTCTCGTACCAAGGAGCCAGTTTACCAAGCGCCATGACCTTCATACCTATGACAGCGACACCTTTCTCGTTGGCTCTAGGCAAAAACTCGTGAGCGAAGCTATAGATGAGATGATCCGCTGCGGATAATGCAACAAGTGCGCTGTCGAAAGTGAATCGTTCAATCGCTTCCAATTGAACTTTCGGATTCGTGTGACCGCTGATCGAGATATGCTTAATGATTCCTTGTTCTTTGGCCTCAAGAAGCGCTTCTAGCGCTCCGCCTTTGGCGAAACACTGATCAAGCTCCTCCATGGTCATGATATTATGTAATCGCCATTCTTCAACGTGATCCGTTTGCAGACGCTTCAGACTTGCTTCCAACAGCTTTAGGGAACCATCTCTTGTTCGATCATGCGTTTTGGTAGCAATCCATACCTCATTCCTACGTCCATCACGTGCTAATGCTTTGCCAAGTCGTTCCTCGGATTGTCCGTCCGAATAACTTGGTGCTGTATCGAAATAAGTGATCCCTTCGTCAATTGCACGATTCACAATTTGAATCGCTTCTTCTTCGGTACAATTGTGCTCGTCAACAATGCGCTGAGCACCGAAACTCAGGACGGGAAATTGCTGCCCGGTCGAACCAAACGAACGTTTCTCCACATAACTCACTCCTCGTATGTATAATGGCTAATTTCATTCTTTCCTATCGTTACCAAAAAGGATACCAGGTCATACCAAATTTATTAATGAAAGATGTTTTCTTCACACTGATATCGGTTCAAGCAGGAATTCGTTCTCCTCAAGTATAAATTAAGTAAGAGAAGGACGCTAGCATTCGTCAAATTGCTTGCTTAATTCACAAAATAAACATGACTTTAGTCCTAGTTATCGACAAAAAACGATTGTATAATAATAACGAAACTTATTATATGTACATATATCATTTTATTTGTTGAATTATCGAAGGGTCAATGACAACTATGAAATTTAGACCATAAGGAGAGGTGCCTTGAATATGGAGAAGTCATCACTAATCGGAATTGTTTTAGCTTTTATATCCATTGGTGTGGGTATGGTTTTGAAAGGGGCAAGCCTGTTAGCACTGCTGAATCCCGCAGCTGCCTTAATTATTTTCGGGGGTACAGCATCGGCCTTATTTATCGCTTTTTCAATGGCAGAAATGAAGAAGATTCCGACCTTAATGAAAATTATTTTCACCGAACAGAAACTAATGCCAAAAAAAGAACTGATCGAGACATTCATCGATTGGGTATCCATCACACGCCGTGAAGGCTTACTTTCTTTGGAAAAGCAGGCAGAAGAGCTGTCTGATCCTTTTATGAAAAGCGGCATGCGCCTCATTATTGATGGAAACGATGCAGATTTTGTCCGTGATGTATTGCTTGAAGATATTGCGGAAATGGAAGCAAGACATAAGAAATATGCAAGTATTTTTACACAAGCTGGTACATATGCCCCGACACTTGGCGTACTTGGCGCCGTTGTTGGACTTATCGCTGCTCTTGGTAATTTGAGTGAAGTAGAAAAATTAGGTCATCTGATTTCAGCGGCATTCGTTGCAACGATGTTTGGAATTTTCCTTGGTTATGTTATTTTTCACCCATTCGCAAATAAGCTGAAGCAGAAGTCTAAGAAAGAAGTTGAAATTAAGCTTATGATCGTAGAAGGGCTTCTCTCCATTCAATCCGGTGTATCTGCCAATTCCGTGAAGCAAAAAATGATGATCTTCGTTGCCAACAATGAACGTGCGTCTTATGACGAAGAATCGAAGGAGGCCGCTCCACAGTGAGTAAAAAGAAGAAGCATGAGGATCATGAAGAACATATTGATGAAACCTGGCTCATTCCCTATGCGGATTTGCTTACCTTGCTTCTAGCCCTCTTTATTATCCTGTTTGCTTCTAGTCAGGTGGATTCCAAGAAATACGACTCGATTATGCGGTCTTTGAACAATGCCTTCACGGGGGGAGAAGCCCCCTTCAAGATGTCGAATTTGATTCCGATCGATGATGCGGCGAATTCTACGAAAAACAATAATAAGAACCAGAATCCACCGCCGAAGGAAGAGAGTAAAACAGAAAGTCAGCTGGCTGCCAAGCTGCAGAAGGAAGAGAAGGATCTCAAAGAGTTAAAGCAAAGCATGGATGCTTTCATTAAAGAAAACAACATGAGTGAGCAGCTGACCACGAAGCTGGATAACGAGAAGCTGACCATTACGATTAGTGACCGTGCGCTGTTTGATTCAGGGTCGGCTACAATTAAACAAGAATCCCAAAAGCTGGCTGTTTCCATGTCTAATTTACTGAGCAGTTATCCAGGATATGAGGTGGAAGTAGCAGGTCATACGGATAATATCCCGATTCGCCGAGCGGACTTTGAAACGAACTGGGATCTAAGCGCCAAGCGTGCGGTCAATTTTATGAAAATCCTTCTGAATAACAGTAAAATTGAGCCTGCTTCCTACTCGTCGGTCGGATTCGGTGAATACCGTCCGATTGCAGAAAACGATACAACAGAAGGCAGAGCGAAGAACCGCCGTGTTGAAGTAAGTATTTTACGTAACATTAAAGCGACGGATGCGATTGCGAAATAAGACTTATCATAAAGAAGGGCTAGAGTCGCAGACTCTTGCCCTTTTTTCATGGGAATAAGAAATTTATCTGTTTGGGGTTACGGAGTAATTTAACAGTGAGATGGGGATAGTAATGTGGAATTTGTAAGTGATGAGGAGAGGTTTACATGGAGCATACAGACCTTACATATGAGCATACGTATATCCCGCTAACTACATTATCCAGTGGTGAAGGCAAGGAAATAGCTATTGATGTATATGGTTACTGCATTCAAATCGTGAATGTTTGTTTCATTGGCAACCCAACAAGCAGGGATAAAGAATGGGTTTTAGTTGACGCTGGTATGCCGCAATCGGCAGATGAGATCATTCGAGTCGCTGAGGAGCGTTTTGGAGCACATAGGAAGCCTACGGCAATTATTTTGACACATGGACATTTCGACCATGTCGGGGGTATAGAGAGTCTTTTGGAATATTGGGATGTTCCAGTATATGCGCATGAGTTGGAAATCCCTTATTTAACGGGAAAGTCCAATTATCCAAAAGGGGATTCTACAGTAGATGGTGGACTTGTAAGCGAGCTATCGCCCCTGTTTCCAAACCACGGTATTGATATAGGTAATCATGTACATCCTTTACCAGCTAATGGTATCATTCCTGGACTGTCGGGATGGCAATGGATTCATACGCCTGGACACACCCCAGGACACATTTCACTGTTTCGAGCCAAAGATGGTTCATTAATAGCTGGAGATGCCTTCGTTACTGTTAAACAAGAGTCACTTTATAAGTTATTCACGCAAGAACAAGAAATAAGCGGACCACCAAAGTATTTCACGACAGATTGGCAAGCTGCCGGGGATTCGGTTAGAAAGCTTCGAGATTTGCATCCCTCTTTAGCGATAACGGGTCATGGTAAACCGATGAGCGGTGAAGAACTAAGTCGCGAACTAGGCCGTCTGGCGGAGGATTTTGAAGCGTTAGCGGTTCCTAAGGAAGGTCGGTTTGTGCATTAGAAATTTAAAAAGGGGCTGTCCCACAAGTAGATTTTAACTTCTTGTGAGACAGCCCCTATGCATTGCTATTATTTACCTACGAGAGCAGGTTCTTTATTTTCTTTCCTAGATTCAACTTTCTTCAGGTCATCGACTGTTGTTTCCATAGATGGGCCATCTTGTTCCTTTTCAAACAAATCCATTTCAGTTTGAGAAGGAACCTCATGACTTTCATGAGTATCTTCAAAAACCTCGATGTGCCCTTCATTCCTGACAAGCGTTGGCTCCGAATGAAGATCAAAATGCTCCTGATGATTCTTCGTATCAGACTCACTAATCTGGAATTTGCTTATCTCAGCAAATAACTGCTGAGCAAGTTCAAGGATATCATCCGACTCTTCGGCAATTCGGCGGATGGAGGCATCTTGCTGAATCGAAGTCGAGCTTACTTCCTCGACCCCAGCAGCTGTTTCTTGGGCGATGGCTGCTACGAACTGAACGGAATTTACTAATCTGTCGTTCTTGGATTGCACATGTTCAATTTTCACATGGATTTGTTCAATTTGCCCGATAATTCCTCTCATCGATTGTTCGATGCCCTCGAAAGAACCGAGCGTATCTGCTACACGATGGTTTTGTGTTACTGCAGATTCGAGAGCTTCGATCAGCGAGCTCTGTAATTCTTTGATTTGCTTCTGAAGTGCTTGAATGATACCACCGATTGTCTTGGAGGAATCACTTGTCTGCTGAGAAAGCTGACGAACTTCATCCGCAATGACAGAGAAGCCGCGGCCGTGTGCGCCGGCTCTGGCTGCTTCAATCGCAGCGTTCAAGGCAAGCACGTTCGTCTGGGTAGAAATTTCCGTGATCGAGTGAATAATCGCGCCAATTTGCTTGGAACTATCGGACAAGGTCATCATGGCAGCATCGACCTTCTGCAGGACAGCTTGCGACTGATCTGACGATGTTTTCAGCGCCCTTACGGATGCAGTCCCTTGTAATGTGCCAGAAGCAGCCTCTTCACTGGTACGTTTCATTTCATATGTATAAGCGGTAATGTCACGAATTTCTGCTTCCAGCTCTGCAATGATCATCGAGCTTTGTTCCGTTTTCATGGCTTGTTCGTCAGCGCCAGTTGATATCTCTGTAATTGCCTTCAAGATGTCTGTGTTGGCTGATGCTGTTAGCTGAGAAAAGCGGTGAAACTCATGGGAGTGCTCTGATAATGAAGAAGCAATCTGCAGGGTAGCATTCAGCATCTGGCGAACTTGAATGATCATATGGTCGAAGCTGTTACTTAGCTTACCTAACTCATCATTGGAGTTAGAATTAATCGTATGGGACAAGTCTCCTGCGGCAATAAGAGATACGGCATTTTGTAAAATTTTAATTGGACGTGTGAAGGAACTTATGATTAGAAAAGCAATAATAATGGTTACAATAACGACGATAGCAAAAGCAATCAACATTACCCTGCTGCTTTCATTAAGTGCTTTCGTTGATTGGGCTATTGCTTGTTCGGCAGAATCAGCATAAGTAACGTAGAATTTATCAACAAGTTCAAATATCTTATCCTTCAATTCCTGAGACTCGTTGTATAGGTAGAGGAGGTTAATTTGCAGATCCGTCGGTTTCAAGTTAGGATCTTGGACCATCTTGGCCGCAGAGTCGAAGTTATTTATGTAATCAACGGATAATTGAATTAATTGACTTCGCCACTTCTTTTGATCAGCTGTGGAAGCCGTATCACCAATCTTTTGAATGAAATCATTGTATGGTTTTCGTTTTGCATTGTATTTTTCGATGAATTCCGGTTTCTTGGAAATCTCTAGCCCTGATGCAATGATGTTCATTTCCTGAACCATATTTTTAAGCTCCAGCGCTAGCACCTTTAGTTCGATTTTATCGTTCTGATCCGTCATATGCTTCTTAATTTGATTAACTTGATTCAGATTAAACAAAGCAACGGAAAGGAAAATGAGAAGTACACCGCTGAAACTAGCAATTAATTTTAATCGCATGGTCATATTAATTTTGATCTTCTTCATAAGTCATTCCTCCTATATATTACTAGACAACATTCGACTGTTTTCGCGTTGATACCTATTAATATAGGATACTTCTATTAACTAAAGCATCTAACTATGTTAAAGATATGTAAATTTATCCATACTTTTATCGAATGAAAGAAGAAATAAAAGTTTTACATTACGTTTACGTTTCATGGGTGTGGATTTTACAATCGGTTGTTACGATAGGTAAGTAAGTTAGTTCGACGGACAATCAAATGGGAATCGACACTAACATAACAAGCAACATACAAATCAAAGGAGGACATGCTAACTATGTTTAAGTTCATGTCGAAAAAAGGAATTACATTTACACTTTCCGCGGTATTAATGATGGGGTCATTGGTTGGTTGCGGCGCTAAAACAGATACTAAAAATGCTGCTTCTGCAACACCTGCTGCTAGTGCAGCTGCTACAGTTAAGCCAAGCGATGCTCCAAAAACAGAATTAAGCGGTACGATTACAGCTTCCGGCTCAAGTGCGCTTCTTCCATTAGTTAAACAAGCAGCTACTGAGTTTATGGAGAAAAATCCAAAAGTAACGATCAACGTTACTGCAGGCGGATCAGGCACAGGAATTAAAAACGTAGCAGACGGTACTTCAGACATCGGTAACTCCGACGTTGAGCCAGCTGCTGAATATAAAGATAAAGGTCTTGTTGACCATCAAGTAGCGATTGCTCCATTCGCATTGATCGTAAACAAAGATGTAAAAGTAGATAACCTTACAAAAGCACAAGCTGCTGACATTTACATGGGTAAAGTAACGAACTGGAAAGAAGTTGGCGGCAATGACGCGAAAATAGTTCTTGTCCACCGTCCAGATAGCTCAGGTTCCCGGAAACTTGTTCAACAAATCATTCTTGATAACAAAGAATTCACAAAAGACGGTATTACACAAGAAAACAGCGGTGCAATGAAAACAGCTGTTGCTGGTCAGTCCAGCTCCATTGGTTATGTAGATACACCTTACATTGATGACACTGTTAAAGCGTTGAAAATTGATGGTGTAGCGTTCTCCGAAGATAACATCAAAAACGGAACTTACAAATTGTTTGGTGTTGAGCATATGTACACAAAAGGTGAAGCGAAAGATCCTGCTAAAGCATTCATCGCTTACATCTCAAGCAAAGAATTCCAAGGTAAACAAGTTCGTGACTTGAAATTCTTACCCGCTGATTTGCTTAAAAAGTAAGAAATAGAACAAACTAAGAGCGCGAGCATCCTATGCCGCGCTCTTTTTTTAGTTACATAAACGAAACTTTTACATTCCCTTAACAATTCATTGACGATCCAATTACAATCATGCTCTATCATAAGAGTAATGTGTATTTAAGAGAAAGGGGAATTACCCATTGAATTCCGTAGCAGACAAACTTACGAACGCGAAATCAGACGAAAGTCGTCCACTCGTCACGAAATGGACCCAAGGACAACATAGACAAGATAACATCATGAGGTGGGTGTTTGTTGGAAGTGCCGCCCTAGTGTCTGCCATCATTTTTTCTATCATTGTTTTCGTGGGAATGCAAGGGATTAAGACGTTTCAAGGAGTCAATCCTTTTGAATTTTTCTTCTCTACAGATTGGACGCCAGGTCAAAATAAATTCGGAGCTTTTCCTTTTTTATACAGCACGCTGCTCATGACATTGGTTTCGGTTGTGTTTTCAGTGCCGCTTGCTTTGTCAGGGGCATTATTCATGGCTAAAATTGCACCGAAATGGATGCGTGAAATCATGCGGCCTGCAACAGATCTGTTCGTAGGTATACCTTCGGTAGTTTATGGTCTAATCGGTATGACAGTTATCGTCCCTGCGCTTGGTAAAATCACAGGCGGGGTTGGATACGGTATTTTACCAGCTTCCATCATTCTAGCCATCATGATCTTACCAACCATTCTTTCCATATCAGAAGATGCTATCCGCGCATTGCCTAGTCGTCTGGAAGAAGCATCACTCGCATTAGGTGCAACACGTTGGCAAACGATGTGGCGTGTGCTTTTGCCTGCTGCTAGACCCGGTATCCTGACCGCAATCATCCTTGGCATGGGACGTGCAATCGGTGAAACCATGGCTGTATTCATGGTTATTGGTAATTCTCCGCAAATGCCGAAATCACTCCTTGACTCAACCACGGTTTTAACGACCGCGATTGTGAAGGATATGGGGAATACGAATTACGGAAGCACTTGGAATAATGCGCTCTATTTGATGGCGCTACTTTTACTCGTGATCTCCTTGTCCTTAATTCTTATTATCCGTATCGTAGCCAAAAGGAGTGAACTGAAATGAAAAGCAAAACGACTGATCGTTTGGCCACGGTGTATTTTTGGGCATCGGGCATTGTTATTATATTGATTTTGGCTTGGTTTCTATTCCGTATATTAGGTGATGGACTTCCACATTTATCTTGGAATTTCATCTTCGGGAAGTCGGAAGAGATCAAAGCCGGCGGCGGTGTAGGACCGCAATTGTTCAACTCTTTCTATGTCCTAATTCTATCCTTGGTGATATCCATTCCAATCGGTTTATTCTCGGGGATATATTTGGCGATATACGCACAAAAAAATTGGTTCACTGATCTCGTTCGTATCTCGGTTGAAGCTCTGGCTTCTGTTCCTTCTATCGTATTTGGATTGTTCGGTTTCTTATTATTTGCCAATTTGCTAGGTCTGAAGTTCTCCATTATTGGTGGGGCCGCGACGGTTGCCCTGCTTAATTTACCTGTTATGGTAAGGGTCACAGAGGTGGCAATCCGTACGGTTCCTGAATCTTATTGGGAGGCAAGCCTTGCTCTTGGTTCCACCAGATGGCAGGCTATTCGCAAAGTACTCATCCCTGCGTCGCTGCCAAGCTTAATTACTGGGATTACGTTGATTGCAGGACGCGCGTTAGGCGAATCTGCCATTCTCATTTACACGGCCGGCTTATCGGTTTCTCGCTTCTTCCCGGATTTCAATCCACTGAAGATGGGGGAGACGCTATCCGTTCATCTCTGGTATGTTGGCGCTGAAGCGTTAGTTCCAGATGCAAAGGAAATTGCTAAAGGAAGCGCCGCGCTGCTTCTGATCGTCGTACTCATCTTTAACCTACTTGTCAGTATACCTAGCCGAATTTTACAAAAAAGACTTTCCGGGGGGAAATAAATCGTGGCGACCAAGCATAAGATTAAAGCGGACAAATTAAATTTATTTTACGGAGATAACCATGCTCTCCACGATATTGAATTAGCTATTGAAACGGGAACAATCGCCGCTTTGATCGGTCCTTCAGGTTGTGGGAAATCCACTTTCCTGCGTACCTTGAACCGTATGAATGATCTCATTGATAGTGTACGAATTACTGGAAATGTAGCCGTAGATGGTCACAATATCTATGATTCTGATTCCGATGTTGTTTCACTGCGTAAGCGTGTAGGGATGGTATTTCAACGTCCAAATCCATTTCCAATGAGCATTTATGACAACATTGCCTACGGACCACGCATCCATGGAACGAAGAAGAAAGCGGTCCTAGACGAAATCGTAGAGCGCAGTCTTGTACAGGCGGCTTTGTGGGATGAAGTCAAGGATCGTTTGCATAAATCTGCGTTAGGCCTGTCCGGTGGACAGCAGCAGCGTTTATGTATCGCCCGCTTATTAGCAGTAGAGCCGGACGTACTTCTTATGGATGAGCCTACATCCGCGCTAGATCCAATCTCAACGCTCAAAGTTGAAGAGTTGACTCAAACATTGAAAGAGAAATACACCATCATCATCGTTACGCACAACATGCAGCAGGCGGCAAGGATTTCGGATATGACCTCCTTCTTCCTAAATGGATACTTAGTTGAAACGGACAAGACAGATAAAATTTTCACTAATCCTAATGATCAACGTACGGAAGATTATATTACGGGAAGATTCGGTTAACCAACAACTGAGGGGAGAGACACGAAATGGATGCAAGACCTGGGTTTCATCAATCATTGTCAATTTTACAAAAAGAATTGCAGAATATGGGTGAAAGCGTTAAGGATTTAATTCTCAAATCGGTGGAGTCTTTGGCCAAGTTGGATGAGAATACGGCACGGCAAGTCATTAAGAATGATGATCATATTGATGATTATTTAACGACAATCGATGAGCTTTGTCTTCGATTAATTGCTTTGCAACAACCAATGGCAAGTGATCTGCGAATCATTGGTACCGCACTTAAGATTGCAACAGACTTGGAACGAATTGCTGATCATGCCGTAGATATCGCGAAGATTACGATCCGTTTCGCGGGGGAAGAGCTTGTTAAGCCGCTCGAAGTCATTCCTGAAATGGCCGATATTGCCATTGAGATGCTGCATGAGAGCCTTGTCTCTTATACAGAACGTGATGTTCATAGGGCCGCAGCGCTTGCCGAGAAAGATGACCGCGTGGATAAGCTGTACAGCTCGGTGATGCAGGAATTAATGGGAATGATGGGATCGGATTTCAATCGTAACCGTCAATTGACCCATTTATTGTTTGTTGCCCATTTCTTAGAGCGTGTAGCTGATCATACAACGAACATCGGTGAAGGCGTTATTTATATGGTCACAGGGAAACGTAAAGATTTGAATGTGTAAGTAAATGAAATATGGAAGGGACGCTCCTAAGTCAATTATGACTTGTGAGCGTCCCTTTTTGGGTTTTGGCTAAGCGAAGATTACCTTGTTTATTAGTATTAGCTGCGTATCGTTGGGAGCCCATTGCATCAACTTGTGCAACTCGATTATCCAAGGATAGCGTAAGCCGGTTTCACCTATGTTCTTAAGGCTGTAATAGGAAAGCGAATGAGGAAGGTTGTTCCTTTCCTACTTGACTGAACTTCAATCGAAGCCTGGTGCCTGGCAGCGATGCTGTAGCAGATAGCTAGACCGAGTCCTGTCCCTTCATCTTTGGTCGTGAAGAAAGGTCTTCCTAGCTTCTCTAGGTGTTCTTCATTAATGCCTGTCCCTTCATCAGCGATAAGCAGGACGACGTGTTCTGCTTCTAGGTAGGTTTCAATTCTCAGCTTACCGCCGAGGCTCATCGCTTCCAAACCATTCATACACATGTTCAATATGAGTTGACGCATTTCTTTATCGTCGAGTTGAATGACAGGACAGTCCTTGAATTGGAAATGAACATGCTTGCCGGACATAACGGCTTCTGCTTGGATGAGGGGGATGAGCGTTTCGATAATACGGTTGATATTTTCAGGCTGTTGATGGGACTGCTTATTTTTGGCCAGGGATAAATATTCGGTAATAATTTCATTCGCTCTATCCAACTCTTCGAGCATGATGGGAATGTATTCTTTCTGCATATGACGATCGTTCTCGCGAAATAATTGGAGGAAGCCGCGAATGGTCGTCATCGGGTTGCGAATCTCATGGGCAATGCCGGCGGCCATTTCCCCAACTAGATTGAGTTGAGCTAGACGCGCCATTTCAGATTCAAATCGCAAGCTTTCCGTGATATCGACGGCAACTTCGAGCAAACAGCTTTCATTTTCGATATCAATGATTTCCGTTGAAAGCAGAGCAGTTCGAATTTCCTTGGACTTCGTTTCGTACTTGACCTTGCAATTATGGATGACATCACTAAAGTTCCTTGAATCTCCCACTTCAGCTCGTAAGAGATCTAGTGTTGTTCCAATGATTTCATCGCCGTATCCTGTATATTGTTTCCAGCTTTCATTAATTTCGAGATAGGTGAGGTCTGGTAGACGGCGGATGGCCATCAAAGAAGGGGATAGCATGAACATTTTCTTGAAATGTTCTTGTGATTTTATCAGCTTTTCATGGGCATCCACTAATTCGGAGGTTCGCTCTTCCACCCATTGTTCCAAAAGAAAATTTTGCTGCTTTAATTTCTCTTCCGCTTCAGCCAACTTGCGATTCGTCTCTTCGAGATCTAGCGTTCGCTTATGCAGCAGTTCACTTTGAATTTTGATCTTTTGATGATTGAGGTGCATGTTAACGAAGCCATCGACTTTCATGCGCAACATTTTAGGATGAATAGGTTTGAATAAATAATCAATAGAGCCCACATGATAGCCCTTCAACACATGCTCGATAGAGGTGCTGAGAGCCGTTAGGAAGATGATGGGAATATCCTGACAAGCTTTCCGCTGCTTGATCAGTTCGGCCGTCTCGAAGCCGCTAAGTCCAGGCATTTGCACATCCATTAAGATTACAGCGATGTGATCAGCGGGTTCTTTTAATAAATATCTCAGAACTTCCTCGCCTGATTGCAAAGAAATAACGTCATAGTTGGAAGAGGCCAGAATGCTATTCAGAGCCAGCAAGTTCTCGTAGCGGTCATCTACCGCCAAGATTTTTACTTGTTGTTCCATTTCAAATCCTTTCCGTGCATGTACAAGCTTGTACGCACCTAACAATCCATCCCTCTCTTTTTCGGGAAAAAGATTGAATTCCCTCTTTTTTTTTTGAAGTCTTTACATACATTTTACATTTGGATAATAAAGCCAATCATTTGGTTTGATAGACTAGTGTAATAAGTATATTCAGGTAAGGGATGATGGACATGAATGCTCAGTCAGAAATGCTGGAACAATTCTATAAGATGATAGATAAAGAGTACATTTATTCCGTTTATCAACCTATTATCTCGCTGCAGGATGGACAGGTAATGGGGTATGAAGCGTTAACGCGAGGTCCCAAAGATAGTCCCTTTCATTCACCTTTGACCATGTTTCAATTCGCAGAGCAGCAAGGCGAGCTCTATATGCTGGAGCAGCTTGCTCGTGAGAAAGCGATTAAAGGATCCATTTTGGAGCATCCGCAGCAATTGCTTTTTATTAATATTTCATCCCAAGTGCTGTACGATCCAGGGTTTGTTCCCGGTAAAACGCTTGAGATTTTACAGAGATACGGACTCCGCCCAAGCAATGTCGTATTTGAAATTACGGAAAGAAGCTCGATTGAGGATTTCTCCTTAGCCCAAAAGATTCTGGAGCATTACCGTAAACAAGGCTATCGAATTGCCATAGATGATGCGGGGGCTGGATATTCCTCTCTTCAAGCGATTGCGGAACTTCAACCGGATTTTATTAAAATAGATCGTTCCCTCATAGAAAATATACATAAAAACAAAGTCAAAGAGTATATTCTTGAAACGTTCGTTACTTTTGCCCATAAAATGAACATTTCCCTCATTGCCGAAGGCATTGAACATGCGGATGAACTAACCAAATTAACACGGCTCGGCGTGCATTATGCCCAAGGTTATTTGCTAGGAAAGCCCAATGAATCTCCCGCGATTGTGCAGGACATCCATAAAATGTTGATATGGCAGCATCGCAAAGTACAAGGAAGCAGTATGACTTGGAGCATTGGCGACCTGAAAACGCCTGTGAAGGTGTTTGAGAAGAAAAAACTGATTTCGGAAGTAGCGGATTTCTTCAAAAAAAATCAAGAGGCAGTGGGTGCTGTTATCGTGGATGCAGAAGTGCCGGTTGGCCTCATGATGAGAGATCGCTTATTTCAACAATTAACTGGGCAATACGCCTTCTCCTTGTTCTGGAATCGAACCATTGACAGCATTATGGATGAATCACCGCTAATCGTGGACGAGTTCATGCCTGTTGAGGAAGTATCACAGATGGCTACCTCACGCGCAATAAACCACTTATATGACCTAGTTATCGTTACAAGCAATGGGAAGATGGCAGGCGTAGCATCGATCAGAACGATTCTTGAGAGTATAACGAATGTACGAATGGAGTCTGCGCGTGTGGCCAATCCATTAACAGGACTGCCAGGGAATTTGCAAATCAATCGCGAGTTGAACAAGAGGATTAGTGAGAACAAACCGTTTCATGTGGTTTATGCGGATCTCGATTACTTCAAATGGTTCAATGATCGGTTTGGATTTCAAAAAGGGGATCAACTGATTCAATATACAGCGGATGTTATGCAGCAATCCATTGCGGTTTGTGGGACACCGCATGATTTTGTCGGGCATGTGGGAGGCGATGATTTTATCGCGATATCTGCCACGTTATCTCCAAAACAACTGTGTCAGGAAATCATTCGCCGCTTCGAACAGGGTGTGCAGATGTTCTATGATGATGAGGAGTTTGAATATGTATGGGATCGGAGCGGCAACAAGATCAAGAGCGAGGGAGTTACGCTTTCGCTCTCTTTAGTCGTCTGTGTCTGCGAATCTCCCATTTCACTTGAACACATTTCCCAAACAGCCGCCTTGCTCAAAAAGAAAGCAAAAGCGCATCAAGGAAGTATTTATTATTTCGAAAAAATTGGCTCAAATGGACTTGAATTAGAAAGTGTATAACAATTGTTTAAAAGAACGGATAATAATGACCTTCTGTTTGCCGATTCGGCGCTCGGATATTTTTTTGATATTCCCCGGATGTATCCAGATCGCATCCATGCCGCTTGACGCGGCCCCCACCACATCATTGCGCCACGAATTTCCAACCATTACACTTTGGTTTGAAGCCGTGCTCATCGTCTTTAGGGCTCTTTCAAAGATCGCGGGGTGCGGCTTTCGCGGTCCATCCTTCTCTGAACTAAATAAACGATCTTGATCGATCCATCTGGTGAGTTTCATTTTCTCCAAATTGCTTTGCAACCTTTTCCGATTTCCGTTACTGATGATAGCCAGTTTATAGTTTTGTGATAATGCCTCAAGTGTGTCTTCAACGCCGGGAAAGAGGGCAACGAAGTTATCTTCCTGTTCTTCTACCTGTTCGAAAAAAGACCGTGTAAAAGCAGGGCTGACGTTCACCGGCATAGGCTGAAGAGCCTTACGTAAACAAATGTGGCGCAGCTCATCAGGGGATATGGGACTCCTTATCGGTGCCTTTCGGTGACGGCTCCACTCCAGCTTATAGCTTTGCAGGGCTTCTTGGGATGTAAAAAGCATTTCGCCCGGATCCCATCTCGCTGTAAAGTCGTTCATGACTTCAAGGAATGCCGAATCAAAGCATTGTCTGCGATCCAGAATCGTATTATTCATATCAAAAAATATAACCTTTTTGCGAATTGGTGAGAAAAAAGGGCTCATATGGAGAACCTCCTTCTGAAGACCGGCCCATTGAATAATGGTTTCCATACATGTTTATGTGCGGAACCGTTTTTTTATTTTAATTTCGTATGCTATGATGAAGGAAGTATGTCAAAAATCGGGGTGCGAACTTATGGATAAGCTAATTATTATTGATGGTAACTCTATCGCGAATCGAGCTTTTTATGCTTTACCTTTGCTCAGTAATTCCAGTGGTTTACACACGAATGCAGTCTATGGATTTACAACGATGCTGCTGAAGTTGATAGAAGAAGAAAAGCCTACGCATTTTCTCGTTGCATTCGACGCCGGGAAAATTACGTTTAGACACAAAGAATATACGGAATATAAAGGCGGACGTGCCAAAACGCCGTCTGAGCTCTCCGAGCAGTTTCCACTGATCAAAGAGTTGCTTAAAGCTTTCAAGATTCCACAGTTTGAGCTGACAGGCTATGAGGCTGACGATATTATTGGAACCTTAACCAAGGCTGCCGATGAAAGAGGCGAGAAGGTGCTTCTCGTTTCGGGAGATAAGGATATGCTGCAGCTGGCTTCCGAGCATGTGACCGTTGCGATCACTCGGAAAGGAATTAGTGAAGTTGATCTTTATAACCCTGCTGAAATAAAAGAAAAATACGGCCTCACGCCTGCGCAAATTATCGACCTCAAAGGGTTGATGGGCGATACGTCGGATAATATCCCAGGTATTCCGGGTGTTGGGGAAAAAACGGCACTCAAGATGCTGCATGAATTTGGAACCGTTGAAGAAGTGCTTGCTAATGCATCAAGCCTCAAAGGCAAAATGAAGGAAAAAGTCGAGGAGCATGCACAAAGTGCCATCATGAGTAAAGAACTCGCGACCATTTTCCGTGAGGTGCCGATGGAAACGGAGTGGGATGTCTTCCGTTATGATGGTTTTGATGGACAAGCTTTATCCAGTATGTTCCGCAAGCTGGAATTCAAATCCCTCTTAGAGAAGATGGATTTCGGTCCAAGCAGCATAGCGGAGGAACAAGTTGTCGAGAGTTTGAATGCGGTTGTTGTAACGAAAGACAACATGGATGAGCTGATTGGCAAATTAGGCGATAACGCAGCGATCCATGTTGAGGCTGTAGGGGAAAATCCGCACCAAGCGGTGGTGGTTGGTGTAGTCTGGTTTACGTTTGATGGGGAAACGAATACATCTTACTTCGTGCCTTTAGAGCTTCTGAAGAGTGAAGCGGGCGAGCCGCTGCGTACTTGGCTAGGCGATGATTCCAAGAAGAAGCAGCTCTTCGACCAGCACCGTGCCCAGCTGGTACTGGCTTGGCAAGATGTCCACCTCAAAGGAGTGGACTTCGATGCTCTGCTGGCCGCTTACTTACTCGACCCGACAGAGTCGAATCTTAGCTTGAGCGGCCTGACGGGCAAGTACGGCTTGCCGGGCGTTAAGACGGACGAGGAAGTGTTCGGCAAGGGAGCGAAGTTCCGCTTGCCTGAGCTTGCTGCGCTTAGTGACCACTTGGGTCGAAAAGCGATGGCCATTGCGCGCATCGTGCCGGTGCTGCGCGAAGAGCTGGAGAAGAGCGAGATGCATAGCCTCTTCTACGAGCTAGAGCTGCCTCTCGCGGGCGTGCTCGCGGAGATGGAGCTGCGCGGCATCGCACTGGATGCCGAGGGCCTCAAAGCGTTCGGCGTGGAGCTTGCAAGCAAGCTGGATGCGATCATGACCCGAATCTATACGCTCGCCGGCGTAGAGTTCAACATCAACTCGCCGAAACAGCTTGGCGAGATCTTGTTCGAGAAGCTGGGGCTGCCAGCTTGGAAGAAGACCAAAACCGGCTACTCGACGGATGCCGAGGTGCTTGAGCGCCTTGCTCCCTACCATGAAGTCGTAGGGGAGATTCTGAACTACCGCTCGCTCGCGAAGCTGCAATCGACGTACGTCGAGGGGCTGCTCAAAGAGGTGCGGCCAGAGACCGGTAAGGTGCACACCTATTACCGGCAGACGATTGCCGCCACGGGCCGGCTCAGCAGCCAGTTCCCGAACCTCCAGAATATTCCTATTCGTCTGGAGGAGGGGCGTAAGATCCGCAAGGTATTCGTTCCATCCGAGCCAGGATGGTACATGCTTGCTGCGGATTACTCACAGATCGAGCTGCGCGTGCTTGCGCACATCTCGCAGGATGACAATCTGAAGGAAGCGTTCCTTCAGAATATGGACATCCACACGAAGACGGCCATGGACGTCTTCGGGGTGGAAGAGAGCGCTGTCGACGCGAACATGCGCCGTCAGGCCAAAGCCGTCAACTTCGGGATCGTTTACGGCATCAGCGACTACGGCTTGTCCCAGAACTTAGACATTACCCGCAGGGATGCAGCTCAGTTCATTGAACAATACTTTGCTGTATTCCAAGGGGTTCGCAAATATATGGATGAGATCGTGAAGGATGCTCGCAGGGACGGTTATGTCACGACCTTGCTGCAGCGCCGCCGTTATCTTCCCGAGATCACAGCATCGAACTTTAATCTTCGTTCCTTTGCAGAACGAACAGCCATGAATACGCCGATTCAAGGTACGGCTGCCGATATCATTAAACTGGCCATGGTTCAGATGGCCGACCGTTTGAAACAAGATGGACTCAAAAGCCGCATGCTGCTTCAAGTACACGATGAGCTTGTCTTTGAAGTCCCAGAAGAGGAGCTGGAGACCATGCGCCGCGTAGTACCGGAAGTCATGGCCTCAGCCCTTAAGCTGGATGTCCCGCTGAGCGCGGATGTTGACTTCGGCCTTACTTGGTATGACGCTAAGTAATAGCACGCCGAATCGGTGAGCCGATCGGATTTTACCGCTGAGCGAGCCAATCTGGCACCTCAGCCTCTCAATCACAATTAACAACACAAAAAGAGGTGAACATCCGTGCCTGAACTACCCGAAGTCGAAACGGTCAGACGAACGCTGAACAATTTAATCACCGGTAAAACGATTGAGCATGTTCAGGTCAGACTGCCTCGCATTATCCAAAAGCCGGACGATATTCATATGTTTGAGGTTATGCTGCAAGGTCAGACCGTTGAGACCATAGAACGCAGAGGGAAATTTCTGCGCTTCATACTTACCGATTACGTCATGGTTTCGCATCTGCGTATGGAAGGACGGTACGGCCTGTATGACGGTGAAGATCCGTTGGAGCCGCACACCCATGTGTTGTTCCGTTTCACCGATGGCAGCGAGCTCCGCTATAAGGATGTTAGACAATTTGGAACGATGCATCTGTTCCCCAAGGGCGAAGAGCTCACGCAGCCTCCTCTGCATAAGCTCGGACTTGAGCCGTTAGATGAAGACTTCACCTTCGAGGCTTTTCGAGACCGGATCGCTCATCGTTCGACGAAGATTAAACCACTGCTGCTCAATCAAGAATATATCGTGGGAATCGGGAATATTTATGTAGACGAGTCCCTTTTCTTGGCTGGCATCCATCCCGAACGCGAAGCCTCTTCACTGAGCAAGACGGAGCTCGAACTCCTTCACTCCGCCATCATTCGTACGCTTCGTGAATCGGTTGAAGTGGGAGGATCCTCGATTAAATCGTACGTGAATGGACAAGGCGAAATTGGCTTGTTCCAGCATCAACTGAACATTTATGGCCGACAGTCTCAACCGTGTAAAACATGCGGGAGCGAGATTTATAAGACCGTTGTTGGCGGCAGAGGTACGCATATTTGCCCAACCTGTCAACCGCTAAAGAAGACGAGAACCCGAAAGAAGTTAGAGAAATAGGCACGTGAAGCCTGCCCTTCCCATATGATATGGAGTACTTAGCCTAGATTAACGGCTTATAAGCTAGTTTCTAGGTAAAACTCTTAGGAGGGGTATTATGCTTCCTGTAGTTTCACTACTTATTCTTGCTTTCGCAGTTTCTTTGGACGGCTTCGGCGTCGGAGTGATGTATGGCTTACGTAAAATACGAATTCCGTTCCTATCTATTGCGATTATATCGCTTTGGTCAGGTATCATTATCTACAGCTCGATGCAGATCGGTGTTCTGATGTCTTCCTTCATGTCTCCCTTGGTAGCTAAGCGTATCGGTGCTCTTGTCTTGATCGGGATTGGTATCTGGGCATTAGTACAAACGAGACAACAAAAGTCGCAAGAGAAACAGGAACGAGAGGGAGTCTTATCTGTAGATCAAGCATCAATAAGCAGTGTTCAACCTTCATCAGAGGGGAAGCACACTGGTTCTGGAGAGATTCTAACGTTTGATACTTTGCAGCGAACGAAGGAAATATTGAATATTGAGCTGAAACGCTTCGGACTGGTTATTCAAATTTTGCGCACACCATCCATAGCAGACGTTGACAAATCGGGTAATATTTCAGCTTCAGAGGCTACCTTGCTTGGTTTGGCGTTATCTTTAGATGCGTTCGGTGCAGGCATTGGAGCCGCATTAATTGGATTCGTTCCACTGTTAACGGCTTCTGTCATTTCGATATCAAGTGGTTCATTTATTGCAATTGGTTTGCGGTTTGGTTTACGGTATTCGGAGATGAATTGGATGAAGAAACTGTCTGTACTTCCGGGATGTGTACTCATCATCATGGGACTTTTGAAAATGTTATAGCATTTCTCTTTACTAGGAAGTCATTCATTTCGTAAATCCTTGGGATATGAGAAAGTTTTCCGAGTGGAAAACGATTAGGAGAGATACCCATGAATATCGGGTTAACAGGAGGAATCGCTTGCGGCAAAAGTACGGTTAGCACCATGCTGGTTAGCCGCGGCGCCCTATTAGTAGATGCGGATATGATAGCCCGCGATGTCGTTGAGCCCGGCAGCCCTGTTCTTGAACAGGTTGCTGCACATTTTGGACAAGCCGTTCTTCAGCCAGACGGCTCACTGCATCGCAAGAAGCTTGGCGAGATCATTTTTGGGAATACCGAGGCGCGCAAGCAGCTGGAAAGTATTCTACATCCGCCAATTCGTGCACAAATACGCGAACAGATGGAAGCCTATGAAAGGCAGTTCCCGGACAAGCTTGTTGTGGTCGATGTCCCTTTATTAATCGAATCTAATTTATCCTTCATGTTTCATGAGGTTATGGTTGTTTATGTGCCGCGTTCTATCCAGTTGGAGCGGCTTATGCAAAGAGATGGACTGACGGAAAGTGCGGCGAATAATCGCATTGAAGCTCAAATGTCCATTGAGGAGAAACGTAAATACGCGGATGTTGTCATTGACAACAGCGGTACTTGGGAAGAAACTTTCGCTGAAGTGGAGCGGTTTTGGCTAGAGAAGGGGCTTTCATGACCTTTTTACGAAAAAAAAGAGTTTTTGCCTTGCTTCTTGTCTTTTTTGTTCTGGTTCTCTTTATGAATAGCGATTTTATCGGAAGAAAGCTGTACCCGATCTACTTTGAGCAGGAAATTAGGCAGAGCGCGGCGAAACACAATATAGATCCATTTTTAATTGCTGCGATTATTAAAGTTGAGACGAATTACAAATATCATTTGGAGTCAAGAAAAGGCGCACTTGGCCTGATGCAGCTTATGCCTGACACAGCAGACTGGATTGTAGAATCTACGAATTTAGGTCCTCATGTGCAGGAAGATTTATTAAAAGTGGACGTAAATATTAATCTTGGTTCTTGGTATTTAAGCTGGCTAAAAAAGCATTATAATGGTAATTTAATTTATGCGATTGCGGCTTATAATGCAGGTCAAGGGAATGTGAATAAATGGAAGCAAAATGACATCTGGGATGGTTCGGAAGCGCATATTAATCAAATACCATTCGGAGAAACACGTCATTATGTGCAGCGAGTGCTCTATTATTACGAGAAATACACGAAGCTATACTCGGAGCAATGGGGGAAGAAGACTACCTTCTCTTCATAAACAAAGAAGCATTGGACTAGCTCCTTGTGGGGGCTTAGAGTCCAATACTTCCTGTTTTGCAGATTCATTAGCTAATCTTCAAGATTACTTGAATTGACCAGCCAAGGATTGTTCTGCGATTTGTACCAGTCGACGAGTGATGTTACCACCAATAGAACCAGCATCACGAGTAGCCATATTGCCCATATATCCATCTTGAGGGATGGCGATACCTAGCTCTTGAGCTACTTCGTATTTCAACTGATCCAACGCTGCGTTAGCTTGAGGAACGACTAATGTATTGCTGCTGCGGGATTGTCCTGCGCCCATGTCTGTTCACCTCCTTGTCGTTTGGTAATAGTATTGTGTGCATATCTCCTAAGTTCATGACATGTAACATATGGTAATAGATCAAAGAAGAGAAAGAAGAGAAAGGAGAGATAGCGAATGAAGTGTCCGTTCTGTGACTATTCCGGTACGAAAGTTCTTGATTCACGTTCAGCCAATGAAAACAAATCGATTCGTCGTCGTCGAGAATGTGAGAAGTGCGCAAGAAGATTCACCACATTTGAGATGGTGGAAGAAACGCCTTTAATCGTGATTAAGAAAGATGGAAGTAGGGAAGAATTTAGTCGAGAGAAAGTATTAAGAGGCTTGATTCGAGCTTGTGAGAAGCGCCCGGTATCGATGGAGAGGCTTGAGATGATGGTATCTGAAGTGGAAATGCAGCTTCGCACCACGGCTCACGCTGAAGTGGATAGTTTAAGCATTGGAGAAATCGTCATGGAACAGCTGTACCCCGTCGATGAAGTGGCGTACATTCGCTTTGCCTCCGTATACCGACAGTTTAAGGACATAAATATGTTCTTGAAGGAGCTTACGCAAATATTGGGAAAGCATGACACCGGACTGCTCCGGGATAAATAAAGCCAAAATGAATAAATTAATCTCTAAATATGACAAAAACTAAGAAAAAGACAGCGGGATTCCCGTTGTCTTTTCTTAGTTTTTCCCGTGAAATCAGCAATCATGCGATTAAAATTTATTTGAAAAAAATAAATCTTTAGACATCAACCGACTGTATTTTTGTATGCTTTCGTGCATAATTCCTTTATTGAGTCCGTTTGTCCAGTTCACTTCTGAGAAAATGAATAAACCGAATAGCTTCATCCTGCGTTAAAACGTTGTTATCAAACTTAAAGGAGAACATATCCAAAAGATCACTTTCTGGAAGATGCAAGTTATCAATTAATTGCTGTACATCTAAACTCATTCTACCATCCACCGTAATTTTTCCCATCATCTTTGTTCCCTCCTAGTCTTTCTACATACAATCGGACGGAGGCGGTAGCTGGCTGACATTTTGGACATTCAAGAATGCCATTTTAGTCCCTGTAGCTTTGCGTCACCACTTTTCAGTGGTTTTGCCTTTATCGTACCGATTTATGTTTGTAAGAAAACTATATCATATTTACGGATTGAGTTTCCATTAATTACATTATTCGAAGGATGGTTGAAGCATATGTCCGTCAAGTCCAATCAAATTCCAAGCATTTCTTATGAATTAGATATCGTAAAAGTGGCTAGCTCTCTGGGAATTGATCAAGATCGGTTATTGGCTTATGTGTATGCAAACTCGGACTCGAAGAAACAATATGAGGTAAAGGAAACCTTTCCCGACTATAAGAGTGGTTGATCGTATAAAAAAAGCACTACAACAGTGTCATCGTTGTAGTGCTTTGATATATTAAACCATGATTTTGCAAATATCGTTCGTGAATTCAACTGGATCTTGAAGAGGCAAACCTTCGATTAAGAGCGCTTGATTGTACAGCAGGGCTGTATAAAGATTCAGCTTCTCTTTATCTTTGTCATATGCGTCTTTTAAGGATGCGAACACTTCGTGATTGATGTTGATTTCCAGTACCTTCTCAGCCTTCACGTTAGGATTATTCGGCATCGCATTTAAGATTTTTTCCATTTCGATCGTCACATCGCCGTCTGTCGATAAGCACACAGGGTGTTTTTTGAGACGCTTGGATGCTTTTACGTTTGAAACTTTGCCTGACAACAGATTTTTCATATAATCGAAAAGCTCTTTGTTGTCATTTTTGTCAGCATCGGTTTCTGATTGGTTGTCATCAACTTCAATACCAAGATCGCCGCTTGAAACGGATTTAAACTCTTTTTCTTTGTAGGTCATGATCATTTTGATCGCGAATTCATCGATATCATCGGTGAAATACAAAATCTCATAGCCTTTATCAGTGACAAGCTCTGTTTGTGGTAGCTTATCGATTCTTTCCATCGATTCACCGGAAGCGTAGTAAATGTACTTCTGATCTTCCGGCATTCTTGCTACGTACTCGTCGAGCGTAACCAGCTTTTTCTCCTTGGAGGAATGGAACATCAATAGATCCTGCAAGACGTCCTTATGGCTTCCGTAATCGCTGTAGACACCGAATTTGAGCTGACGGCCGAAGGATTTGTAGAATTGCTCATATTTCTCCCTTTCGTCCTTCAGCAGGCTTTGCAGCTGGCCTTTGATTTTGCTCGAAATGTTCTTGGCAATCAGCTTCAATTGACGGTCATGCTGCAGCATTTCTCTGGAAATGTTGAGCGACAGGCTTTCGGAATCAACCATTCCTTTAACGAAGCTGAAATAGTCAGGAAGTAAGTCTGCACATTTGTTCATGATCAATACGCCATTGGCGTAGAGCTCCAAGCCCTTTTCGTACTCTTTGGAATAATAGTCAAAAGGGATATTTTCCGGGATAAAGAGGATTGCTTGATAGACGACAGCGCCATCTGCGCTGACGTGAATATGTTTAAGCGGCTTATCGAAGCCGTAATGTTTCTCGTGATAGAATTTCTCGTAATCTTCCGGAGTCAGTTCACTTTTGTTTTTTCTCCAGATTGGAACCATGCTGTTGACATGCTGCTCTTCTTGGTAATCCTCGAAGTCGCTTTCGCTGCCTTCTTTCAGCCTTTTTCCGGTAATATCCATTTTAATAGGGTAACGGATGAAATCGGAATACTTTTTGATGATCGCTTTTAAACGATACTCGTCTAAATACTCATCGAAATTCTCATCTTCCGTATTATCCTTAATTTTCAGGATAATCTCCGTGCCCACTTCGTCTTTCTCCGCCGTTTCAATCGTGTAGCCATCAGCACCAGTGGACTCCCACTTGTAAGCTACATCGCTGCCTAGCGCTCTACTAATAACCGTAACGACATCTGCAACCATAAAAGCTGAATAGAAGCCAACGCCGAACTGGCCGATGATATTGTGACCGTCCTTTGCTTCATTTTCTTTTTTGAAGGCCAAAGATCCGCTCTTCGCAATGATCCCCAGGTTATTCTCCAAATCTTCCTTTGTCATCCCAATACCTGTATCACGAAGTGTGAGTGTGCGATTCGTTTTATCGGCAATCACTTTGATGAAATAACTATCTTTGTCAAAAACCAACGTGTCATCGGTCAAAGCTTTGTAGTAAATTTTGTCGATAGCATCACTGGCATTGGAGATAAGCTCTCTTAGAAATATCTCTCTTTGCGTATAAATCGAATTGATCATCATTTCCAATAAGCGTTTGGATTCGGCTTGAAACTGTTTCTTTTCCAATGGGAGATCTCCTTTCAAATATGTAGAAATTAGTCAGAGATGGTTATTAGCACTCTCAATTGCTGAGTGCCATTCCTTACTTTTATAACATTCATTAATTTTATTGTCAATATTTCATTCACTATGAATTTTTTGCAGCTTTTCTATGAGCTTATCGCACCAATCCATATACATACGTTCATATTCAATGCCGAATTCCACCACCGAGATGCTCGAATCAAGAGGTTGATCGCCCTTGGAATGACCAAGTAATTGCGTAAGCTCCGCAACCTTGTCCAGATAGGCGGTTAAACGCTCTTGGTGCTGCTTCTTTTTCTCCTCAATTCGTATGATCATCTTCTCTGGCTCAATCAACCATGAATTATAAGCTTTCAAAAGAAAGTCATCACGAACATTTTCAACTTCCTCCGGATTTAGCGTCCATTGAATTAACGCCTCACGACCAACCTCTGTTATCTCATACAATTTCCTGGCAGGGCGATAGCTAAGCTGCTCTACAGTTTGCAGGGCCACCAAGCCTTCGGCCTCCATTTTTGACAGTTCAGGATATACTTGATTGCTGCCTACTTTCCAAAAAGGTCCGATTCGACTGTTCATCTGCTGCTTGATATCATAACCGCTAAGAGGCTCGCGAGCCAATAAGGTAAGGAGGGCATAGCGAATTGAGCTCATGTGGACGACAACTCCTCGTATAATGAATTGTTTTTATGTAATAGGTTCATTTTAATCTATAACTTTATGATTAACAACTTTTTTACATAGGTTAAATTTAACTTATATTTTTGTTGACTCATTAAATTTTATAGGTTAATATTGACCTATGTTAATAGTAACCAATCAAATGGAATGGGGAAACGAAATGAAGAACTCTTTATTCATGTATTTAAAAAAGCCACAAACCATTGTGGCCGTAGTCGTGGCCTTGATGGCTCAACTTATTTTTTGTGTTGTTTGGATGACAGCCTATGATGGCGTACAGGATCGGGTTTCTCATCTGAAAATTGCTATCGTCAATGAAGATGGCGAGTTCGGTAAAAGCATCGAAAACCAATTACAAAGTAATTTGCTTTTTGAAATCATATCCTCGACAAAAGAGCAGGCGATGGTTGATCTGCTTGGGCGTGATGTTCATTTAGTTTTGACGATCCCGACTAACTTTGGCCAATCATTAACAACACCCGGTAAGCAAGCGGAGCTATCCTATCTCATTAACGAATCTAATCCACAGTTAACTAAAAGCGTTATGCAAACCCTAGTTACCAAAGTTACCTATGAATTGAATCACAAGGCTTCTCTTCAAGGAACACAGATCGCCTTACAACAATTAAAATTACCTGCTCAGGAGGCGTCAGAAACTGCACAAAATCTTTTGAATAAAGTAAAGTCAAATGAACAACTTTTGAATCCCGTCCGCGGCATGCATAATCAAATGGTACCTATGATGTTGGTGTTAGCCTCTTATGTGGGTGCGATGTTAATGGCTATGAATCTCCATCAGGCAACCGAATCGATAGGAACAGTTATTTCTAAATGGCGACATGTTGCCATCCGTTCATTGATTACAGTATTTGCTGCATTCCTTATCTCGATTGTTGGTTCTTCTGTGATCGCTTTGCTTGGCGGCCAAATGGGAAGTGGCTTCGGTACCTTCTGGTTGTTTCATTGTTTAACTCTTTTGGCATTCATGTTTTTCGCCCAGACGTTCCTTACGTTATTGGGGATGGCAGGCATGTTTGTAAATATGGCTATGCTATCTTTACAGCTAGTCACTTCCGGAACCATTGTACCGAAACAAATGTTAAGCGATTTTTATCAATCTTTGGGCCAATTTCTCCCGGCAACCTATGCGGTTGAAGGAATCATGAATGTACAATTTGGCGGAATTCAAACGGGGAAAGATGTATGGATTCTTTTTGCAACCATTTTAAGCAGTATCTTGCTAACGGTTTTGGTTACCATGTTTAAGAAGCAAGAGAAACAGGTTAACGGCATTGAGACAAAAAAACAGTTAGACTTTCTCCCAACTAACGCTCATTAAGTGAAACCAAAAAGATTGCCAACCACCTGGTCATGAAAGACCGGATAGGGGCAATCTTTTTTTTATTTACGATATCGTTTCTTTTGAGTTATTTCGTAATAATCCGCATGAGAATATCCACGCTTGGGAACCCATATTCTTCATATTCTTGTTCTTGCATAATCAGACTATTGATGATGTTAAAATACCACGATAATAGCTCCCTGGGATCACCTGCGGAGAATTCTCCGGCTTGCTGTCCTTTGATAAATAGTGGGACTAGCAAATCAATTAGAACTTTCGGTGAGTGTTTTTCAAGGGCTTGTTTGACCTCTTCGGGTACATCCTC
This sequence comes from Paenibacillus andongensis, assembly GCF_025369935.1. Classification (NCBI taxonomy): domain Bacteria; kingdom Bacillati; phylum Bacillota; class Bacilli; order Caryophanales; family Paenibacillaceae; genus Paenibacillus; species Paenibacillus andongensis. Next base: position 5,754,523 of record NZ_CP104467.1, on the reverse strand, counting down.
ATTTTTTCGTGCCTGTTGAATAAGCATGAAGGCATGTTTATTGTCTTCATCCAGCATTCCTTGAGTTAACGCTTTAAGTTGTTCCACGGGAGTGCCAGGTATTTGAGCAATGTAAGCAATTTCCTTTCCTGCTTCTTCCATGAGTTCTTGAACGAGTGCAATGAATAGTGAATCTTTGGAGCTATAATAACGGTAGAAGAGGCCTTGACTGATACCAGCTTCTGCCGCGATCATGCTCATTTTAGTTCCTGCAATTCCATGGCGGGCAAATACCGTTAGTGCGGCTTTCTTAATCTGTTCTCTGCGATCATCACGAATCTGAGTCAATTGTTGTTCATTTAATGGGGACAAGGGTCGTCAATCTCCGATCTGTATAATGACATTTCTATAAACTTATTATATAGGCTTCACAAGATGAAGTGAAATATCAACCTTCTTGCTTGCCGAGTCTACAAGCGGACTTATCCTCATTCTTAGTTCATCTAGAAATTGATCTGTCCGAGCAAAAGCAGCGAGATGGCCGGCATTTTGGATAAGAACCATTTCTTTGTGAGGAGCTCTAATATCATTGAAATAGGCTTGGGCTAATGCGGTTGGTGTTATGAAATCAGTATCACCTTGGAAGATGAAAAATGGTATGTCAAATTCCAACCCGAGATTGCGGATGTCAAAGGTCATGAGTTCATCAAAAAGAAGGTCCAAGGAGAAGTTCATGCCTTTGAAAATGTCTATAATGTCACGAATGGTGTGGCCCGGCGACGACAAAATAGCAGGCAGCATGATGTCCATTATCATATTAGGAACCGTTGTGGTAGATTTAATGATCCACTGGTTCCTTTCATCGAAGTCCTTGCGGCTCCACTTCAAAGGATCGGGTCCAATTCTCTCGATAGCCTGCATGCCCTTTTTGTTCCCAGCAGCGCGAAGTCCTTCTAGCGTCATCTGGTAAGATAGATGATCCGGATCTGGGCCAACGTTCTGATCAGTTCCGACATAAGCATGGAAGAGGTCTGGTCGGCGCTTAGCCATCATGACACCTATAATGCTTCCCATAGAGCTGCCAACAAGAATCATTTTTTCCTGATTGAGATGCTTACATAGGAATTCGGCAACCTCGAGTCCATCACTTGCCAGTTTTTCAAAAGTAATATCTCCGCTCCCATTCACACCATTCCTGCGGAACGTCTTACCTGCACCGCGCTGGTCCCATTGGACGATGGTAAAGTGCTTCTCCCATGAACGCAGCAATGGAGAGAAGACGGTATAAGTTGATGCGGGACCGCCGTGTATGAAGAACAGGATGGGCTTGCTGCGATCTTCACCGCGAATGGTGATCCATTGATCAATGCCGCCAATCGGAATGAATCGTTCCAGGGCGATGCCATTTGGAGTATGGTAGTTTAGCTTCTTAGCATTTTTACGCTGATTTAGCTTTCGTAGGAGCAGATCCCAAACTAAATGTTTTTTATTCATTCGTGCACCTCTATTCTTATTTATGAATGAATAATTCATTCATTAAAATTTCTTATCTGTAGCTTAAATCATTTTCAATCATCAGTCAATAGGCTATTTATCTAGCCCTTACTTGTGGAAACAACAAAAAACGCTTGGCTACCCAAGCGATAATAGGCTGTGTATATAAGTTAGTCTTGTTTTAGCTTTTACCTTTTGATGTTTCATTAAAAGCTTTAACGACTTTCTTCGGAGCTACAAGGCTCCAGGCCAGAATAAGCATAGTACGACATTCCTCGTGATTGACACGATCCATTCGAATAATCATGAATGCTAAGTTTTGGAAGTTGTCTGGCAGCTGATAAACATCGGGATCCATCGTGGTGTAAGCTAATCGATCCTCTTTGGTCGTTTTAATCACGAGTGACACACCGTCAGGTTGGATGACCGCATAAATTTTGTTGCGTACACGAAAGGAAGGTTTTTCCCAATGGTCATGTTCTTCCGTTTCCGGTAATGACAGCGCGATGCTTCTTATTTCATCAGCAGTAACCATGAGCATCTCCTCTCAATTTCTCAAATGAGATTGATATCTCGGCCCTCAATGATTGATTTTGGATACCCATGTTTGGCAATTTTGATCATTGCGCGTCCGAGCTTCTCTGAAGTTGTAATCGAATTCGGGAACCATTTTTCTAACAAAGGGTAGAGAGGTTTCGTTATGGTGTAAATGCTCTGGTACAGTTTAGTCTTGGATTTGACGCCGTGCAATGGAAGAATACCTCCTGGACGGAACATGTAAGCCGCCTTAAAAGGCAGTTTAAGCAAATCATTCTCCGTTTTTCCCTTCACCCGCGCCCACATACTGCGCCCCTTTTCCGTACTATCTGTTCCCATTCCTGTTACATAGAAGAATGACATGTTAGGGTTCAATTTCACTAATGTCTCCGCAACATGCATGGTCATATCATAGGTTATTGCCCGATAGCGGTCTTCGGTCATTCCCGCGGAAGAGACACCAAGGCAGAAAAAACAAGCGTCGAAGCCCGACAGCATATGCTCAATGTCTGATAGATCCAGAAGATTAGTTTGAACCTGTTCGTGTAATTTGGGATGATTCTGACCGGTGGTGTTTCTACCTACTGTTAGTACGCTTTGAACTTGAGGATCGAGAAGGCATTCGCGCAGCACGCTCTGTCCGACCATGCCCGTAGCTCCGAAAAGAAGGACGTTCAACCTATCACACCTTTCTCATCAATTGTATCGAATTTGCGTTAATGGTTATTGCTTCCCCATCTCTTGGCCCATTTATCCATTTCTTTGAGAGCGGTCTGAAAATCAATTCCTTTTTCCGTCAATGAATATTCTACCATGATGGGTACAGTTGGAGTTACTTCACGTAGAACAATCCCGTTCTGCTCTAAATGCCTCAGCACATCCGTTAAGGATTGTGTCTTGACGATCACTAAATCTCGATGAAGCTGTTTAAATCGTTTCGGGCCTTTAGATAGCTCCGCGATCACTAGGAATGCCCATTTGGCACCAAGTATTGTCAATACGGAACAGATGTTAGAGAAGTCATGTACTTCTTTTTGTAGAGGTTCCATATGGCTTCACCTTCTTACTTATAGTTAGTTAGTCAAAATACTTGGATAATGTCCAAATACTTTGCCTTCTTACATGATTATCGTAACTTTATTATACTTCAATAAAACGATCACGGAATAGCAGAAAGGAATGAATCGAATGAATCGACTGTCTATCTACATCCTTGCCCTAGGGGTATTTCTAACGGCGACCTCCGAGTTGGTTGTTGCCGGAATTCTTAAAGTCATTGCTGAAGACTTAAACATTTCTATCGCTGTTGCGGGGCAGCTAATCACAGCCTATTCTCTTGCGTTTGCGATTGGAACTCCCATTGTGGTGTCACTTACTTCCCGGATGGGGCGCAGGAAAGTGCTGCTTGGTTCAATGTTTGTATTTATCTTGGGCTGCTTGGCTTCTTTTGGGAGTTCAGAGATTTCGGTCCTAATGGTTTCTCGTATTATTCTTGGGGTAAGCGCAGGCGTTTATCTTGTCGTAGTGTTTGGTGCGGTTGCCAAATTAGTGCCTGCGGAGAAACTAGGAAGTGCGATTGGCACGATCGTACTTGGGTTTAGCAGCGCTATGATCTTAGGGGTTCCGATAGGAATTGCCATTACGAACTGGTGGAGTTGGCAAGCCATTTTCATTATTTTAGGCTTATTCAGTCTGTTAATTACATTTGTAATCTTCCGCCTTCTTCCAGAGATTGAGGGGGACGCTCCGGTTCCATTCAGGCAGCAATTTAAAGTGTTGGGAAGTCTCGTCATCGTTAGCGGCTTGTTTCTCACCTTTTTTAGGGAGTCGGGTAATTCGATTTTATTTACGTATCTGACGCCATTTTTACAAGACGTCCTACATTTGAAAGCTTCCAACATAAGTATCGTTATGCTTGCTTTCGGTATTTTCGGAGCCGTCGGTTCTCGTTTAGGTGGTTATGGCGTTGATCGATGGGGAGCGGCTCGCGTCATTACGCAGAGTATTATTGTTCATGCAGCAGCTCTTGCTCTACTGCCTATTATGTCCGGATCATTAATCATGAGTTTAGTGTTAATCGCCCTTATGGTATTCTCTATGTTCGTGACCGGCCCAGCTATCCAAACGTATTTTATTCAACAAGCGACGCAGTCATCCAATCTCGTTCTCAGTTTGAACACATCCATCATTCATTTGGGATTAGCGGTAGGAGCTGGAGCGGGGGGAGTGATGGCGAACGCTACTTCGACTGTCTACTATCATCCATGGATGGCAAGCATCGTAATTGTGCTCGGGTTAGCGGCTGCCTTAGTCAGTTTTTCTACGGGAAAGAAGGTACACAGTTATAGTCCCCAATGATCCGTACCCTTCAAACGTGAGCTTACAAATTATGAACTGCTTGTTAAGATACCTAACGGGAATCTAATAGTAATTAAACATTTCAACCAGAAGACATTTAACATGTTCCAGATATGATTGAATTCATGCATCTATTTTAGGCAACAAGAGGAGAATTCAATTGAAACTAACCGCGAGATCATTCCGCATGTCATTGCAAAGCAAACTGATTATTTCATTCGCCGCTATTTTGTTCATTCCTTGTTTAACGCTAGGTTGGTTTTCCTATGAGACCTCCAAAAATAAAGCAGAACAACAAATTATGGGGGAAACGACCCAAAATGTTAAATCATTAAATAAGCTGATCGATGAATACATCAAACCGATCCAAAAGGATGTCACTTTTTTGGCTGATAGTTTGCCGAATAAGCTGAGCAGTACTAGTAGTGCGGAACCGACAGTCAAAAGTTTAATCGCCAAGTTTCAAGCCGTTCACCCCGAATTGGAATCAACGTATGTTGGGACATCGGATGGGGTTATGATCCTAAACCCGGAGGGGACACTACCGGAAGGTTTTGATCCTAGAAAAAGACCCTGGTACGAAAATGCGCTGAAGAACAAAGGCCAAACGATCATTACAGATCCATACGTCAATGCGACAAATGGAGAAATTGTTATTACACTTGCAAGAATGACGGCGGATGGCTCCAAAGTCATTGGGGTCGATTTGAATATGACCGAATTTGCAAAAGAAGTGCTGAAGGTTAAAATCGGAGAAAACGGATTTATGTCCATTGTCGACAAGTCAAAAACATATCTCGTACACCCTACTATGAAAGCAGGGACTCCAGTACCGGTTGATATCTCCCAACCCATGTTTGCAGCGGATGAGTCCACTTTCGTGTTCCAACAAAATGGGGAAGCGATGAGATCGATATTCGTAACAAACAGCTTAACAGGCTGGAAGTTAACGGGGACCATTTCTCTTCAGGAAATTATGAAAGAAGCTTCGGGGATTTTGAGAAATACCTTGTATATCGTCCTGATCGCTATGATTATCGGTGCTGTATTGATTTATTTCATAATTCGTTCGATCATCATTCCTGTAAAAAGCTTAATTACGGTTTCGCAACAAGTTAGCGAAGGCAATCTGTGCGTGCGAGTAAAAGAGACGATGGCCAAAGATGAAATTTCAGAGCTTGGGCGTACTTTTAACAAGATGATTGATTCGTTGAAGTTAGTATTAATGGAGGTAAGCGAGAAATCGAGCATGTTAGCAGCTTCGTCAGAGCAGCTTACGGCAAGCTCGGAGCAAACTTCGAATGCCACCCACTTCATCGCCGAAAATATTCAGCAAATGGCAGAAGGTGCAGAGAAGCAGGTTGGAACCGTCAAGCAAGGGGCGCGAATCGTGGATGAAATGTCCAAAGATGTCTTAGAAATTGCTTCAAGCGCTCAAGCGGTTTCGGATAAAGCAACGCAAGCCACTCATATATCCAAAGAAGGCAATGTGACCATCCAAACGGCAGTAGCTCAAATGAACTCCATAAAAGGAACTGTCGAAAGCTTGTCTCATGTCATTCAAAATCTAATGAAACAATCGAATCAAATTGAAGGGATTGTATCTCTGATAAGTGAAATATCGTCTCAAACGAACCTGTTATCTTTGAATGCATCGATTGAAGCAGCTCGAGCAGGAGAACATGGCCGAGGATTCCAGGTCGTTGCCAAAGAGGTGAAGAAATTATCGGAGCAGACAGCTAAGTCATCTCATCAAATCATCGATATGATTCAGATTATTCAAACCGAGTCGCAGCAAGCCGTTAAATCCATGGATGAGACATACACAGAAGTGACGGGAGGCATTGATATCATGAATAGGGCTGGAGAGTTATTTCGCCAGATTCAGCATTCCGTCGTAGAATTAGAAGCACAAATTCAATCCGTTTCGGCGTCTTCGCAGCAGCTTTCAAGCGGTGCAGAGCAAACGATTATGGCTATGGATACCATTTTCAATGTTGTGGAGAAAAGCGCATCGGCTACTCAGAATGTTTCCGCAGCGGCACAAGAGCAATTAGCATCGATGGAAGAAATCGCAGCGTCATCAGAGTCATTATCTAAGATGGCTATTGAACTTCAAGAGATAAATGAAAAGTTTAGAACCTAGAATTGAACAAAGACAACCTTTAAGGGGTTGTCCTTTTTTGTATGTTTGGGGTGTTGGGGTAAGCGATGATTACACCCTGTCTATGATTTTTAGCAACATATTGTAAAAAGTGCAACAATTTCTGCCTAAATCCCGCTTATCTCCCAAGATGTTGTATAACGTACAACAAAAATTATAAGGCCATTTTGCAACAATTGGGGTCTAAAATGTTGTACGTACTGCAACTTCAACGAACAAAATGGCCATTTGGCATATGAATTGTTGCAGTATATACAACATTGGTAATAGCTGTAACCTACTTGCCTTAAAACCGTTATGATGAGGCACACGGAATGAATCACGAAGATCACCGGAGTGCTCATATCTGTTTCGTGTTTAAATCCGAATAATTCTTTTGGCTGCAGCCTCGGTTTATTTGCGAATCACGTCCTGCATGATGGGCGGCTCATTATTACGGCCAAACTTAAAACAAAAGTGCGCAGTTCTTTAATTTTTGGACATTTTATTGAAATGTGGTGCTATTTTCGGTTCGGATTCACTCCTATACTATTTTATAGAGAGAGTTTGTAAGCGCTTCACTTATGGGGATAAGAATACCGGAGCACTGGAGAAGGGGGAATTATATGCAAGCCAGCAAGTTGACCATAACGGGACAAACTATCGTACCGCCTAAAGGCGTAAAGCGCGGTTTTTGGCGGACGATCGCAAAGTATCGCTGGCTTTATATACTTACAGCGCCGGGGCTGCTCTATTATCTAGTGTTTCATTATGCGCCGATGGTAGGCTTGGTTATTGCTTTCAAGGACTACAATCTGATGAAAGGCTTTTGGGCCAGCGACTGGATAGGACTGGACAACTTTCGTAAAATTTTTAACTCGCCAGAATTCCCTCTGCTGCTCAAAAACACAGTATTGCTAAGTACTTACCGGATATTATTCAATATGTTCCCCGACGTTATCCTCGCACTGCTGTTGAATGAGGTTCGGGTCAACTGGTTCAAACGGATCGTTCAGACCATTACGTATGGTCCGCACTTCTTATCGTGGATTATCGTCTACGGCCTTGTGTTCTCATTCTTCGCGCCGGGATCAGGTCTGGTGACGACACTGTTTCGTGATATGAGCTGGGGCAATATCGACATCATGACGAATTCCGATACGTTTCGGCCGATGCTGCTGATAACGGACATCTGGAAAAATACGGGCTTCGGGGCGATCATTTATTTGGCAGCCTTATCATCGATCAATCCAGAGCTGTACGAGGCGGCTGTTATGGACGGGGCTGGCAGAGGGCAACAAATGTGGCATGTTACCCTGCCCGGTATACGCGATGTGTTCATGCTGATGATCATTTTGCGAATCGGACATATTTTGGATGCGGGCTTCGATCAGGTGTACATTTTTCTAAATGCAAGGGTGTATGACGTTGGCGACATTCTCGATACCTGGATATTCCGGCGAGGGATTGAGCAGCTGGACTTCAGCGTCCCAACCGCAATGGGCGTATTTAAGTCAGTGATCGGGCTCATCCTGGTGCTCGGCGCAAACAAGCTCGCCAAACGATTCGGAGGATCGGGCATATGGTGACAGGAGGATGCTGACATGTCGATTGTATTAAAAAAGAAAACACCCGACAAGATATTCGATGTCGTTTTGTACGCAGGGCTAGGCTTGTTCTGTTTAGCGACCCTCTTTCCGCTTTACTATGTTTTCATCGTATCCGTTACACCCTATACCGAGGTGCTGCGCAGTGGTGGATTCGTACTATTCCCCAGTGTCTTCACACTTGATGCGTTCCGGACTGTGCTGGGCAGCAATGTTGTGCCAAATGCACTGCAGGTGACCCTATTTATTACCGTAGCCGGAACCATGCTCAATTTGATAGCCACGACGGCGCTTGCTTACCCATTGTCCAAAAAGTTTTTGCCGGGCAGGAACGCCATGCTGCTTGCTATCATCTTTACGATGTTGTTCTCGGGTGGACTTATCCCCGTCTATATGATCGTCAAAGCGCTCGGAATGATGAATACCTTGTGGGCGCTAGTCATTCCCGGCATGATTTCGTCCTTCAATCTGCTGATCATGAAGACGTATTTCGAAGGACTGCCGCACGAGGTAGAGGAGGCGGCGAAGGTGGACGGCGCCGGCGATTTGGCAACGCTGCTGCGCATTGTACTGCCGCTCTCGCTGCCGATTCTCGCGACACTCACGCTTTTTTTCGCAGTCGGACATTGGAATACCTATTTCGCCGGCATCATGTATTTGCATGAGCGCGAGCTGTATCCGCTACAAGTCGTACTGCGCAACATGATTATGACGCCAAGCGTCAGCCAAGAGCTGTCGGTGCCGCAATCGGATTTGCAATCACTCCCTCCAGAGACAGTCAAAATGGCGGTCGTCGTCATTGCAATCGTACCTGTACTTGTCCTTTATCCGTTTCTGCAAAAATATTTTATGAAAGGCATGCTGATTGGTTCAATCAAAGGATGACGTGTCATTCTTCATAGGCTTGCCGACTTGAGCAGCATACGAAGGAAATACATAAAAAAGCATTAGGAGGTCTATATGCGTATGAAAAAGACAGCGACAATAACGGCATTTCTATTAGCAACGGCACTTATCGCAGCAGCATGCAGCAGTAAATCAGACGTAGGGACGAATTCCTCTCCTTCCGTTTCAGTAAAAGCTGGAGAGTCGCCTGCGGCCCCGGCGAAGAAAGAAAAGCTGGCGCTCACTTGGTTTGTCAATGCGGCAAACAGTTCGCAATTGCCGGCAGCAGACAAAGATTTCGTTAAAAAAGCAATCGCAGAAAAATTCAACGTCGATTTGAAACTTTTGTATATGGCGTCGGGGCCTGACTATCTCAGTAAAATCAATACAATGATCGCTTCCGGCGACATCCCGGATCTGTTTTATATGGACGGACTGGAGTCAGTCAAGTACATCAAGGACGGCATCGCAAGAGATATGACCAATCTCGTCACCCCTGCAGCGATGCCGAACTACTTTAAATATTGGATTACGCCAACCGATCTCGCACAGTACCAGGTGCAAAACGTTTTCAAACGTGCTCCGGTTCCGTATACGAAGAAGGTGTATCGCTCGTATTACGTCCGTAAGGATTGGCTTGATAAGCTGGGCTTGAAGATGCCTGAAACATACGATGAAATGGTTACCGTCATGAAAGCTTTCACTGAAAAAGATCCGGATGGCAATGGCAAGAACGACACCTTCGGCTTTTCGACAAGCGGTAACGGCACATCACTGCCTTTCGATTTCCCGGAATTCATTAAGAACGGCCTCGTAGGTGATTTCGTGATCGAGAACGATCAGTTTGTTGATGTCCGTACCGATATCCGGATGCAAAAAGTGCTGGAGGATGTCCGTAAACTGCTAGCCATGAATGTGGTCGACCCTGACTGGTTGCTAAATAAAAGCGGGCAGCACATCGAGAAAGCGACGCAGGGCAAAGTCGGCATCGTACTGTCTGCGGGGGGCAACGACGCCTATGACAATAATGCAAACGGCTTGCAGGTGAAGACGAAGGCGGTAACCGGCGTGGCGAACGTCGATTGGCAGCCGTTCCATATCGGAGCCAAGACCGGAACATGGGTCGAGCTGCTCCCGGGCAACCCATTCCTGATCAGCTCCAAAACGTCAGAAGAGAAGGCGAAGCGATCGATCGAGATTTTGGATTGGCTGGCAAGCGAGGAGGGGTACTTGCTAACTCAATATGGGTTAGAAGGCGTTCACTACAAGCGCAATGGAAAGCAAATCGAGCGGATCGAGGATGCTTACAGAAGAGATGTTCTTGATAACGGAAATTTCCTCAATATCTATAATTGGTTTGCTAATTTTGTACAGGGTCAGACGGATAAGTTTGGCCTTGAGATTATCGACAAAAACATCACGGCAAGGGATAAAGAGATTTCCGAGAAGCTGAAGTCCTACAAGCTGCTGCCTTCGGTCGGAACCAGCCTGACGATCAAAGAAGGTATGGATTTGGCGACACTCCGTAAAAAAATGAGCGAGTATCACATCCAGATTTTATTCAAGGAAAAAGATGCTTCCAATTGGCCGCAATACCGGGCTGAGCTGATGAACAAATACGGCGGCAAAAACATCTTCGGTTATTACGCCGAGCAAGTGACGCAGGCATCCGGTAAATCGATCAAATTTATGAGCGATAACTGAGACACTGTTTGATCCAAAGGAGACATTGGCAATGTGGCTATTGCGCAGGTTAAGGAACCGAAGGTACACGGGGATTAGCACAAAGCTGTTCGTTCTTGTCTTTCTGTCAGTAGTTGGGCTGTTTTTGGTGATCGGGTTGTTCGGCTATCAACGGCTGTTCAATCCGATCAAACAAAACAACGAGGCCGTGCTTCAGGATTCGGTCGTGCAGGTCGAGAATTATTTGAAAACATTTATGAACAATATTCAAGGCTTGCTGCTGCTTTTGTCCAATCCAATCATTAACGACAGTCTGGGGAAAGAGGATATCGCAAGACTGCTGGAAACCATGATGACCCAGCACTCAGAGGAATTCGATGCTATTTTTTTGATTGAGGGAGAGGCGATTTCAAGCTGCTCTCCTTTTTCGTATCAATTTTTCGTCCCAGAAAAACAGGTTGCTGATATTGTGCGTCAAATGTCCGGTGATAGCGGTGTATGGTGGAGTCCACCTTATCAATCGGGGGGAAGGCAGTCGCTATCGGTCGCCAAACGGATCGATGCGAAGCGGATTATCGTGTTCGATTTGAATTTGTCTTCACTGACGGGTCCTTCGGTTGTACAGAACAAGGAAAAGGCTGTGTTCCTGTTTACCGAGCATGGTCAGCCTATCGCCTTTAATATGCCGTTAACATCACGGGCCGGAATGATGGAGTATGAGTCTATCGTCGGTCACCTGCAGTCTCTTACCTCTGCCAATCAAAGGTACTACGATAGGGTTCACACGGAGACCGCTGCATATAAGGTGCTAAGGAGCGATCAGAACCGCTGGAACTGGGTTGTCTTCTCCATCGTAAAGGAATCGGAAGCCTATCCGTTGCTCGCCTTACTGGAGCAGCAGATAGTGGTGGTGCTTCTAGTGGCGGTTATACTAGCGGCTTTCCTGTCTATGTGGATTGCTAGGTATATCCAAGTACCCGTTGGCGCAATAACTAAGCAAATGAAGGTGGGAGCACGCGGAGCGCTTGATGCAAGGGTATCGCTCAAGCGTAGCGATGAGTTCGCCTTTATTACCGATGCATTTAATCGAATGATGGAAAGCATTCAGACGTTGTTCGACGATCTGCGCTTGGTAGAGGAGAAGAAGCGGCAGCTCGAGTTGAAAGCTCTGCAATCGCAAATTCACCCACATTTCCTTCATAATACGCTAAGCGCGATCTATTGTTTGGATCAGGCGGGACGTGCGGCGGAGATGGCAGGGATGCTGCGCGCCCTGACTGGCTTGCTGCAGTATTCGACGGACAAAACGGGAGACATCGTAACGGTGGAGGAGGAATTGCGGCAGCTGGAGCAATACGATGTACTCATGAAGCTGCGGTACGGGGACGTCTTCCGACTCGATCTCGTTGTACGCGACGAGTCGCTCGTTGCCCCAATACCCAAGCTCACGTTGATTACACTCGTCGAGAATAGTATTTTTTACGGACTCGGAACGGGCGAAACGAATCATATTATCGTGGCAGGTATGGCGTCCGCTGAAGGGGAAACATGGCTTGAAGTGTCGGATACGGGCCCTGGCATCGAACCTTCTAAGCTAAAATCTCTTCTCGCCGGCGTTCCTTCATTGGGGCGACATAAAGGTCTGAACAATTTAGGCTTGCGCAACATTCACGAGCGAATCCGGCTTCATTTCGGCGAGTCTTACGGTCTAAGCTTTCCTGAGGAGTCAGAGGAGGGTTTGCTAATTTGCGTTAGACTACCTGAGCCGGATGGCCCTGAAGCTTGGCGGGTAAAGGTTGAAGGGGGGAGAGAAGCATGCTGAAGCTGTTGTTAGTGGACGACGAGCAGTGGGTAAGGGAGCATTATTCACAGTGGATCGACTGGGCTTCTGCTGGTTTCACGCTGATCGGACCAGCCTCTAGTGCGAAAGAAGCGATCCGCATCATGGAGCAGGAAATTCCCCACCTCCTGCTAACTGACATCATGATGCCTGATATGGACGGACTGGAGCTAGCCGAGTATGTGCGGGAGAGATACCCGCAGGTTCATATCATGATTTTGACAACGTATGGGGAATTTGATTTCGCCAAGCGCGCCATATCGATTGGCGTGTCAGGTTACATGATCAAGCAGGTGCAGGAGGCTGATCAGCTACTGACAGCTTGTCGTAAGGTCGCCGAAGAAATCTACCGTGACATGGACGTGGCGCACCGGCTGCAGCTTCAAGGGCTTCAGCAGCGGCAAAGCGACTGGCAAGAAAGACGACAATGGCTGGAGCGGATGTTATCTGCTCCGGCTTCCTTGGGTGCACACCCACTGCCGCCGGGACTTGATACAATCGAAAGGCAGTCGGGCATCGTCGCTTTACTGTCCATCGGTTGGAGCGGGCGGGAGTTATTTGGAACCGCGAGTCAGCAGGGCGAGCAGGCAATACGTCTGCAGTCTGAGGCAGGACAAGTTATTGAGCGACGGTACAGAGATAGCGTGAGTGTTGGCAAGTTCGTCGCTGTCACTGTGCCTTGGAGAAACGACAAGCTGTTTGTGTTTATGCGTGTGCCGAATATCCATAGCGCTGCCGCTAGACTTAGCTTTCTTCGTGTGGAAGCAGGGGCTGTTCTGGATGATGTACGTACTGTAACTGGCGTTCGGGGGCATGCACATGCCCATCTTAGACAGATGGGCGAAGTGAATTGGGCGGAGTTGGTCCGCGCGGGAGCGGATGCTCTAGACGCTTTCTTTTATCATCCGACACCGATGATTTCCGACGCGACGCCTGAGCGGTTCGCGGTGATTCCCCCTTCGCAGTATCGGGAGTGGGCTGCAGCGGTTCGAAAAGCACTGCAGCAGCGTTCAACCATCTCGTTCCGCGAGGCGATCACGCCACTGCTGCAAGAGGGAGTTCCACCCTTGCGTCCTGCGGAGCTGATCCATGTCTCGCACAAGCTGCTCGATCCGGCTTTATCGGAAATTCCAGCTTCCGTTACGGAGCGAATGACCGATCTTGCATCGGTTGAGACTTGGGAGGAGTTTGGCTGCTGGTGGGATCAAACGGTTAACGAGCTGGATCGGGCATTCGGGGAGCATGAGAGGCTGACTTACCGCAAGGAAGTTCAAAGCATGTGCCGCTTTATTCACGAAAAATATGCAGAGGATATTCAAATTTCCGATCTTGCGGAGCGCGTGCAGCTTCATCCTTCTTATGCGGGGCAATTGTTCAAGCAAGAGACGGGTGAGCATTTTACCGATTATTTAAGCCGATACCGAATGAAGAAGGCCGAAGAATTGCTGACGCAGACGACGATGAAAATATATGAGGTAGCAGAGGCTGTCGGCGTAGACAATTATCGTTATTTTTGCAAGCTGTTCAAAGCTTATACCGGGTTTACGCCGACAGAATATAAAAAAAACCAATAGTTTAGGAGACCGCCACTCAAATAGGACGTAAAAAAAACGGGCTTTCGCCCGTTTTGAAATTGTAGTTTTCTTACTACAGTATTTATTTTTTGGTTACAGACGTGAACCACTCGTTAACTTCCTTCGTCACCTGATCACCGCCATTAGTCTTCCAACTAGCGACGAATTCGTCAAACGCATTTACCTGCAATTTGCCATAGATGATTTTGTTGAATGTTTCCATTTCAGACTGACGCAGAAGGTTCCATTTCGAAATCATGGTCGGTGTCGCAGCACCTGTAAAATAGTTTTGCTTGCGAATGTCCATTTGTGACATGACGATTTTCGCGGCATACCAGTTTTCAGGTTTGCGGAAATCCGCGATCTGCTTCTCATAAGGAGTTTCCGGCTTTTTGCCGTCTGCAAGCTTAACCAAGGTCTTCATATACAGGTCTGGAATCCGCGCTGGTCCAGCTATGAAATGGAACTCATTGGAGAAGTCCTTAATTTTTTCTTTATCACTAGTTGGTTTTCCATCCACGATATCCCAGTCGTAGCCTTGGGCAAAGCCATATTCGAATTTGCTGCCGGTTGGCGGGTTAGCCAAGTTGTCAAGCATGTAGTTGTAATATATGAAAAATGCTTCCGGATGTTTTGCGTCTTTATTAATCATGAAGGAGCTGTTCACGCCGGAATTTTGCCATTTGGTTCCTGCCAGTCCGTCTGGACCTGCGGGAACCGGATAGGCTTTATATTTCGAATTTTTTACGTTCTTGACCAAATCTGGAGCAGGCCAGTCAGGAACCCAGTTTGCTCCAGGCAATACGCCTGCATTTCCTTTTGTCCAGATCTCAGCAGATTTACCTTCGTCCCATAAAGCTGCATCAGGATGAATATAGCCTTTGTTCATCCATTCTTGAAGTTTCGCTAGCGCTTTTTTGGCCCCTGGGTTGACGGAACCATATTCAAGCTTACCATTTGCGTCTTTGTTCCATTGTTCCTCAACAGAGCCGTATGCCCCGAATAACCAATCGAGGCCGCCCATCCATGTGTTCGTATTGTTTTTCAAGGAAATCGCGAGCGGATAGACGTCCTTAGCAGCAAGCCCGTCCGGATTCTGATTCTTGAATTTGTCCATCACGTTCTCTAAATCTGCGATCGTTTTGGGAGCCGTAAGATTCAGCTTTTCCATCCAATCTTCCCGAAGCCATAACATTGTATCGTCATTGTCGGTATATTCAAGAATTGGCAGGTTATACTTCTTGCCATTCCTTATGAAAGGATACCATAGTTCTGGGTGTTGAATGGTATGGTCTTTCCAAGTTTTGTTGGCGTACTTTTCAAACAGCTCGTCAATGGCAATAAACTGGCCGGAATCGATCAGTTGGTTCGTCAATACGGGGTCAGTCGGTACGAAGACGAAATCAGGAAGTTTCTCTCCGGAAGCAATAGCTAGCTGAAGCTTTTGCTTATATTGATCCCCGCCGGCAGGGTACCAAGTATCTTTGTGCTTGATACCAAACTGCTCCAGCATCCAACGGTCGTGGACATTGTTCTCTTTAGTGTCGCCTTTAACGTACTTCTTTGGCATCAATACGGTACTGATCTCAATTGGCGGATCGTATTTGCCTTTCTTGAATGCAGCATCGGACGCAGTGGTTCCATTCGATGCGGTATTGACTGGCTGCGCGTTGTCTGCGGGCTTTGTGCTGCAAGCCGAGACCACGATGAGTGAAGTCGCCACGAGCAGCAGCCATGATTTTTTGAATGTACTCATTTTTGTTTTCCCCCTACGGTGTAAGATTACTACATGCTAACTCTACCAACTTATTGGGGAAGGTATCTATATGATTATTTTAGTTTCCGTAAGACTTTGTTAGGCAATTAAATGCCGTCTCTAAATTCTTGTGGTGTTACACCGAACTGGCGTTTAAACACTTTGATAAAGTAAGCCGGATCCAAATAACCGACTTCCATGCTGATTTGATACACCTTTTTGTCGGTTGTCTTTAGCAAATGACAAGCGCGCTCCATTCGGAGAGAGGACATATAATCACTTATTCCTTCACCGGTTTCAATCTTATAAATTTTGGATAAATGTGTCGGGTGCAAATTTACGTGGTCTGCAAGAGCGCGCAGCGAAACATCAAGATGAAGGTTTTTCTCCGCAAAATCCTGAACTTTTTTCACATACGTGGATCGTATATCTTTGATTTCATTCGATGCATTCTCTTTTAGCTTGCCAAGCACACCCAGAGACCACTTTCTAAGTTTGCTAATGGAAGAGAAGGCCTCTCCGCTCTGCAAGGATTCAATCTCTGGTCCTATTAAGTTGGCCAATGAGTAGCCGTTCCGATGCGCAATATGCGTGAAGGAAGAAGCGATTGAAAATCCAGCTTCCATACAGTGCTCCCAGGATTCGGACCATCTCTCATCAAGTTCAGCGAACACGGTCCCTAGTTTATCTTCCGCCGCATCCCAACGCCCGACCTCGAGCAGGTTTATCAATGTCGGAGGCATATGGATAGCGTCCAAGGTTCCCTTCGAAACGTTTTGCTCATAATCACCAACGCTCATGACGAACTCCCGTTCATCCCCTACGATTTGCCGGAAATAGCCCGAGGCCTGCCTATAATGGTCTGATAACTGGTTCGGAAATTGGAACCACTCCGTAATCACGATGGACAGAGATCCTTTCAAGAACTGTTTCACTTTATACTGAAGCTGCATGGCAAGCTTTTCTAAAATCGTTTCTTTCCCAACGTCAGAATGATCTTCCTTGAGCTGAAGCAGGAAGGCAAGATACCCATGCTCTTCCTTAACTCCCCAGACCTCTGTAAATTCTCCGATAATCTCTTCGGCCATATTGATGATGGCATATTCCATCAACTGCTGCCCATTGTTTTTATATTGCCCGAACTCTTCCTCCATTCGGACGAGCAGGAGGGCACAGTCCCCATAACGGAACGGTAATCCGTAATTCTCCAGCTTCCGACTCCATTCGTCGGAGGACATGCGATGACCTCGAAAGGCATCAAGAAGCAATTGGCCACGAAGAAGCGGTAAGTTTTCCCGAAGGGTGTATTGGGTGCGTTCATAGGAGCTAATGCTTTCCCATTCCGTATTCAATTGATCGATCGCAGCCTTGACTGCGTCAAACAATTCGTTGTCGGTCGGCGGTTTAAGCAGATAATCCACCGCCTGGTGCCGAACGGCCTCTTTCGTAAACTCAAAGTCGGAATGACCGGATAAAATAATGCATTTTATTTTTTTATCAAACATGCGAATTTGCTCGATCAGCTCTATGCCGGTCATTTCGGGCATGAGCACATCGGATATGACAATATCGATAGGGTGCGTCTCGAGGATTTGAAGCGCCTCATGCGCAGAATAAGCTTTATGAACCTGTTCGATGCCGAGCGTATGCCAAGGTTTGTGCATGGATAGGTTGTCTACCCAATGAGCTTCATCGTCTACTATGATCATTTGCATGTTACGTGTCTCCTTGTATGAAGGGATGATGGCGATGTTCCTCTCCAGAGGTTATTTCCCAAATAATCTCTGTTCGAAATCCTCCTAGAAGCGATTTCGTGAAATAGAGATAAGAATTATCACCAAATTGGTGAATGATCCGCTGGTTGGTATTCCAAAGTCCGCAGCCCATTTTCTCTTGTAAGGGCTCCCGCATTTTATGATTTAACGCTTTTTGCTGATCCTCCGTCAACCCAGGACCGTCGTCATCGATATAAATCCTGCAATAGCCGTTTGACATCTCGCCGCTGATTCGAATTTCACCCGATGAATACGATTTCCCAACTCCATGGATGACTGCATTTTCCACAATCGGCTGCAGCAGCAAGCGCGGAACTTGTAGGTTTAGCAGTTCTTCGGGTATATCGATATGATAATCAATTCTGCCGTTACGCAGCTTCTGAATGTCGAGATAGTTGACGATCAGTCGAATTTCTTCGTCCAGACTAGCCGTTTCCCGCTCCATTCGGGTCGTGTAACGGTAGTATGCGCTCAGATTATACGCCATGGATACGACAGCTTCTTCGTTCTTCATCTGGGCCATGTTAACAATGTAGCCTAGGCAGTTATAAAGAAAATGCGGATTAATTTGAGCCTGCAATTGCTTCAAAGTCGCATCCCTGGCCCGTAGTTTCTCATTGAGCACGTTTTCAATTAAACCTTGAATTTGCTGAGACATATCATTAAATCGGTGAAACAGAAAAGAAAACTCATTGTGCGCAGCGGTGATGATCCTTACCGAGAAATCCCCACGCTGCACGCTCTGTAATCCGCGAATCAGTTTTCTAATCGGACGCTGAACGTTCCGGTAAAGCAGCACGGAGGAAGAAATACCGACCACAAAAAGTAGGACCATCGATAAATAAAATAGATTGCGGCTGAACGAAATTGGTCCCAAGATTTGATCCAGTGGAACAATGTCAACTAGATGCCAGTCCAATTGAGGAGACTTCACGCTACTTACCAAATAATTTTTATTTTCTAATCTCACGACATTCTGCATGGTATCTTCCAAAGATTGCCCATCCAAATAGTGGATGAGGTCACTTAATAGCTGTGTGGACGCGCTGCGATTCAGGATTGGAGCCTCTCCCTTGTGGTAAAAGAAAGGATCTCCTTGACCGCCTGCCTTATAAGTGTCCAGCATATTTTGAATATTTTCATGACCAAAGCTGGCTTCAACCACCAAATTACTTCCACTGAGCGTATCCTGTTGGCCGAAAGAATCCGTATAGAACCAGTAAAAGGCCTTCGGTTCACCTTGAGGCAGGCTTTCGCCATCCCCATAAGTCCATTTTCCGGTCATATTCCTTTTCAAATAATTCTCATCATACTCGGACGTTTTGATGGCATTAGTAATGGCTTCTTTGTTCTGTTGGGAATACACCGTGTATTTAACTGGCCATATGTTCATAATGCCGGACTGCAGCACCATCTTCTCCTGAACCACATATCTAGTCTGCATCCGATCATAGCGATCTTCCCAGATGTTTAATCCATTGAATTTCTGAACATTCGGATCTTTCGAAAAGGTCATGACAAAGTCCATCATCTGATTGATCCTCGAGTCAATTTGGCTGGATAGAAAAGAGAGCTGTTTGATATTAGATACCTGCAGCTCCTTGCCTATAACATCGAATGCGATTCGATTGGAATATGTAAATACGATAATGATCGGGATGAACAAAATGATAATAAGACCGTTCATTTTGGCAAACAGACTAAATCTGGAACCGACCCTTCTTTTGACAAACTCAAGACTTCTTTGCAGCTCCATAACCGATCCCCCCAGAAGATATCCCTAACAAAACCCTATCCATCCTAACATTGTCTTATAGTTTAAGGTTAGCGTTTGTTGATACTATATATATCAGGGTTTCTCAAAATACACAAATGAGTTTTTATGGAACGGGGTAGAGAGCTATGGACGCAAAGACGGTACATCAAGTGACCCACAAGGCCACCGAAAGCGTGAAAAGGAAAAGCAGCTACAAACAACCATGGATGCTTCATCTCATGGTGCTGCCTGCTATCCTATTGGTTTTCATTTTTTCTTATCTTCCAATGTCGGGGATCGTTATGGCGTTTCAGGATTATAAATCAGGTTTGGGAATAACCGGCTCCCCGTGGGTTGGCTTGAAGCATTTTCGTTATATGTTTGAGAATGATTATTTTTTGAAAATTACGTGGAATACCCTGTTCTTTGCTTGTACCAAAATCGTGTTGAACTTAATCATTCCATTTATTTTCGCCTTGTTATTGAATGAAGTAAGGAACATGGGACTCAAAAGGTCCATCCAAACACTTGTCTACTTTCCCCACTTTCTATCATGGGTCACACTCGCAGGAATTCTGATTGATATGCTCGCTCAGACTGGGCTTGTCAACCAGTTCCTTTCCAATGTGTTCGGCATTAAGCCAATTTTCTTTCTAGGCGACGGTAGTTGGTTCCGATTTACCATTATTTTCAGTGATGTCTGGAAAGAATTTGGGTTCAATACAATTTTCTTCCTAGCAGCGCTTACGGCCATTAATCCAGCGCTGTACGAAGCAGCAGAAGTTGACGGAGCTAGCCGCTTCAAGCAAGCGATGCATATTACCATACCATCACTTATACCGATTGCAATCGTAGTTGCAACTTTGGCTCTGGGCAATGTACTGAATGCGAACTTCGACCAAGTGTTTAACTTGTACAGTCCTTTGATCTATCAGCAGGGGGATATTATCGATACGTTTGTGTACCGGGAAGGTCTTCTTAGTGGACAATTCAGCTTCGCTACGGCAGTTGGTCTATTTAAATCATTTATCAGCTTAATTTTAATCATCATATCCTATCGTCTTGCTTATAGATTCGCTGGATATCGAATTTTCTAAGTGAATGCTTAAGAAGCCAGTTTTCTACGAAAACTCAGTAACGCTTACGAGGCCAGTTTTCTAGCGAAAACTCTAAGGAGGACAACATATGTACCACAAAACGTTATCATATCGCATATTTTCTGTGTTTAACAATGTGTTATTGATCATAATCTCTATTCTTTGCCTACTGCCGTTGTACCACTTACTGATGGTGTCTTTTAGCTCAAATGCCCCTGCCAACGCCGGGATGGTTACGTTTTGGCCGATCGGTTTTACACTTGAAGCCTACGAAAAAACGTTTAACAATGCCCAGTTTCTTACATCACTTGGGGTATCCATCAAACGGACTATCCTTGGAACGGCGCTTGGGATGTTCGTTAACGCAATTGCAGCTTACGCACTCTCCAAAGATGTCCGTGTCTTTCGCGCTCGCACTGGCTATCTCTGGTATTTAGTCATAACCATGCTGTTCAACGGGGGCCTGATTCCAAACTATATCCTTATTTATAAGCTCGGTTTGATGAACACGATGATGGCGCTTATCCTGCCAGGAATGGTAACAGTCTATAACCTCATTCTACTTCTTAATTTCTTCCGCAACGTTCCTAAAGATCTTGAGGAAGCTGCCTTTATTGACGGAGCCGGTCATTTCCGAACCTTCTTCATGATTTACTTGCCGATCTCATTACCGGCCATAGCGACAATTGCATTGTTCACGATGGTTGGACATTGGAACGCTTATTTTGACGGCTTAATCTACATGAAAGATGCTGAGCATCTTCCGCTTGCAAGTTTCATGCAAACCATCATAGTTCAAGCGGATATGTCGAAGATTGATCTGTCTGCAGTTGCCAATCAATCGCAACGAACGATTCGCGCATCACAGATATTTATCGGCGCGCTGCCTGTATTGATGGTCTACGTTTTCCTGCAACGTTTCTTTGTAAAAGGGATCTCTATCGGTGCCGTCAAGGAATGACTTGTTGGTTTAGGATGTAAAAAGAAGAACACTGTAACCTACATGGCTACAGTGTTCTTCATATACTTACGTTCTTACTCCTTCGGCATCTTACTCATATCCATGTATAACACATTCCACCGATGGCCATCCAAATCAGTAAATCCGGCGCCGTACATCCAGCCCTGGTCATGGGGTTCACCATAGATTGTGCCGCCTGCCTTAACCGCTTTCTCTAACATTTCATCTACTTCTTCTTTGCTCTCGGCATCAAAGGAAAGCAATACTTCGGTGCCTAGCTTGGTATCTGCAATCTCATTTTTCGTAAAACTTTTGAAGCTGGACTCCGGAAAAAGCATCACGATAACATTGCTATTTCCGATTAGTAAGCCAGCGGCATCATGGCTATTTTGATGTCGCGGATGAAACGAAAATCCAAGCGCGGTGAAAAACTCTTTTGATTTCTTGAGGTCTTTTACCGGCAGATTGAGCCAAAATTCTTTTGTCATCATCATTTCTCCTTATTATTCGTAGTGGCTTTTACTGAGTACTTATGGTTAATTTTAGCATAAAAAATGATGTAACATCTGTAATTAATGGGCCGCGTTACCCAGCTTACCATGTTGGATCATCGTTGCTGCCAAACCCATCAATGCTGCGATGAACAAGTACCCAAGCATAATCAAGGCATAATGCCCGATTTGTTTGTTGCCACCCAGCGTAATGACATGTTGAAGCCCGTGGAGAGCATACGTCATCGGCAAGCATTGACCGATCGCTTTCATAACTGGCGAGCTCAGTTCCGTTGGAAACGTTCCGCCGCATGTGGCAAGCTGCAGAATTAACAAGGTCACCGCTGCGAATTTACCGACCAGACCAAATACGTTTACGAGCATGAGAATAATCGTCAGGAACGTAAAGGATACTAACAAGGTAAATAAAACGAACAGCGGAATACTGGTAACCTGCAATTTGAACCCAAGAAGAACGATTGTATCCACAATAGCCGTTTGGATTAAACCGATTGTATAGAATAGGCCAAGTTTATTGGTAAAGTGCGTGCTTCCAGCAATATCAGGTTCCTGCCGACGACCAAGAGGAAGGATATTGGCCGCCATGATGCCACCGACGAAGAAGGCTAGGCAAAGGAAATACGGAGCAATGCCGCTGCCGTAATTAGGTACGTTCGTCAACTTCGATTCGACAAGTTGAACAGGTTCGGCAAACATCGATGACCTGGCATCATCCGTATGAATTCCTGATGTTTTCAGTGCGGCATCATTTAGTTTGCTCGATAGTTCTCCGGAACCGTCTGTCAACTGAATGAGTCCGTTCATCAGTTCATTTGCACCTGTATCTAGCCGTTGACCGCCGTTCGCGAGTGTATGAACTCCTCCGGCAAATTGTTCAAAACCGTTGCCCCATTTCACAAAGCCCATCTGAAGCTTCGCTGCGCCATCGGATAATTGAGTAACTCCGTCAGCAGCCAGCTTCAGCTTGTTGCCGAAGGTTTGAATACCTTCATTCGTTTGGACTTGTCCATCACTTAACTTTTGGGAGCTATCCGCAAGCTTGGACAAAGCTGCGGACATTCGTTCTAAGTTTGATGTCAATCCTTCGGATGTTTTCACTAGGCTTTGTAGCTTGTCATCATTAGCAGCATCAGGATGTGCGCTGACATAGTCAGTCAATGCCATGTTCAGACTTTTAGCGTCCTGTGCAGCTTGAGCTTGTCCCTGAGCGGCTTGTTTGCTGCCGTCCGACCACTCTTTCAAGCCTTGAGAGACCTGAGACGAGCCTAATTCGATCGACTGATGGCTATCAGCAAGCCGTTTCATATGATCAGCCATAGTGGCAGTTCCTTCAGCAATGCTCTGGACTCCATGCTGCAGCTGTTGTTCGGTTTCAGTTAGTTGGCTGCTGTGCTCTTGTAACTGCAAGGCACCTCCGGATATTTGGCGAATGCCATCCGTCAGCTGGGAGAACCCATCTTTGGCCTGGGATGTGCCTTGATTTAAGGATTTTGCGCCGTTGCCAGCGTCGCTAATACCTTTTGCCAGCTCCTGCATATTAGAGAATACGCCGTCAGCATAAGATTTGGTTATGCTCGCGTCGATTTTTGCCTTCATCTCCTTGACGGCCGAAGAGCCGACTTGGGAAGCAACGTAGTTGGTTCCGGCATTCGTTCTATAAATCAACTGTGCCGGCTTCGGATGTTCATCCATGAGTGTCCCGACTTCTTTGGAGAAATTTTCAGGCACCATGATCGTCATATAATATCGTCCGTCTTTTAAGCCGTCTTCGGCTTCAACTGAGGTAACGAAATGAAAGTCTAGCTCTTTGTTTTTTTGAAGCTCGGCAACAAAATCGTCACCCGCGTGGATGGGCTTGTTGTCGAGCATAGATCCTTGGTCCATATTCACAATAGCGACAGGTAATTCAGTCAGTCTGCCATAGGGATTCCAGTACCCAGCTAAAAATAATCCGGCATAGATTAGGGGAACCAGAACCAAAAAGCCGAGTGCAATTCGTCCGTGCTTATGCTGAAGCAGAGCTTTCCAATCCCTTAGGATGAGTTGAATACTCTTCATAATCCTATCTTCACTTCCTTATAAGTTGGTTTTTATTGAACTCA
The DNA here is from genome assembly GCF_025369935.1 of Paenibacillus andongensis. Taxonomy (NCBI): domain Bacteria; kingdom Bacillati; phylum Bacillota; class Bacilli; order Caryophanales; family Paenibacillaceae; genus Paenibacillus; species Paenibacillus andongensis. The sequence continues at coordinate 5,730,464 of NZ_CP104467.1, read as the reverse complement.
CATCCTTTATTGTAGCTACTCCAAATGATAAAGTATAATACATAATTGATTATAAAATAATAGCTTTAAGGCTATTAGTGTGAGGGAATGATACGCATTGGAGTTTATACAGCTACACTATTTTCAAACCGTTGCCCGCTTAGAGCACATGACAAAAGCGGCGGAAGAACTTCAAATCGCCCAACCTTCCTTAAGCAAGACGATTGCTCGTCTGGAAAAAGATTTGGGCGTGCCTTTATTTGACCGCAAAGGCCGTCAAATCCGCTTGAATCCGTTCGGCCAAGCTTTTCTTGCTAGGGTCGAACGTGCATTCATGGAATTGAACGAGGGGAGAAGGGAACTCCATGATTTAGCAGGGCTGCATGAAGGAACGGTCACGTTGGCCGTGACGATTCCCCGAATATTGCCGGAACTGCTTGGAGCTTTTCTAACGCAATATCCAAATGTAAGGCTTAGGCAGTTTATTGAATCGACTTCCTCCATGAGGCGCCTGCTGGAAAACGGGGAAATCGACTTGTGCATTTCTTCAATTCCGATCGAAGGATCCGACATCGAATGGAAACCGCTCATGACGGAGGAAATCTTCCTGTTAGTCCCGCCTGAACATCGGTTAGCGGGGCGCGATGCGATCTCTCTTTCTGAAGTAAAGGATGAGCCATTTATTAGTATGAACGAGGGGTACGGCTTTCGGAACCTGACGGATGCATTTTGCCGGGAGGCTGGCTTCACGCCTAATATTGCTTTCGAAGGGGATGAACCGAATATTATCGGCAGCTTGGTACGCAAAGGGTTGGGCGTTGCCTTCGTGCCTGCCTTGTCCCTACCGGATGCATCTATTCCTTCACCTATACGGCTTCGGATCACGAATCCTGCCTGTCACCGAACAATCGGAATGGCTTGGTCAAAAAGTCGTTATCTTTCACAAGCTGCTGAGCGGTTTCAGCAGTTTATCGTGGACTATTTCGCTAAGCTATGATCTTAGTCATTCATGGATTGCGGACAGACCTATTTTTACGCGCCTTGCTTTGACCGCTTGAGCTCAGATAAGCATTGCGACCGGCACCCAAACCTACAAAGAGTAAAAGCAAAGAAAGCTGCCACCATGATCAACAGTGGAATGGACCAGACATTTGTTAAATCATGCAGGTAGCCGAACAAAATCGGTCCAATAGCGGCCAGAAGAAACCCAATGGACTGAGCCATCCCAGACAATTCGGCAGCTTGATTAGCATTTTGCGTGCGAAGTCCAAAGAAAGCAAGCGCCAAGCTAATGCTTGATCCTACAGCGATACCAATACATATAATGGATATCCAGGTCAGAGCGACATTGCCAGACAGCAATCCGATATACCCGAATAGATGAAAAAGAACTGTAGCGATGACAATACTTCAACAATGTCCCGCTAAGAACCGAGATCAGAGGGACGAGAAATGTGTAAGAGGCTACCTTACTGGCATCCCCGGCATTAACAAGCATAAAATAGACAACCCAAGAAGCTGCTATTCCTAAAATGATCCCGAAAATAAGTCCGAAGAGATAGGGAGCGTTCCACGTAATGTCTGACCATTTCTCTTTACTGGACCCTAACGCTGTTAGGATAATTCCACCAATTATACATTGAAAAGCCACAAGCCAGATGGAATCAACGCGGGGGCTCACTTTTTTAACATAAACCGTACCTATCGACCAAGCCAGTGAAGTTAGGAGTGCCAGAATAATACCTAGGATTGCGATATGGCCTGATAATCCTCCTGCGCTAACCGCCGCCACACCAAGAAACCCAATAATTAATCCCATTATTTTGATTGCGTTCATCGCTTCTCCCAACCAAACCCATGCAAAAATTCCTACAAGCACAGGCTGAAGATAAACGATAACTGAGAATAATCCTGAAGGCATGTACAATAGGCCGACTGTTTGCAAGGCATAAAATAGAATGAAGTTGAAGATAGAAGAAAGCACATAGATCTGCCAATTTTCTCTCCAACGAATTTGTTTCCACTTAGGGACATATAGGCTAGCCAATAGAAAACCACCTACAAGTGTGCGCATCCCTGCGAACAATAGCGGTGGTGTGTAAGCCAAAGCAATTTTGTAAATGGGCCAAGAAATCCCCCATACAACAACTAAAAATGTAATAAGACCAATTGTTTTAGAGCGTGATAGTTCTTTCATGATGTCTAGTATTCTCCTTTTTTGATTTGAAACTCTGAATATTATCATACGTAATCAAATTACTTATATTGGAAGTTGTGCATAAATGTGAGATGTGAACAAACAAAAAAATCCGCAACCTTAGAGGGTACGGATTGTTGGATTGTCGGATTGGATGGTAATAGCTCGTAACTAGGATCCAATTTAACCAGTGGTTAAACCGTTTTCAAATTATTTCGCTTTTAACTATGTACGGAATAAGATCACAAGATATATCAGCTTTGAGATCAAGGATACACTGCAAAGCTTGCTCCTCATCAATACCTAGAATTCTGGTAAAGTAAAATAGCATGTGATCATAGATCGAGCTAAAATTCTCTAATTCGTTGGGGTTATCGGACAAATAGGTTTGATGTTTCATAACAAGATTCTCGGTGACAGGATTCAAAATGATATACCTCCAACTGGTTATAAAATCAATCTATCACAATTGGTTAGAGGTTGAATAGGAATTTTTTTATATTTATGGTTGTCCATATATTTTCTTTATTTTTTTGAAAAACCACAGATAGTAACCATATGAAAGTAACAGAGTGAAGGTTATGGTTATGAAACTCCAATACCAGGCCCAATTTAAATATTTAATCAGTTGAGTATACTTTTCAAGATTGACTTCAATTATAGTAATTACCGCTGGAAAACTTAGGATGTAAATGAATTGAACAAACCATGATCTGTCTTTAGGGAAATGAACATTAAAAATGGCACTTACGGCAGGGAAGACGAAAAATTCAAAAGTAAAACTAGATTTGTAAACCATTTTTAGAAATCCAACCGGGTATTCGATTAATCCTTTTTGGATAACCCAAGCACCAAATAACCAACTGGGAATTTGCATGAATAAAAAACTTACCTGTGCTTTGATCGAATTTTTCCGTTTAATGAATATCAGCAGAAGAACAGCCGTAACGATCCAAACGGAGTAAAGAATGACCCTATCCATAATTATCAGTCCCGTTATTTTAATACTTGAATTATCGTCAAAAGTGAAGAATTTTAATCTTTTATTGAGAAGTATGCGATATTTCGCTATTAGATAAAGAAGTAGAACAGAGCCGCACGACAAATTCGCCCGACTCTGTTAGAAATTTATTTATTAGTTTGTTCTTCTCTGTGCCCACCTTGTTGGCCGGTCATACCATGATAAGGCATTGGATAGTGATGTGGATAGTGATGTGGATGATGCGGATATGGAATAGGATAAATGATCACTGGATGATGATGCATATGTGGATGATAGTAGTGATGATGAGGGTGATATGGGTGATATGGATGGTGTGGATGATGCGGATGGTGCGGATGATGCGGATGATGCGGATGATGCGGATGATGCGGATGATGCGGATTAACATAATGACCTTGGTTGTAACTCATTGAGTAATCTCCTCCAGATCTTTGATACACCAACCTATGTAATAATGTAATAACTGGATGCTTGACTATATCGAATTGGGCTTTTTGAACGATTTCAAAGAAACGATTTGTCCGATTATATCAAGATTGACCAGAGGGCCAATCGAATTTGTCAGAAATGTCTTCTAAAAGAGGGGGAGATTCAGACGCCGTGCTTCTGCACTTGAAGATTAGCTTTGAAGCTTAATCATCCGTTCCGTCCGCGCAGGCGAACCCTAAGGGGTTCTCACCCCCAACTCCATAATAAAAAAAGGTGATACCCGAAGGTACCACCTTTATTATTATGGAGCCTAGGGGGATGTATGAATCTTGATTTAAATGGCTGACGAAGAAGACTCGACGAAGACGAATTTAGCGGTAGATTCAGACGCCGTGCTCCTGCACTTGAAGATTAGCTTTGAAGCTTAATCATCCGTTCCGTCCGCTCGGGCGAACCTTTCGGGGTTCTCTCCCCAAGGCTCCAAAATAAAACGGACACCCAAGTGGATGTCCGTTTATTTCTATGGAGCCTAGGGGGATCGAACCCCTGACCTCATCGCTGCCAGCGATGCGCTCTCCCAGCTGAGCTAAGGCCCCGAAAGTGTCGCTCAATGAATGTCGACTTATCGTATTATACATGAAATATTCAGCTCAAGCAAGCCATACGTCGGAGAATTTTCCTATAGCATTTCTTCCATGCCTAGCCATTTGACGTTTCTGTTGCAAACGGCGGCAAACGTTGTTTTCAGCCGCTTATTCATGCTAACCTATTAGAATAAACTAGTTGATTGTGTAGGAGTGACGGAGAGTGTCGAATGCGGTGTTGTATTGGGTTTTCTTAGGTGCAGCTTTTGTAATTCCGTTTGTCATTGGTGTGTGGTTAATGCGGAAAACGAATCGATTAGGATTCTCTTTCTGGATAACAACAGCTTTGAATATAGTAATGACGTTGGCAGCTGCGTTTTGGTGGAAATCGGTGACAGTTGATCCGTTCCGCATGATGTTTGGGATGGCCTTTTATGGGGTATCTGCAGTAAATTTGATGGTTATTGAATTTTTTGCTTTATTCAGCATTCGTAAAAAATTGAATTCTTAAGGGGAAGGAACTAGTTATGTCTAGAACATCTTCAAAATTTTATTACTATTTCTTCTTGACTGCTGCCGTCCTATGGATGGCGTTTATTTTTTTAAAGTCGGCAGAATCGTATCAACAACAGAGCTTGAGGCCATTGTTGGAATCCAAGCTTGCAGGTGTTCAACTGATGAATATATTCCCTCAATGGGAGTTCTCCTATGACCACCAAATGATCTCGTGGCAAGATCCTATCGGTGCCATCGAGTTTTTCATAAGAAAAGCAGGGCATGTTAGCGAGTACGCTATCCTTGCCCTGCTTTGGTCCTTAGCTCTGCTCTCTAAGCTTGTAAAAGTCTTCATAGCGCTGCTCACCTCCTCCATCATTTCGTTACTTTATGCGGCTTCCGATGAATGGCATCAAACTTTTGTAAAGGATCGAACGGGTCATGGGATTGATGTTGCGGTCGATGCCATGGGTATACTTCTGGCTATTCTCCTCGTTCTAGTTGTTCTTTGGGTGAGAACTAGGATTAAACGAAGAAGAATAAGTTAGTTAGAAGCATGTAGACTTTTCTTTTTTTAATCGATTTCCATTTCCAATGCTCGCGAGCTTCGTTTTCCAAATGTTGCTGTTGCCATTGCATCAGCTTCTCGGATACGTATAGATCTGTAGGTTGCATACGGTTCACCTTCCTTTCTTTTCTTGTTAGGTCTAGTTTACATCTAGAATAAGGGGAACAAAAAGAGTATAATTCTCTTTAACGATTTCCCCTTTTATGGAAAGGATGTTGAGAATGCAGCTTTTGACCCATTTCTTGGAGCTTCGAGCTAGTTTTGAACATGGGGTAGAACATGAACCGCAACCTATAACGTTAGATGAATTGGCAGATAGATTGTATTGTACAACGCGAAATGTCAAGATTTTGCTTAAAAAAATGATGGAGCAAGGCTGGGTATCCTGGAAGCCTGGGAGAGGAAGAGGTAATGTCTCCGAACTAACGTTTCTTGTTTCCTCGGAAGATATGATTTCAAAGCAGGCGATGGAGCTGGCGGGCCGTGGCGATTATAAAGGGACGATTGAACTGATTCACCAATTGGGTAAGGGAGAGGGGCTGCAGGACTCTTTCATCGATTGGTTGTTCAGTTTTTTTGGTTATCGTGCAGTCGAACTTGAGGAGCGTTATAAGGACACACTGCGGTTTCCGGTCTATAAATGGTTGGTGACTTTGGATCCGGCGCACTCTTTTTATGCATTCGACGGTCATCTCATTAATCAAATCTTTGACACCCTGATTGTGTACAATCCGCAAACAACGATCTTTGAGCCCCATTTGGCGCATTATTGGGAAGTTAGCGAGGATGGCTTGCATTACACGTTCTATTTGCGAAAAGGCGTGCTGTTTCATCATGGCAGAGAGATGACGGCGCATGATGTTTTTTACACATTTTCGAGATTGAAGGAGCTTGGCCTTTCGGCATGTCAAGGTTGGATGAGCGAAAGTATTGAGAATATGACGGTACTAAATCGAAATGCGATTGCTATCGAGTTGATGCAGCCGAATGTGCTCTTTTTGCAGCAGTTATCGCATTCCTCGATGGCTATCCTGCCAGAGGATATTTGTCGGGATAACGAGGGAATCTTCGGACGTATGCCCATTGGGACAGGACCATTCAGGCTTGAACGAAATGATGATTATATCTGTAAACTTCGAGCTTTCGATGGTTATTTTGGAGTTAGGCCACATCTGGATCAAGTGGAAATTTGGCTTTTGCCGCAGGATTTATCGGAGGTTGGTCCTAGTTGGGATATGGTGCAAGTGCTTTGCGACCATACGAATTCCCGTAAACCTGTTGGTGCTGTCGGTAAAGATACGGAATGGCACCAGATTGAGCAGTCGATTCTCGGCTGCAGCCTGCTTACTTTTAATCAGAATAAAAAAGGACCACAGCAGGATACTCGATTCCGCAAAGCAATTGACCTGATTATGGATCGTGATCGAATGATTGAGGAGCTTGGAGGCTTCAGAGAAGCACCTGCCAGCAGTTTTTTACCGACGTTGGATCGCAAAGGGGCTGCCTCCGGTTATCGTACTGATTTCGCCACGGCTAAGCGCCTTCTTGATGAAATGGGGTATAACGGTGAGCCCCTTCACATGTACATTTATAGTAACAACAACGAAGATGCGTTGTGGATCTGTAAGCAGTGCGCAATAGCGGGAATCAGGATTGAACTAACGCCCCGGAGTAAGTCTGATATGATGAGGCTGGATACGATCCAGGAAGCGGATCTCATTTTTTATCACATTTGTATGGAAAGTGAATATGATCTTCATATTATTCAGACGCTTAAGCAAAGCAACAGCTATGTCCGTGCCCATTTAGACCATGAACGAATAGCTTGGGTTGATACAGAAATTGACAAAATTCTAGGAAATCCAAATCGAGAAGCGCGCATTTGCAGGTTAAATGAGTTGATTGAAGTGCTGCAGGAGGAGAAATCGTTTCTCTTTGTGCTTCATCGTTCTCAGCAAACCACGTATCATGATTCGATTAAGGGAGTAAGTATTAACGATTTGGGTTGGGTGGATTTTCGAAAAATATGGTTCACTCCAAGCGTTTGATAAATCCTATAAAACTGGAAATACTCTTCTTTATGATAGGTAACATTAGGAGGGTAGGACATGAGGAAAATAAAACAGGCGAAAATTGTTCGCTTCACGGAACGTAATGATGTTCGGTGCGCCGATGTTGAGGTAAAAGCTGAAGGGATACAAGGGATTTTACTAGCTGAATTCGCTGCCATGAAAGATAACGATTTTGACATGAGACATGTGTATCGCAAAGACGCATCGAATGAAATCGACTGGTATGATAACAATTTACATGAGGCGCTTAAAGATGTTTCTGGGGAATTGTTCAATAACAACGGGCTTGATAAGGAGTGGGGCGAGCGCGAGGCGTTCATAGAAGAGATCCTGTCGTTTGGTTCGATTCGTAAAGAGCTGGAAGAGCATTTTCGTCGCACGCACACAGCTTCGCTTTTTCATGTAGACGATGTGGAGGATCAGACCTTTTTACATTAAAAAAACGACCGTTAAGGTCGTCTAGTATATGGTTCGTAGCGGCTTTCCATAGCGTGCCAGCGTGCGTTAGCCACGAAGAAACCAATGAAGACGAAGACGAGAAGACGAATCGGCAGCCAAACCCATCTGAGCTCATGAAAACTAAGATATTCGATGACACTAAACAATAACGTGAGTCCGATGCCCCAAGGGAGCAGGCCGAACAGAATTAAATACTTGGATCTTCCCAGTTGTTTTCTTTTGTTCCAAATTTCTTTACGTGGATCGCTCATGGATAAACTCCCTTTTTCTTTTCATTATAGCACTGCTTCAAAAAAATCTCGAATGAGTGATCCATCTTTCAAATAAATAAGAAATAGTGGGAAGCACTTGGCTGAAGGCTGGGTGCTTTTTCTTTGAATAGGGATGACCAAACTAGGAAGATTATGGTAGGATAAGGAAGTTGAAAGGAGGGTTTATCGTGCTTACCAAATTACTTGCATTTGGTTTATTATGGCGTCTCGTTGGCAATCCGTTTCTTGCTCTTCTTATTTTATTAGTCATTCTGTATGTGCTGGACAGAAGATTTGTCGGGTTAACACCAAACATTTTCAAGCCATTTCAGTTAAGCCGCAGAGCAACTAGATTGCGAAGTGACTTGCACGCTAATCCGCATAATACGTCAGCTAAATTGGAGTTGGCCAGGATTCTAATCGATCGCAAAAAGTTCAGAGAAGCGCTTCCCTACTTGGAACAAACTCTGCCTATTATGGAAGAATCCGCAGACGTCCACTATGAAATTGGTCTTTGCCACCTTAAACTTGGGAATCTCATCAAAGGGGAAAGCTTTATGCTCAAAGCGGTAGAGTTAAACCCGCGAGTCAAATTTGGTGAAGCTTATTTACGACTTGGTGAAGCGTTGGCTCCATCTTCCCCAGAGAGAGCGGCGCAATTCATCGAGCAATTCCGAGACCTGCATTCTTCGTCGGTTGAAGCTTACTACCGCCTTGGCCAGTTATATCAACAGCTCGGCCGCGCAGAAGACGCCAAGTACGCTTATCGCGAAGCGCTGGATATTCACCGCGGCTTGCCGCGTTACAGCCGCAGACAGCAGCGGCGGTGGGCGCTATTAGCCCGCTTTAAATGAAAAAAGGTTCCGCTCAATTGGCGGAACCTTTTCTTTGTGCGCTCGCATACAGCCGCACGAGCAGCCAAGAGCCAAACAGTCCGATGAGAACCGACGCGACTGTGTGTAGATCGTACAGCCAGAGCTGCTCCTGCACTGGCGCGATGCGATCCCAGAGCGTTAATAGCGCGGGATGCACGAGGTAGATGCCGAATGAAGCACCGCCTAAGGCAGATAACGCGACGCCGATCGGTGAGCCGCTCCCGAGCAGCTTACGACCCCACTGGATGAAGCATAGCGGGATTGCCATACAATAGAGGAGGAGTGATAGCTCGAACCATGTATTTTCGATAGAAGCGAGTCCGTATTCGTGGAGCAATAGCATCCCCACAAATGCGAAACCTGCTAAGAGCATAATACTCCAAATCCCAGCTTTAAAGCGGTTAGACCAAGCAGCAATCGCCGCATAATGAATGCCCATGAAAGCGCCGAAAGCAAATAGGGCAGAATAGCTTAGAAACAGCGAGGCGTATTCGGGAAGAGGATACACCCAATGATGAAAGCAATAGGCTGCTGTTTGAATCCCAATACCTATCGGAATAAGTCCTTTACGAAACCAATGAGACCGTCTAGCGGCCGTCATTATCAGAGGGAATAGGAGATAGAACTGAACAATAATGACTATATAATAGAGATGATAACTAGCATTTCCCGACATGAGCAGTTTGATAACGTGTATAACGTCAAAACCAAGTCTGCCATGAAATACGAATTGATTGAATAGGTAATAGAAAAGTGACCAAAGAACATAGGGAATTAGAATTTTTCGCAACCGTTTTGTCCAGAAAACCCGCGACATTCCCGACTCCCAGCGGTCGTAGTACGTATAGAATAAGACAACACCACTGATCCAAATAAACAATGGAACGGTGAACAAACTGGCCTTGTTGAGGATGAAAAATACAGCATGAGATACAGTTCCTATCGGTAGCTGAGTCGCGCTTGAAGTACCATGAATGACGAGGACTGCGATGATCGCAATAGCGCGCACGATATCGATTTCGATAAGCTTGGGCCTTGATAACATGTCTATGACTCTCCTTTTTCACTTTTTTTACTCTATCATGAAAGAAATGAGAGAACAATACGGTTTCCAAGAGAATCTTGCTGGCTTGACGCTCCCCCGCACCCACGATAAACTGAGAGTAGTATGAACCAAGTGAGAGTCAAGAGGGTGAATGAACGTGAGTTATGAATACGTCATGCAGGCTGTATTGTTAGTATTTCTGGTTATTATTACTTTTTTTGCAATGATGATTTGGACGAAATGGCGAAAAAGAGGACGGAGATAGCACCATGTATTTTATTAATCATGAACAGATCGATCAAAGAATTCAGTTTCTGGCTGCTTTAGCTGATGCAAGCAAGAATTTAGAAGAGCAGTGGGCGAAAGGCACCAATGATCTTGTATGGCAGCTTGCGCAGGAACGTGTTCTACACTTAGCAATCGAAACAGTGACAGATGTTGGAAGCTTGCTGATCGATGCTTTTATACTAAGAGATGCCAGCAGCTATGAGGATATCGTGGAAATTGTGCATGGAGAAGGCGCCTATTCAGAAGCATTGAAAGAAACGCTGCTTGAGCTCGTGAAGCTTAGAAAGCCTCTTGTCCAGGACTATGTGGATTGGAACCGTCAAGAATTGAACCCGTTAATTCCGAAACTTCCAGCTGCTTTTGAAGAATTTGCAGGGAGTGTTCGAGCATTTATTAAGAGTGAATTGGAATAACATACATAGTTGTTTCTTAATTTACTTATTGTTAACAATGCTGTAAAATGAGACGTAAATGACAGTTCCGAGGTAGGTGAGAGCGTGAATCATACACTTGAGACATCCACGCGTAAAGTGATTCTTTCTATGCTCAAAACTCAGGGACCGCTAAGTGTCCATGATATTTCCAAACAGCTCGGAATTACGGAAATGGCTGTCAGGCGTCATATCCATTCCATGGAGAAAGATGATCTGCTCGAAACGAAGCTTGTTCGGCAAGCCATGGGAAGACCGACTAACGTTTACACATTAGCTCCGCAAGCGGATGAATTGTTTCCCAAGAAATACATGCAATTGACGCTCGATTTGCTTGATGAGCTAGTAGAAGGCGAAGGTCAAGAGAAGATCGAACGTCTTTTTGAAGGCAGGCAAGCTAAGCTTGAATCGCGGTATCAACCGCGCATGAGTGAGAAAAACTTGGAAGAGCGGGTGGCTGAGCTAGCGCTTATTCAGAACGAGAATGGATACATGGTGGATTGGTCACAGCTTGGAGAGGACGCGTATATGTTTAGTGAACATAACTGTCCGATTACGCAGGTGGCGAATACATTTACGCAAGCGTGTCAGTGCGAGTTAGCCTTGTTTCGGAATTTGCTTGACGCGAACGTGGAGCGAACGGAGTGTTTAGCGAAGGGTGCCAGCAAGTGTGTCTATATCATTAGTCAAAATAAATAACCATCAACCTCACACACGGAGGAAGATGGTTTTTTTGTTGTCTAGGAACTTAATCTGCATGGACGCGCGGGACAGTTCAGACTCTGTAGGCGAGCTTCGGCTCGCAATGCTCTTGCTGAAAGCGCGGTTTTCGCGCTTATTTGTTCAAAGAATTTATACGTTTTTGGTTAAGCAGAAGCTTAACCAAAAACGTATAAATAAATATGTGTTTTGGGTTGGCGCGAACTTTAACAAGAAGGAGTAACTATAGTTATGGTAAACCTGCAATTGTGCAGGCTTTTTTCTTTTGAATAGCTCCCATTCATAAATACCTCCTGCAATTGTGCAGGCTTTTTGCAGTCTTTTTTTATATCAAGATGGAAAATCAAAAATTCCTGCATTTTAGCAGGCTTTTCCTAATTTTAAGCGATTTCAGCAAAAATATCTGCACTTTTGCAGTAATTGTGGCCTTTGAATGATAGTTCCTCGTACGATCCCCGCTTATTCAGAACGGACGCTAAGGTTGGTCTTGCTGGGAAGTCGATTTTCGGCTTCTCAGGCACTACCGAAGAGCTTCAGCTAGCAGAGTTCTCGCTGAAAGCGCGGTTTTCGCGCTTATATGTTCGGGCGCTCCTGAATAAGCGCGTTTTCCGCGCTTATATGTTCTTTGTCCTACTGCGAAGCAGCAAGAAGACTGGCAGCTTTATCTGTCACCCACTCGAAGCGGCCTGCTGCGATTTCTTTGAGATTAATTAAGGAACCACCGATGCCTAGTCCGTAACAACCAATGTTTAGGAATTGTTTGATATTCTCCTCCGTAACCCCGCCGACAGCTATCAATGGAATTTGGTCTAGAGGACCCATCAATTCTTTTATATAAGTGAGACCTAAGCTTGCACTCGGAAATACTTTCACAGCCGTAGCGCCTGCCTTCCATGCTTTAACGATTTCGGTTGGTGTCATTGCGCCTGGGAAAATCGGAATCCCCTCCGTACTAGCCCACCGGATCACTTCCTCATCCATATTCGGAGTTACCAAGAATGAAGCACCGGCCTGGACGGCTTTCTTAGCATCTTCTAGATCTAGTACAGTACCAGCGCCAATAAACATGTGCTGACCCGATTTATCCTGCAGCTCGCTAATCATACGTAGAGCCCCAGGTGTATTGAGGGTGACCTCCATGACGGTAATGCCACCTTTAAGAAGTGCGTCAGCTAAAGAAAGAATGTGAGCTTCTTGCACACCTCGAACGATAGCAATGATACGGGTGCGTTCGATTTCTTTAAGTCCTTGCTCTCTGTTCATCTTAATCCTCCAAGTGTTCTAGTTTGATTTGTTTTCATTATGACAGGTCTCAGAAATTTTTCCAGCTTTTTTGTGTCAAAACAAGCTGCGCCTACCTATACTGTAGTAAATCATAGGCATTCGTCTAGAAGCCGTCATCCACCCGCATAGCTTTTAGGTCCAGGAGGTGCCCGTCATGACATGGATAGAGATAAGTGTCGTCAGTTCAGCAGTAGCTTTTATCGTGCTCATCGGCTTTGCCATTCGCATGTTGATTGCCATGGTGCAGATATTAGGCAAATTGGGCGATACGGCTGCACAAGCTAAGATGACCTTAGCGGAGACAGCCGTGCAAGCGGAGCATTTGATGACGAAGGTAGGGCTGCTCACGGAAGAGGTGCATATGCAGATACTTGCCTTAGAGCCGAGTATTCAATCTGTGGAGAAGGCAGGAGCTGCTATAGGGGATGCCGCTTCTGCACTTCGCAACGCCTCACGTGTGATGAATGAATCGATTCATGGTGCGGAAAAGGTTGTACATACCCACCAGAAGCGAATCCAAGACGCCATGGAGTGGGCAACGACGGGATTTGAGCTGTGGCAAAGATGGCGGGCCTACCAGCATGCCAAATCAGACAATTAAGGAGTGGATTTCTTATGTCCAATGAAAAAAAAGGTAAAGATCTTCTCATCGGTGCGATTGTTGGAGGCATACTCGGAGCAGCAACGGCGCTTCTGTTTGCACCGAAATCAGGTCGTGAATTGAGAAGTGACATTGCGGAGCAAGCCCAAGCGGTTAGCGACAAAACGGTGCAAATTGCAACCAACGTAAGTCAAAAAACACAAGAAGTTGCGAAAACCGTGAGTACAACAACATCGGAATTATATGGAAAAGCAAAAGACACAGCCGTAAACGTCGTAGATTCTGTTCGTTCCTGGAAAGAGTCCAAAAGTGACGAAGAACTGGACTCTCCAGAAGAAGAAGTTAGCGAGGCTGCGGAAGATTTGGTCATTCTAGGAAATCGTTAAAACAAAAAAAGCAGGAAGCTCTGAGAATAGAGCTTTCTGCTTTTTCCTTTACCACTTGGAAGGATCAATTTTACGAATATCAAGACCTTCCCAAACGTTCTTAATGTTCGCCGTTTCAGGATGATCGAAGAGAAGCCACGCTGTAGGGAGGTAACGTTCCCCGTATTCACTTGATGGCTTGTTGATGATCTCATTCTTATGAACAAGTACCGTTGAGGCACCGCCGTCTAGATTCGCAGCTGTTACAGCGCCATGTTCTAGGAATATCTGCTGTACATCATACAGCGTCGCTCCGATGCTATGCTTCTGTCTGCCATCGATGATGGCGAATAGAATGGAGCCGTCTTTGGTCTGCGCCATACTGGTCCGCGGAGCAATTCCCCAGCCATCGGCTTGGCTCTTGATTTGCCCAACGCCATTCACGATGAACCTAGGGCTGAACGATACAGCTTCCTGTACGCCCATGTCCACAAGCTCGGAAACCTTATATTTGCCTGCAATCATGCGGCCTTCTTTATCGATACCAACGACTTGCACAGTGCCGTTCATGCCTTTGTCATTATAAAAGATTTTGCCTCCGGAGATGACAATGCCTTCAGGTTGGAAGCCGTTTCCTTCCCAATTGGGATCGATGAATCCTCCGCCATTAACGCCGAGAATCGCTCCGGTTCTTTTGACCATAGAGGAAACCTTCTCCCCTTTACCTGCTTTCTCAGGTACGGCGATCCGAAGCTTTTTCGGATCTGAAATCGTGACGAGCTGTCCTTTGAAATTTGTCCCCGAAATTGGCTCTATGGTGACCAAATCTTTCTTGGCAACAACTGGGGTAAGGGGGGAGTTATGGTCAATTTCGACGAATCCTTTATCTTTCTCATCACCCATTTTGTCGAACTTCTCCCAATATGCTTCCACGCGCTTCTGTAGCTCTGTAGATCCTATTAAATATTTGGCCCACTCCCGGTGTTGGGTTGTAATCAAGGTGTCAGCCATCATTAATCTTACATTCGAACCAGAGGAAGTAAGGAAAAACCAACATAAGGACATCACAGAAAGTAAGGTAAACCCAACTACTCCATACACGATAAAGCTCATTCCCGCAGACCTCTTGCGTTTAACTCTCGTTAGACGAGTAGACTGCTGGGAGGTGGTTTGTTGTACAGCCATGTTTTCTTTACCTATCCTCTCTGCCATATATTCAATCTAACTATCCTTATAAATAAACGAAAGAAAAGGAGCAAAAGTTTCATAATGACTGAACTTTTCTCCTTTTTTTGTAAGTTGATATGAAATTATGAGTTTCGGTTTGGAGCGAACTTTAACCTCTTTTCAAACCATTTTAGCAAAAATACCTGCACTTGAGGCAGAGACTGAGGTTTTTCTCAATATTCCTAAATAGGCCGCTTTAAAGTCTGAAAACGTGTATCCGCAACGGAATTACGGTCGTATTGAAACTCCAATCCCATTCCTGTGTTATTCGCTACGCTGCGGATGATTAACTCATGGTATTTCTTCTGACGAATCGCTGCGATAACGACAAATTTGCTGACTCCTAGAGGATCGAAGTAGAGTTTTCCTTCTTTTTCGATGTATTTCTGTACATGATTTAGGTTGACGAATAAGTCAGTATCCATCTTCTTAAATCCTTGCTCTTCGAGCTTATCTAGAAAATGACTGAAATCCAGTAATGAAATCACACTTCGGCTAACTTTGCCAATTCGTGTATGATACGTAATTTCCTTCGTGCTGACTTCGATAAACAGTGTATCCGACATAGGGACTAGCTCCTGCTCGTTGACTGCCTGTACGTCCTCTTTCTCGAGATAACCGGCTTTCTCCATAAGTTCCGTATATGAAAAGTTGTAGGCATCCGACAGCTTTTTCAGCGTGACAGGAGAGGGTTTGATTTTCTCATTGGTCGAACGATTCCGCTCTAGTTCAAGGTCTCTGATGTAGGCATGTGACAGTCCGCTTTTATGAGCCGCTTCACGCAAAGACATCTTCCCCCGCAAGCTTTCCAAAAATTTACCGAATCCTTCAAATTGTTTCATAGTAACGTATCCCTCCATATGTGATTAATTGTAAATGAATTCGAATGAAATGAACATCTTTAAGGCGCGAATTGGTGCCAATTACCTGAATATCCAGTCAAGAACCGCCGCGTGCATATTTAAGCACTCAAATTGGTAAATTAGTAGCAATATCTTGGAAAGAGGCTGATGGCATGGCAAGAGATTTACCCATAGGAAACGGGAATGTACTCATTAATTTCGACGCTGCTTATAATATTCGTGACATGTATTACCCTTTAGTAGGTCAAGAGAATCAATCTAGTGATCATCTTTCACATTTTGGCATTTGGTGTCCGGAAGGATTTTTCTGGATTGACGATCCAGAGGTTTCAAAAAAGCTCAATTATTTGGAAGATTCGCTTGTTACTAACGCGGAATGCGCTCATGAAAGGTTAGGTCTCAGCTTCGTTATTCGTGATGGGGTTGATGTACAGCAGAATGTGTTTTTGCGCAAGGTGAAGGTGGAAAACCGTTTTGATGTGGAAAGAGAAATTAAACTGTATTTTCATCTGGATCTCCAAATCTATGGAAATGGCGTCGGAGATACGATTTATTTTGATCCGGAGTTGAATTCACTCTTATTTTATAAGGGTCATCGTTATATGTCACTATCTTGCTTGTCTCCAGACACAGCGAAAGCAATGCCTAGCGGTTATGCAACAGGACAAAAAGGGATTCACGGTTTGGAAGGAACATGGCGTGATGCTGAAGATGGTCATCTAGGGGGAAATGCCATCGCGCAGGGATCCGTTGATGGTGTAATTGAATTGACGATGAAGGTGCCGCCACAAAGCGCGAAAGAAGCTTGGTTCTGGGTCTGTTTTGGGCGTACGAAGCAGGAGGTAGAGCGTTTAGAGCGATTACTTCGCACAGCAACTCCGCAAGCCTTATTACAAAGAACCCACGATCATTGGGTGAAATGGGTGAATCAAGATGCCCACCAGCTATCGCTGCTGAAGCCTGATTTGGAATCATTTTATAAGCGATGCTTGTTGATTACCCGAACAAATGTCGACAATCGAGGAGCTATCATTGCGGCGAATGATTCGGATATTTTGAAATTTGCCAAGGATACTTACTCGTATATGTGGCCGCGTGATGGCGCTTTGGTGTCACATGCGTTAGACCGGGCAGGGTATTATGAATTATCCAGGAAATTTTTTGATTTCTGTAAGAAAGTGCTAACGCCTGAAGGCTATCTCATGCACAAATATAACCCGGACAGTTCAGTAGGCTCGAGCTGGCATCCTTGGGTGGATAGTCGGGGGAATAAGCAGCTTGCGATTCAAGAGGATGAGACAGCTCTCGTATTGTATACGCTGTGGCATCACCATAAGCTGGCTGGAACGATCGAGAACTCACGCGAGGATTATGAGAAGTTTGTGAAACCCGCAGCGGACTTTCTCGTTCGTTATCGGGATGCATCCGGACTTCCTTTGCCTTCTTATGATCTCTGGGAAGAGCGTTATGGTGTACTAGCTTTCACGGTGTCATCGGTATATGCCGGTCTTATAGCAGCAGCTCGTTTTGCCGAATATCATCAGGATAAAGTACGCTCCATTTACTACGCGGATATCGCAGGTCAAGTGAAGAAAGCTGCCGAACAGCATCTGTATGCGCCAGATCAGAATCGCTTTTTGCGGGCTTTATATTGGAATTATGACCAAAATACGTATGTGCCGGACTACACGCTTGATATGAGTATGTATGCGCTATTTGACTTCGGCTTGTTTGAGCTTGAAGATCCGAGGATTGTGGCAACAATGAAGATTCTGAAAGAGAAATTATGGGTACAAACAGATATCGGCGGTATCGCCCGCTATGAGAACGACTATTATCATCAAGTCACCAATGATGTCGCTAAAGTACCGGGCAATCCTTGGTTTATATGTACCCTTTGGTACGCAGAATGGCTGGTGGCGTCTGCCAAAACCGTTCAGGACTTGTTGGAAGCGGAGAAATTGATGCGTTGGGCTATTCTACATGCTGCGCCTTCAGGAACGATGGCTGAGCAAGTGCATCCTTTCACAGGAGAACCTATGTCCGTTTCACCATTAACATGGTCACATGCTTCTTTTATTAAGGTAACGCAAGAATATTTGTCGAAATTAAAGCTATTAACCTCGAAGGGAACGAAGCAAGCGGTTGATGCGAGTGAGGACAAAGTACTGGAGCCCGTCGTTCATTAGTTGGAAGGAGAGGAAGTCATGAAGGCAATTCGCGTCAAGCAGCTTCGACAGGGGAATCCGACTATTCAGCTTGAAAATGTGAAGGACCCCGTAATTACAGGGCCTCAAGAAGTCATTGTAAAAGTGCTAGCGGTTGGTCTCGACGGCACGGACAAGGAAATTCTGCAGGAGAAATACGGCGTTCCTCCCGAAGATGAAGACGATTTGACCACAGGACATGAGTCACTAGGGGTTGTGACTGAGGTTGGGGCGGATAGTGGATTCCAACCTGGTGATCTCGTAACCGCCATTGTAAGACGGCCTTGCAGAAATCAAAGCTGCGTCAATTGCCGCAATGGTCATTCGGATTTTTGTCAGACCGGTGAGTTTGTCGAACGGGGCATTAAAGGGGCTCACGGCTTCCTCTCCGAGTATTACAAAGAGGAAGGTCGCTATTTGGTTCAGGTGCCGAAGGAACTGCTGAAGCATGGGGTGCTAGTCGAGCCGCAGAGCATCGTTGAGAAGGTTTGGGACCAAGTGCTGCGGGTCCAGCAGCGCTTGATCTGGGAGCCGAGAACTGCGCTTATACTCGGGTCTGGACCGCTTGGTTTGCTCGCTGCAATGACATGCCGCCTGCTGGGGCTGGAAGCCTATGTCTGGTCCAAATCTCCGCAGGACAGTTTACAAGCGCAGCTTGTGAAGGACAGCGGAGGTGTGTTTAAGGAGGCTGTCGCTGACGGCGGCAGCGCGGCGACGATGACGGCTTATGCCGAGGGTCTCGGCAAGCCGATAGATCTGATTCTCGAATGCACGGGCTACAGCCCGCTTGCCTTCGAGGCCATGTCTGTTCTAGCGCCAAACGGAGTCTTGGCGCTGCTGGGTGTTACACCAGCGGATCGTAAGCTGGAGATTTCGTCCGACATGCTCAACCAGAGCATGGTGCTGGAGAATAAGTGCGTGATCGGCTCGGTCAATGCTTCGCGCAAAGATTTCGAGACCGCCATTTACCGCTTACAGCAAATGGAGAAGCAGTTTCCGGGCTGGCTCGACCGCTTGGTTACGAATCGGATGACTTTGGAAGACGTGCCAAAGCTGGATTTTAACAGCATACCGATCAAAGCCGTTGTGGATATTGTTCCCGTGGAACAGTGGGATGATCTCGTGAAACAAACGAATGAAGTGGTGTATAGCTTCTCCGTTTAACGGAAGTGACCAAGTAGGCATGTTGATGCCTGCTTGGTCATTTTTCGTTCTTGTTAGACTTCCTTTGGCAATTTTTTTATAATAAGGAGGAAGGGGAGGACGAGTATTGATGTCAAACAAATGGTTACGAGATAATGGCATGCACCTATCATGGCTTCTAGCCTTAATTGCCACGTTGGGAAGCCTGTATTTCTCAGAGATTATGAACTTTATTCCTTGTAAATTATGTTGGTACCAACGCATTCTTATGTACCCATTAGTTATTCTATTAGGGATTGCAGCCGTGCGCAGAGACTACAAATTAACCATCTATGTGCTGCCGCTGACGATCTGGGGAGCTTGTATTTCCGTCTACCATGTACTGCTGCAATCAGGTGTGTTTCACGAATCAGCAACAGGCTGCGGCCCTATTCCATGCGATGTTGATTACTTGAATTGGCTAGGCTTCATCACGATTCCTATGCTTGCCGGAACAGCTTTTATCCTCATCACGATTCTTCAATTTATGACGTATCGAGCTACGAAATAAACAACTTTTACCTGAAATAGGCAGGGAATTTGTCTAGCGCTGTCGAAATGAATACATGAGTATTCATTCCAAAACGAGGTGCTACAATGACGTCAATTTCCAAAAGTGCTGCACTACTGATCGTTCTAAGCGCATCATTGATTGGTTGTGCAGACAAAAGCCTGCTCTCCCCAGACTTGAGTCAAGCCCAAAAAGCTGAGCCACAAGCAACAGCAAGTCCAGCGGCGACTCCAACTCCTAAATCAACAGTTAAACCCATACCTACTCCTCAATCCACACCTGCTTCCAGTGCGACACCGAAGCCAACATCGGCTCCAGAGCCTACCGCAACTCCAAAGCCTGCAGTAGTAGGCAACTTTTCCAAAACCAAGTCAGTGACTGGCGATCACGTTCCTTATTCCTGGTACTACATGAAAAAGAAAACAGGGCAAGTTCCTGATTTTCCAAAAGAAACAAAATCCTTCACAGCGGACCAGAAAGCGGTTTGGGTTGGAACCGGTAAAAAGGTTTATTTAACGATCGATGCTGGAGGTCCCTTGATCGAAGTCGATCTCATGCTAAAATCTCTGAAAGAAAACGATGTGAAAGCGAATTTCTTTATTTCGGGCAATAACATTAAGAAAAATCCGGAGTATTTAAAAAAGGTTGTCGCTGATGGTCATTTCGTTGCCAATCATACGATGACACACAACGATTTTAATGACATGACCGATGATCAGATTCGCAAAGAAATTACAGATTTCGAAGCTTTATATAAAAAACTCACAGGGAAAGAAGTCGAGAAATATTTCCGCTTTCCTTTTGGGCATTACAATCTGCATAATTTGAACTTAGTATCCAGTATGGGATATACCTCTGTGTTCTGGTCTACAGCTATGAAGGATTGGGAACCGAGAGCCAACGGGGCGGAAGATCCATACAATGATATTATGAATAATTTGCATGATGGCAATGTGATATTGATGCATCAGGGATCTTTAGAAAATATGCAGGCGCTGTCTCGTATCTGTAAAGAGATCAAGAAGAAAGGCTATGAATTCGGAATTGTGAGTGAACTGCATTCCTAAATAGTGCCTGTCTGACCAGAAATCTGATACGTTCACCTAGGTACCTTTCAGCTTGGACGCTCATATCCTATCCATGTGGTTACGTATTTCATTAACCGGCAAAGGATGCGGATAGGTGTGCAGCAAGCGATAGCCGTACTGGACTCCGGAGTCGGAGGATTAACTGTAGTAAAAGAACTCATGAGACAGCTTCCGCAGGAAAAAGTGATTTATTTCGGAGATACGGCTCGAAGTCCGTATGGTCCCCGATCTGCTGGAGAGGTAAGAACTTTCACTCGGCAAATCGTCGAGTACTTAATTCAATTTAATCCTAAAATGATCGTTATCGCTTGTAATACAGCAACAGCAGTGGCCATTGAAGATATTCGTGAACGGGTATCCATTCCTGTGATAGGCGTTATTTTGCCTGGAGCGAGAGCCGCGATTAAAACTACGCGAAGCGGTGTTATCGGAGTTATCGGTACGGAAGGAACGATTCGCAGCAATGCCTATGAATATGCGTTAAGGTTAATTTCCCCGAACATTCAAGTGTATAGCGAAGCTTGCCCGCTGTTAGCACCGTTTGTAGAGAAAGGGCTTTTTGGTGCGGATAGTGCTAACGCGATTGTCGAGCAATCGCTCAGACAGCTAGTCGGTAAGCCGATAGATTGTTTAATCCTAGGCTGCACCCATTACCCCTTCCTAGTGGAAGCCATTTCTCGCGTCATGGGACCGGATGTGACCTTGATTTCATCGGCAGACGAGACGGCAAGAGAGATCAGCACGATCCTTTATCACCGTGACATACTGGCATCATCGGGGCAGCTGCCAATCCATCATTTTTTTTGCAGCGGTGAGCCCGAATTATTTAAGAAAATTGCACAGAATTGGCTGAGAGAGCAGATTTCTATAACGCCAGTCGTTTGGCAGGTGCATAATATTTTATAAGTAATGCGAATAGACCCTGATGGGGTCTATTTTTTTATAAGAAACTAAGCTGCAAAGCGTGCCTGAATCCGCATGATTCGAAGCCTGCGGGCATAATCATAGCCATACGAACTAAGTAAATGGGCTGTGAGGTGGTCGTGTGTTAGGATACGGGTATTGGACACTTTGTGAAGAACTGAATCGGCTCTGCAAGATATATCCTTTTCTTCATGTTGAAGAGATAGGCGTAAGTGTGTTGGGGAAAAGCATCCCAGCTCTGCGAATCGGTCAAGGTGCGAAAGAGATTCATTTCAACGCAGCGCTGCATGCGAATGAATGGATTACAACACCGTTATTAATGCAATTCACGGAAGATCTTGCTTGCTCTTATGCAAGAGGGACGGCCTGGCATGGCAGCAACATTAGACGTCTCCTATCGGAGTATTCACTTTGGGTGGTACCGATGGTGAATCCAGATGGTGTGGAACTTGTTCTGTCTGGAGTTACCGAGGAACATCCCTTCCAAGATCAGCTGTTAGATTGGAATGGAGGATCGCTGGATTTCAGAAATTGGAAGTCCAATATTCGTGGTGTTGATCTCAATGACCAATTCCCAGCACACTGGGAAGAAGAGGCATTACGTAGAGAGAAGACAGGGCCTAGTGAGCGCGATTACGGTGGAGAGGCACCGTTAACGGAGCCTGAGGCAGCAGCATTAGCTCAATTTACAGAATGCCATGATTTTGAGCTTGTCGTAGCGCTGCATACCCAAGGTAGGGAGATTTATTGGAATTATCGCGACTATGAGCCGCCGGAATCTGAGGCACTTGCTGAGCGGCTTGCCATAGCGAGCAACTATGAGGCGGTTAAACTAACGGATAGTGACGCGGGTTACAAAGACTGGTTCATCCAACAATTTCGTAGACCCGGTTTTACTGTTGAAGTAGGATTTGGGGTAAATCCCCTGCCTGTGGAATCCTTCGCATCCCTCTATGAGGAATTGGTTCCGATCCTATTAACAGCAATGGAATTTTAAAATTTGCCATAGACAAGTACAACGAACTTGAACATGCTTCCCAAGAACCGTTCCGCCCAGACTTCATATACTGAAGGAAGGAAACTGTTGGGAGGCGTGGATATGGCACCACCTAAAGGGAAAGGCAAGGCATCCAAGAAGAAAGAACTTTCATCCAGAGTACAATACACGATGAGGCTTGTGGAGTCGTCCACATGTGCGGTTTGTAAGACACCGTGCACAAGAGGACTTCGGTATTTGGCCATGATGTCGGAGCCAGGAGCCGTCGGTAAAGGCGTTCCGTGTATTTTGACAAGAAGAAAAGTCAACTAATGCAAAAGTCCACGCCCTGTTATCTAAGGCGTGGACTTTCTTCATTGCGGGATATGTTCGCTTGGAATGGAACACTTATTTTCTATAAACCGAATTTGATTCTCAAGTCGATTCCGATGCTCTTCTTGTTCTTTGTCGGAAGAGGCTGCTTGCCCTTGGAATTGTTCAAGTTCTTGTTTTAAACTATGCAGGTCAGAGCCCGCATTCGCACAGTCATAATTGCTTTCTAACTGATCGAGCATATATCGGCCTCCTGAAGTGGAATATCGTTATTTCTTGCCTTTCTTGTTGCTTTTTTGATCTGTTGTACGTGTCGTAGTATTTTGTCTGGCGTGCCCTTGCTGCTTATGATCTTCTGACATTTGGTTGTTCACTCCTTAAAATGTAGGATTTTGGGCGGTGCGAGATTATTATAAGCATTCGGCTGAATTTGATACGATAAAAATGAGATACCCGAAATAATTCTTTTTGAACATAGAAAAAAGCCCCGCGAGCGATTAGAAATCGTTCGTCAGGGCTATGTGCGATGAAAGAGTATGGATTAATGGTTAGGTGGTAGCAATTTATCTTCTAAGGATTGTTTTACCTTCTTGATTGCATCTGTCTCTAATTTGTGGTTTTGGTTAAATTTAGTGCCTGTCAATGCAAGCGCTTCCTTAACAGTCATTTCTACACGAATTAATTCTTCACCTTGCGGGATTTGAACGGAATTGTTGGGCATTTGTATCACTCCTATGTCAACTTTTTGAAGTGGAAACCTTGATTTGACGCACTTTTAATATAACACACCATGTTAGGTTAAGCAAGGGTTATTAAGACCTATTTTAGAAAAAAGAATGTCGGAACCTTAGGTTAACATTTTGCTTTTTTCGGCAGCAATGACAGTGTGTTTGAGCAGCATCGCAATGGTCACCGGGCCAATTCCGGCTGGTACAGGTGTAATAGCGCTAGCTTTAATGTGACAAGCCTTATAATCAACATCGCCAACATTCCCAGCATTGTACCCGGCATCCATTACGATTGCGCCTTCCTTAATCCATGCTCCTTGAATAAATGCAGGTTTACCAACTGCTGCAACGACAATATCAGCCAATCCGATGATGAGGGGGAGATTCTTCGTTTTCGAATGGCAAATGGTGACGGTTGCGTTTCGATTCAGCAGCATAAGCGATACGGGTTTACCTAGAATAGGACTCCGGCCAACGATTACCGCGTGCTTGCCTTCAATTGGAATCTGATAATAATCGAGAATGGATAGAATGGCGGCTGGCGTACAGGATGGAAAGCTGGCCATTCCAAAAGCATTTTGAGCAAAGCCCTGCATGGTTACACCATCCACATCTTTTTCGATCTGAATGGCTTCAAACGCGGCTCTTTCATCAATATGATGTGGAACCGGATGCTGCAATAAAATACCATGGACCTGAGGATCCGCGTTTAATTGTTGGATTACAGCAATTAGCTCCTCTGTTGTAGTTGCTTTATTGAGGTGGATTCGTCTGGAATCAATGCCTAGCCGCTTGCATGCGCTGCTTTTCATACGTACATAGGTTTCGGAAGAAGGGTCATCGCCAACAAGTATCGTAGCTAAACATGGTAAGATTCCTTTTGCAGTCAGGTGCTTGATTCTTTCGACTAATGTTTCTTTCATGCTTTTCGCGACGCGTGTACCATCCAAAATTAATGTTTCAGCATTCATTTTACCCTCAACCCTTCATTTGTTTGTAAAAACACAAAGAGGTAAGGGGGATGAATCCCCCTTACCTCTGCCCAGGCGTACGGCTGTAACATCAATGTGCTTCCTCATGGGTATCCATGCTTCGCCAGTCACACATCAACTTTTAATTGATCTAATCATAATGGCAGGTTATGGAATATGCAACTCTTAAAATGTTTACGGGTGTTTTTGTTTGTCTTGAATAACCATCAACCATAACAACGGATTTCTACAATCTCTGCCCGTTCCGTCCCGTTCGCGGCTTCAACTACCACCCGAAGTCGATCAGTCGTCACAGCTTTCGGCAACAGATGAACATGATTGCGCGTATGATTATCGAGCCCTTCAGCCACTGTGGTCCAGTCACCGCTGATGAAGGCTTGAAGTTTATAGTCTTTGACCAGTTCAGGAATGATCTCGAATTCCGTCCGATGATGATGCAAATTAATTAAATCTTCGTTCACATCATCATTGAAAGTGAGATGTACGCTGCGAATCCGCACTGTCTCTGGCCAACTGACTTCAAGCCATTCAGACTGAGAGACCTCAAGGCCAGCCGACGACCATAGGTGAGGGCCTCCGTAAGGACGCTTATACCCATCGGCAGCTTTATCGGCTGCGAATGCGGAAGTGGGCGAGAGCAGACGGAAGCAGATTGGCTTCCGAATGAAGGCATGCGCGCTCCAATCAATGACCGGCTGATGATGATGCATATCACCGAAATCTACGGCATTTGCTGATGCAGCATCATGCTTGAAGGAAAGCACGCCCGTTTGTGGTTTGGCGGATAGATGGACGGAAAGCGCAGGGTTGCTTCTGAGAATGACAAAAGCGTTCTGAGCGGCTTCAGGATGCCAAGAAAGTGCAGCATTTACCCATTGCTGAGTACCCTTAGCGACTGCTATTTGAATGGACGTCACCTGTGTATGGGGGACGTAGTTCTGCGGCTTCCCAGTGCTCCAGAGCTCGACTGTAAGCTCCGTAGCTTCCGAAGCATCCAGCAGCAGCTCAATGCCGTCAATGAACGGATCTGCCGGCACGAGAAGCGCCACATGCGCGCTGAGCGGCAGCACCGACGCAGATTGCTCAAGCGCAAGTCGCGTCAAGGTGCTGGACGCTGTCATTTCAGCGCGGAGCACGAGGTCTGCTGCATCCGCGTTCTTCAGACCGAGGACGGCTGCATCCTGTCGAAGCAGCGTCTGCTGAAGCTCGCTCAAGTGGCTGCTGTGCAGCTCACGGGGGGAGATGCCCTTTGCCGCGCAGAGCGCTGCTCCTGTGCCCGCGGCTTCGCCTATGACGGCACATGTCGCCATGACGCGCGTCGTGCCAAAGGCCACGTGGGACGCGCTGATGTTGCGTCCCGCCATCAGCATATTCGTCACGTTGACGGAGTAGAGAGAACGGAACGGGATATGGTAACTGCCGTCCATATGCATATGTTTAGATCCTTTGGCTGTGGCATACATCCCCTGCGGTGGATGTAAATCGATGGACCAGCCGCCGAACGCGACACGGTCTTCAAACAGCTCCTGTGCGATGATATCGTTCTGATTCAGTACGTAGTCTCCAACAAAACGACGATATTCCCTTTTCCCCGGAATGGAGCCGATCCATTCGAGCGTCAGGTTTTCACTCTCGAATTTACCGGAATTTTTGATATAATCCCAAATGCCGTAGATGACGGAGGACAGCTCATCGCGGATTCGCTCATTTTCATGAACAACATCATGCTCACCGCCCCATTCAATCCACCAATAAGCGCATCCATTATCGCCGCTGCGAATGACTCGCTTCATGGGAATGGAGGTTTGTGTGATGTCTTTCGCGAAGCTTGGTGCGATATATTTGACCGGTCGGCCTGCGTCTTTTGTATAGAACAACAGGGTGCTTCCAAGTGTAATATCGTCCGCGACGAGTGGTGCCCATTCCTCATTAAACTCCTCTTGTGCTTCACGCCCAATGCGATATTTCGCACCTGCGAGGAAACCGACTAACCCGTCACCTGTGCAATCGAGGTAAACACGACTATCGAATCGAATACGCCGTTCAGATCCCATCATCCAGCCTGTGACAGAACGAATCGTTCGACTGGTCTCGTCACCTTCCGCGTGGACCTCATGGACATCCGTGTTCAAGAACAATGTGATATTCTTCTCCGTTTTGACTTTTTCAAGTACGATTAAGTCCCAAATATAAGGATTTCCGTCGATATTACGGTACTGGTTCTCTACAAATAGTTCACCCATGATACCGGTTTCTCTCGCATTTCGATGAACACCGTGGGAGGTAGCGCCGCATACCCAGACGCGAACTTCACTGCTGGCATTTCCGCCAAGGACAGGACGATTTTGGACGAGAGAGACTGTTTGGCCTAACCGTGCTGCAGCGATTGCCGCACAAACACCTGCTAATCCGCCGCCGACCACGGTTATGTCTGATTGAACGATTTCATGCTTCATAACTTAGCACCTCACTGATTTGTAGGATATCTTTAATTTCATTGTAGAATATCCTATTTCCATTGAACATGCAGATAGTTACAATAGACATATACTTTATTTCAATATAGAAGGGGTGAGGTTGTGGCTTTACATGATGTAACTATTAAGCTCATCTCCCATGTCTATTGGCACCGAAAAGTGGCGTTTATGTTAGATGAAGACGAGTATCCATGTTGGACGATATTTGCCGTAGAAGACGGCAGATTCCTCTATCGAGTTGGGGAGCAGAAAGGCGAAGCGGGGTTCGGAGACATTGTCATCTGTCCACCTAATACCGTGTTTCAGAGGAAAACACTCGAACCACTGTCCTTTCACTTCCTGCAGTTTGTATGGTTATCTGAACCATATGTTGGTGATGAAGCCGTTTGGATAGGGAAATTGACGATTAACGATAAAGAACGTTTATCTTCTAATTATCGTTATTTGAGACAGCTTCCCGGCTGGGACGAAGAGAGCACGCTGCACAAACAGCACATGGTGAATGATTTATTACGTTTGGTCAAAATGGAGCGAGATCACAAAGAAGACCCATCCATAGAAGTGGATTTGTTAATGGAGAAGGCCCGGAGGTACATGACGGAATATGCTTATGATAGCTTATCCCTTTTGGATTTGGCCGTATCTCTGGGACTCACCCCCGTACAATTCACCCGTAAGTTTCGCAAGGCGTACGGACTAACACCTTCGGAGTTTTTGAATGAAATGCGTCTCACTAGAGCTCGGCATTTGTTGGAGGGATCAACACTTACCTTGGATGCGATTGCCGAGAAATGCGGATTCGAAAACGGCTTTTATTTGAGCCGCGTTTTTACCCGAAAAATGGGCATGGCTCCATCGATATACCGAAACAGGCATCGTGTTTAAAAAAGGCCCCAACTTTTCCTTAGGAAAAGCTGGAGCCTTTTTTCGTTGTTGCGGGACATTAAGGTCCGCTATAAGGTAATTTACCTTGAACATACTCATCTTCGGGCTTACGAATCCAACGTTGCAGGTAGCCTTGCGTATACAGAGCTTTGATTAGAATGATCAGTACAGGCGAAAGGATGACCCCAGCAAATCCAAAGAGGGAAAGGGATACAATCATGAAAGCTAAGGTTGTAAAGGCCGATACTCCGAGTGATTCTCCAGTAATCTTTGGCTCCATAATTTGTCTGACGAGGATGACGACCAGGAGTATGGCACTGAGCCAGATCGCTAGAGTCGTTTGTCCAACAATAAACAGGTAGATGATCCATGGAATGAACAAAGTGGATACGCCAAGCAGCGGCAGCACATCGAATATAGCTGACAACAACGAGATAGAGAAAGCATTATTAACGCCGAGCAGAAGCAAGGCGAAGAATACGACAACGAACGTCAAAGAGATTAGTTTGGCTTGCGCTTTTATGTAGGAGACAATCCCTTTCACGACATTTTCTTTGAGAAAAAAGAAGACGGATTTGAAGGTTTTTGGTGTTTTTTCACCTGCAAGGCGTTTCCAAGAATCAATTTCAATGCTAAGGAAGTAGGCTAAGATGATCCCGACGATGAAGTTAAACATGAAGGTTGAGAACGATGTCAACGAGGCTACCAAACCAGATAAGAAAGCAATGATAAACTTGGAGGCATTGCCGGCGAATTGCCCAGCATAATCTTTGGCTTTCGCAATAACGTCAGGTGGCAGCGTTTGAAATCGGTCATTCAATTCGCTAATTTTATGTATGATTTGATCGTTGAAAACCGCTTGGTATTCATCCACCTTATCGACAAGACTCATGATCTGACTGGTAAAAATGACTGCGGCACCGGTCAGTGCGCCAAGGATAATAAGGACAAATACTAAGGTCGAAATCGCCGAAGCGATTGACTTACGTATCCCTTTGCGATGCAAAAACCTAGCAAAAGGCTCGATCATCATGAAAATGATCAGAGCCAGAAAGATAGGGGTAGCGATGCGATACAGGTAACTAAATAACAGCATGAATAAATAGACGGTTAGTACAATGAGAGCGATGTCAAAAGCTGTTCTCCAATATTTTTTGTAAAAAGAAAGCATGCATGTTCCTCCAGGATCATTATTGTTCGGTTAAAATAATCGGTCCTTGGCTAGTAATCGCAATGGTGTGTTCGTACTGAGCGGAAAGACTGCCGTCATAAGTTCTTGCTGTCCATCCGTCTTGATCAACTTTGGAATGGTATTTACCGACATTTAGCATCGGTTCAATTGTGAAGACCATGCCTTCTTTAATCCGCGGCCCTTTGCCAGCTGGCCCATAATGAGGCACTTGCGGCTCTTCATGCATCTCGGAGCCAATCCCGTGTCCGATAAAATCTCTTACAACGGAAAAACCATGAGATTCGGCATACACCTGAATGGCATGCGACACATCGCCGATACGGTTGCCGGGAATGGCTTGCTCAATTCCTTTGTAAAGAGATTCTTTCGTTACTTGCAGCAACTTCTCGGCAACCGGAGAAATGTTACCCACAGCATAGGACCACGCGGAGTCAGCCAACCAACCATCTATACGAACAACCATGTCGATGGTTACAATATCGCCGTCATTCAGGGGCTCCTTCTTAGGAAAACCGTGACAGATCACGTCGTTGACGGAAGCACAAGTAGCATATGGATAACCGTGATACCCTTTTTGCTCAGGAGTGGCTCCGTGTTTAGCCAGAAAGCCCTCTACGAATTGGTCGATTTCCCAGGAGGTAATACCAGGTCGGATCATTTTGGCAATTTCTTTATGGCAATCAGCCAGGATACGGCCTGCTCGGCCCATTTTTTCTATTTGTTCTTTTGATTTGATTGTAATCATCAAGCTCCACTCCTCTGGTGATAGTCCCTAATTAGTCATTATGTCCACTTTGCTGACCATAACTTCATTTCTTTTATTATTTGATGCAAATCCTGGCCCTTCGGTGTCAAGGTATACTCGACCGTAACAGGAACCGTAGGGTAAGCCATTCGTTCCAAAACCCCATGTTCCTCGAGGTGACGAAGGATATCCGTTAATGATTTAGGGCTTACTCCAGTTATCTGGCGCTGCAGCTCGCCGAAACGCTTCGTTCCGCAAAATAATTCGCGAAGCACGAGAAAAGCCCATTTTCCACCAATAACTTCAAGTGTTCTTTCCACTGAGCATTCGATTTCTTTGGGTACTTTAGGAACATAGTTGCTGAGTGGAGCGACTTTTTCATTCTCTAGGGTTGACATAAGATCGCTTCCTTTCAATTTGGATGTAATATAGACTAACTTTTATGTAAGTTAGTTTCTTCCGTGTAATTAGTGTTCTTTGTGCTTACTACTATGTATTCTAAAGTTCGTTAAGTGAATTAGCAATAGGAAGGCATGACCTTGGACAAAGGTTGATTTCGTGCCTTAGATTCTTTACAATAAGAAATAAAAAATTAAGTTTCAGGAGATGTGTACATATGAACGTCAAAATTTCACGCAATGCAGCTAAAGTACTTCAGTTGGAGCTTGATAAAGAAGAAAACAAAGGATTATTGGTTCGCGTACAAGTGACTCATTCACACGGTGACCATGCTCACTATGGTTTGGGTCTTGACGATAAATCAGAAAATGACGTCCTTGTAAGCACGGATAAAGGTATTGACGTTATTCTTGATAAAAATGAACCTTTGCTGGATGGCATCCGTATTGATTACTTCTACACACCAGAAGAAGGCTTCATGATTACGAACCCAAGCAAGGGGAATCACGGAGATCACTAATGCGCAATGATATTCGCATTTGTGATAAATGCAAACACATGAAGGTGAAGACGGCCCTTTCTAAAATAAGTGTCATTGCCCCCGATGCTGAAGTCAAAGTTGCCTGCAAATCATATTGCGGTCCTTGTTCCCGATTTGCATTTATTTTTATTAATGGACGCTATGTGACAGCACCAACAGAAGACGAAGTGATTGAAAAGGTCAAAAAGTATGTAAAATAAAGAAAAAGCATCCGCCCGCTTTGGGATTGGATGCTTTTCTTCATTTCAATAGGATTAAGCATGAACAGCTGATTTCTCTAACAGCTTGCGAATTTGGCTGTCTATTTTGCTTGGTGAAGTAGTAGGGGAGAAGCGTTTAATCACATTGCCTTGCTGATCAACTAGAAACTTTGTGAAATTCCATTTGATGCTTGAACCAAGTAGTCCTGATGCCTGTTTTTTCAAGTATTGGTAAAGCGGATGGGCGTCTGCGCCGTTCACATTGATTTTGGAGAACAAAGGAAAGTTAACACCGAAATTAATTTGGCAAGTTTGCTCGACTTGAGCGTCGTCGCCGGGCTCCTGATCCTTAAACTGATTGCATGGAAATCCTAACACGCTAAAACCTTGTTCTTTATATGTGTCATGGAGCTCTTGAAGTCCTTTGAATTGAGGAGCAAATCCGCACTGTGTTGCGGTATTTACAATAAGCAGCACTTGACCTTGATAATCGGCAAGAGACTTTTCTTCACCGCGGATCGTGCGAGCTGTAAATTGATGAACGTTCAAAAGGGTCACCCTCTTCATTTTATTTTACACAATTTAATTGTATACAAATTCAATGAGTTTGAAAAGCTATTTTTTTGCCACATACGGGGGTTCCTTATTTTTACAATTTTTTCATATCCCTCTGACACTCCGCGAATATATAAACATTATGCTTATCAAAGTGAAAGTTTATTAGATGATGGAGGGTTACTATGAAAAGATTACTCAGAAGAAAACGACTGCTTATTGTACTTGCGGCCATTTGTGCCGTTTCTACAACAACTGTCGTATCCGCAGGACAAGCTACTTTGGAGGCTATCGCTGTGAAGTTTCAGCTAACCTCTGGTGGGAAAACGCTTACGCTTGATAAAGATCCCGTTGTCATTAACGGAAGCACATATGTTCCTCTTCGCACCATTGGTGAAGCGCTTGGCAAACAGATCGAATGGAATGAATGGAATCAATCCATCTCGCTCAAAGATATTCCTAAAGTGACTGGTAAATATGAGTGGAAAAATGCTCCCGTGCTTGATAAAGGTATTCAAGAAGGCGGTTTCTCCGGTCTTGTCCACTTGCCTAAAGATGCGGCAGATACGTTCTATACGTTAGCGGATCGTGGACCCAACGGTGAAGTAGGTAAAGATAAACTACGCACATTCCCGATCGACAACTATAATCCTCGTATTTATAAATTCAAAATTACGAACGGAAACATTGAAGTCTTGGAAACCATCAAACTATCGCTTCCGGATGGCAAATTAGATAAAGTAAGCAATAGCAAATACATAACAGGATTGCCGAACTTGGTTGGAATCGATGAAGTGCCGTACGATGAGAAAGGTGTTACGAAGCTTGCGTATGATCCGGACGGTCTTGATTTGGAAGGTATCGCGTATAGTCCTGCTGATGATACATTTTGGCTTTCAGATGAGTACCGCCCATCTATTCTTCAAGTGAAACGTGATGGCACGATACTAGGACGTTACGTCCCTAAAGGCGCTAAAGACAAGCTCGTTCAAGCTGGTGCCCAAACGCCAATTTTTGATACACTGCCTGAAGTATACAATACGCGTATTTCCAACCGTGGATTTGAAGGGGTGTCGATTTCCCCAGACGGCAAATTTTTGTACACGTCCATTCAAAGTCCAATGGCAAATCCGGACAAGAAAACAGGGGAGTCTTCCAGAAATCTGCGTATCCTCAAAATGGATCTAGCAACGAAACAAATCGTGGGCGAGTATGTTTATGTGGCTGAACAAGCTGGCATGTTCGTCAAAGTGAACCAAAAAGATATCGTGATCAGTGATCTCTCCGCACTATCCAGTGATGTGCTGCTAGTTGATGAGCGTGATAAGAATGCGGGTGCTGATGCACAGCTGAAACGAATTTACAAATCTGATTTCTCTAAAGCTACGAATATTTTAGGAACAGATACAAGCAAAAACCTGGAAAGCCTATCCATTCAGCAGCTTAAAGACCAAGGCATTCAACCAGTGAGCAAAGAATTAATTGTGGATATTGCTAAACTAGGATACCCGTATGAGAAGATTGAAGGCTTGACGGTTGTTGACAAAAATACAATTGCGATTGTAAACGACAATGACTTCGGTATTAGCTATGATGATAAAGGCGTATTAACATTAACAAACGCACCTACGCAATTACAACTTATTCAAGTTTCAGACGATTTATCCACGAAATAAAAGTAAACGAAAACCCAGCTCATCGAGGCACTCGGTGGTCTGGGTTTTATTATTTAAACAATATCAGCGAGGGCTTTATCTACGAAAGAATACTTAAACGTAAAGCCATGCTCTAATAAAACGCGAGGGAGCACCTTTTGACCTTCCAAAAGTAGGGTAGATAACTCACCGAACATCACTTTTAAAATAAACGCGGGAAGCGGGAATAGATTAGGTCTTCGCATCGCATTCGCTAATACCCGTCCAAACTCTTTATTCGTGACCGGATTCGGCGCTGTTGCATTAACAGGACCTATAATCGTTTCGTTCTGAATGCAGAATTCGATAAGCCTCACCATATCAACGATGTGAATCCAAGAGAGCCATTGCTTGCCGCTGCCAATCGGACCGCCAACACCAAGTTTATAAGGCAAGGCCATTTTTGGGAATGCACCTTCCTTGCCGTCTAGAACAAGCCCCACGCGGACTTTTACAATACGTGTTCCCTTTATCTGATCAGCCGCGACTTCCCACTGCTCGACTACACGCGATAAGAAATCGACAGGGCGGTGCGGACTTCGTTCGTCAAAGGATTCGGTTTCTGAGGTACCGTAAACGGACATACCTGAGGCATTGACGACGACTTTCGGTTTCACTTCCATGCGTTCAACAAGCTGAGCCACTTGCTCAGCCGCCTTTAGTCTGGACTCAACGATTCGTTCTTTGGCTGCAGCTGTCCAGCGCTGATTAATCGACTCGCCGGCCAAATTCACAATAGCATCCAGTCCTGTGAATGCACTCGAATCCATCTGTAGTTGATCCCAAGTGACGGTGCGTACATGCTCTACAACCGCTTTGGGTGAACGTGAAATATTGATGACTTCATGACCTTGCTGCAGCAAATGAAATATCAATCGTTTGCCAATAAATCCGCTGCCACCGGTTACGGCTATTTTCATCCTTCAGCACCTCCTTTCTATTTATTATAGGGCCTATATACAATGTTTTCCAATCGGTGTTATTCTTCTCCTTACATTACTGTGTTATATTGGAAATAGGGAGGGATGCCAAATGTTTCGTTTTTTATTTCGAAAATCACCCAAACCGTCTAAGAAAAGCCGTGTAGGGAAATCCAAACCGAGCTTTCGAGCTTCAGATTTACCCCAAGGACTTGGTTTGCTAAAAGGTGTTCCATTAGATCGAATCGTTGCTAAGCTGAATAGTGCACTTCCACTCGATTATGTAGAAAGACTTCAATATCGCGTAAAAGCTGGGAATCCTTCCATGTCCGATGACGAGTTTGCCTGTAAATGGTTCGAATTAAAACGATTTTTCCTGATGAATCTCATTTTAAAAAGAACCCCGATGTTTAGCAGCGAAATCGATGAGATTTGGCATGAGATGCTGATGTTTACGAGAGAATATCAGCGGTTCGGGGATCAATTCGCAGGTGGCGCTATTCATCATTCACCTGAACGCGAGCCGAAGCAAATGCCAGGTGAACGTGCCTGGTTTGATTGGGTCTATGCGCATTTGTTCGAGTTCGCTCCAACCAGTTCGCGGTGCTGGAACGGATTTTTCCGCAATCCGTTGGATGAGGAGCGAACAGATTTGCTTCGCAAAGCGAATGAAGATGAAATCGCCGAGCAATGGTTCGATATGGAGCAGGCGAAGCGATATCCAGAAATTGCAGAGACGATCCGCATCCTCATTAAGCAGGCGATTCATGAAGCTAGACATTCAGCGAATAGCCGTAGGTTTGAGGACACAGGCTGGAAGGATTCACTAACAAACCCGAACAACTTGGTGTACATGGCAGGTGCCATGATGTTCTTCTCCATTCAGGATAGTGATAACTTTACAAGCGGGATGAACGCTCAGTGGCCTATGAATGAAAATAACCATAATAACAAGCACAGCAACTGTTCTTCATCGGGTTGTGGAGGCTCTGGTGGTAGCGGCGATAGTTCTGGAGATCAAGGCGGCGGCAGCAGCTGCAGCAGCGGCAGCAGTTGCAGCTCAGGCTCTTCATGCTCGTCAGGATCGAGCTGCGGGTCTAGTTGCGGCGGTGGCGGCAGCTAGGTTAAGCCGTGGAACAGTAAGAACATAGAGAACAGAGAGAACACAGAGAATACAAAGAACAGAGAGAACAGAGAGAACAGAGAGAACAGAGAGAACAGAGAGAACAGAGAGAACAGAGAGAACAGAGAGAACAGAGAGAACACAATGAACACAGAGAACACAAAGAACAGTAGACACGCTCGTTTGCACTCTTCGTCGGAGAGTGCTTTTTGTTTGAGTATGGGAGGAAGCCGAGCCTACTCTTAAAATTAGCTTCACATATGAAAGTGCAGCATTACTGACTCCCAGCTCGACGGAACGTAGATACCTTATTTTGCTCGAAACCGCGTATTTCATGGTTTCGCGGAATGAGGAGCCGCTATTTCACGCGTCAGAGGTGTAAAAATCGCAAAAACACTAAAATAGCGTCCCCTCGTTCCGCATAAGGGCCCATATCGACATAATAACGGAAAATAGCGGCTCCTCGTTCCCCTTGAGTCTCGGATCAGCAGCTTAGTACCGAAATTTTGAAATTACTTCTACTGTAACCACCGATAACGGAGCATGTCACATGCCCAATACAGGCAATCGGGGATCTATCCTCCTATAAAGTAGAATCCAGCTGCTATATCTGCCAACCCAACGCTTGCCATCTTTTAGAGTAACTAGTACCCCCAGCTTCAACGAATGGTGATATCACTTACGCCGGAACCCCCATCTTAACAAAGTAGATAATCTCGCCTTCCACAGCCTTGTAATTTGATGCAAAAAGTGCAGGTAATTTCTGCTCAAACTAGCTGTTGCTAGGCAGAAGCTGCAAAAACTACATCTAAATCTACCACTTCAGGCTAAAAAGCCGGATTCGCTTTAAATTTGATGTACAAAATGCATGATAACTCTCCCAATAAGCCGCTTTTAACAAATTTAGATGTACATTTTGCATCCATGCTTGTCGAGAACCAACCTGAACCCCGCCATCCTGACACGATCCCGCGCGCCACATTCGAAATTTAGAACAAATTGAAGACACATATCGTCATTTTTCGTGTATAATTGGAATTCGGTGTCGATTTCTTTGACCCACGGTAAATTAAGCGGCGATAGGAGTCCTTTTAAATGAATCGGTTACGTGGTTTTCTAAGTTCTTATCATCCTATTGTACATACGTTAATTCTTGGAACCGTTATGGCTCGGGCAGCATCCTCCATGAGTTTGCCTTTTCTCGCGATTTATTTAGCTAGACATACGTCGATGAGCGCGGTGATGATCGGAATTGTCATCGGAATGGGTTCTTTGGCTGGAACCGTAGGCGGCTTTATTGGGGGCACCTTATCGGACCGATTCGGTAGGCGCATTATTATGCTGGCTGCGCTTTTTGGCTGGGCATTCGTGTTCTTAGGCTTCGGCATAGTTAAATTACCAATCCTTTTTATGCTGCTAAATATGCTGAACGGCTTGTGCCGGTCATTTTATGAGCCTGTATCTCAGGCGTTGATGGCCGATCTCACAGAACCTGCGAAGAGACTTAAGGTGTTTTCGATGCGGTATATGGCTATCAATGTAGGAGTTGCTGTCGGACCACTTTTGGGTGCCTTTTTCGCTACGATGAACGGTGCGCTGCCTTTTCTTATTACAGGAACCATTTATTTTATTTATGCGGTCACCCTTTATGCACTGCTCATCGTTTTTGGCATCAAGAAAATCGAGGGTGAGAAGAAATCTTCAGTTACCTTTGTTTCTGCTTTGCGAGTGATTCGCAGTGATGTTACTTTTCGATTGTATATCCTTGGCGGTATTATTGGAGCTATCGGCTACTCACAGGTGATGGTGACACTTTCGCAATATTTGGAGCATAGTTTTGTGGATGGTGTGAAAATGTTTGCGATCTTAATGAGTGTGAACGCGATTGTGGTTATCGCCATGCAGATTCCACTTACTCGTTGGGCTGAGAAGTACACGCCACTTGCTGCAATAATAGTTGGTAACCTAATGTTTGCGTTAGGGGATGTTGGCTTTGCATTTTCCCACTCGCTGGTATGGCTTATTATTTCGATGGGTATTTTCACCTTTGGCGAGATTTTAAATTATCCTGCTGCTAATATGTTGATTGACAAATTAGCTCCCGAGCATATGCGTGGCACGTATTTTGGTGCTCAAACACTAACGAACATAGGCCACTTTATTGGACCTTGGGTTGGTGGGTTCTTGTTAGTGTCTTATGGTGGAAATACGTTGTATGTTCTTATGGCCGTTCTTACGATTACCGGGTCCTTTTTTTATTGGAGAGGCTCTATTCGTCAAATAATGTTAAAAAATACGTCGAAAAAAGAATTTTTTTGAAAAATATTGCAAAATTAGTTCTTAGGAACTATTCGATTTCAAAACGAGTTCCCGTATCCTTGAGAGAGTAGATATTTATTACTTAGCTCTTCAGATAGTTAGAAAGACATCTCGACAAAGGCAAAGCTGGCGAAAGCCAGTGACGCAAAGCTAAAGGGGCTTCCTTGTCCTAAAACCGGACTCGCAGCCAGCCAGCCGCCGAACGATTGGGTATCAACATCAGAACCCCTCCGATCGGTTCACTATGGTGGGGTTTTTCTCTCTGTCATAACAAATTTATGTAAAAATAAAAGGAGGATCCAGCAGCATGCAATCTGAAGGAATACTACAAGAAGAACAAAAAGTGACTTCGTTATGTGGTAACCATGTTGCCCGTTTGGTACCTTCCACGGATGGACCGAAGCTCATGATTAATCGGGAAGAGTACGCGTTAAATGAAGCTTGTTGGGATGTTGAAATGTTTCATGGGAGAAACAACAGCATCTTGATTTTTTACTGGAAAGGCGAAGTTAAACTTTCGGTTAAAATGCCGCCGATGTCGCAAATTGAAGCATTTTTGACAAGGCTCTATCAATGCTTATCATCCAAATTAAGAACGGTACAGCCTATCTAGGCGTATCGTTTTTTTTATTACCAGCTGTAAGGGTTATGTAAAGACAAAATCATTGTCACAAATTGACACTAGCTGATATAATGAATCTCATAGGTTTTAGTAGTGCTTAGGAACTATTATTAGGGGGATACATAGCATGAGATTAATCACACGTTCGGATTTTGATGGTTTAGTATGCGCGATGCTTTTCAAAAAGTTAAACATGGTAGATGAGATGAAATTTGTCCATCCCAAAGATATGCAGGACGGTTTGATTGAGGTTTCAGAAAACGATATTTTGGCCAATGTCCCTTATGTAGCGGGTTGTGGCTTGTGGTTCGATCATCATTCCAGTGAACTTGAGCGGATGGGGGAGAAGGTTGAATTCAAAGGAGAAACCCGTATCGCGCCAAGTGCGGCACGTGTTGTTTATGATTACTATGGAGGGCGAGAGACCTTCGGAGATATCGACGATATTATGCGCGGGGTGGATAAAGCGGATTCGGCGCAGTTCAGCAAAGAAGATATTTTGAATCCGAGCGGATGGGATTTATTATCTTTTATCATGGATGCTCGAACGGGTTTAGGGCGTTATCGCGATTATCGGATCAGTAACTATCAATTGATGGAAGATCTCGTGGAGCACTGTGCAACAATGTCCGTTCATGAGATTATGGAATTGCCAGATGTGAAAGAGCGCGTGGCGCGGTATTTCGAATTAGATGCCTTATATCGTGATATGCTTCAAACCTATACGCGGACGGAAGGCAATGTTATTATTACCGACCTTCGTGATGTGGAAACCATCTATCCAGGGAACCGTTTCATGGTGTATGCCCTGTATCCAGAGCAAAATATCTCGATTTGGGTCATCGATGGCCGAAATAAACAAAACTGCGTCTTTGCTTGTGGACACAGCATTGTGAATCGCACATCGAAAACGAATATTGGTAACTTGATGCTTCAAAATGGTGGAGGCGGTCATCATGCAGCAGGTACTTGCCAAGTTGACTATGTGAACGCTGAGGAAGTTTTGAAGAAAATTGTTGAAACGATGCGAACAGACGGATAAAATGAATGAAACGGACCGCAGGATGGGGAGTTCCCGGAATGCGGTTTTTCACGAAATGGGGACAGGAGGGAATGGAGTGGAGTTAGCACAAATTCATCATGTGGCAATCATTAGCTCAAATTATGAGCGATCGAAACACTTCTATGTCGATTTACTTGGATTAACGGTCATACACGAAACATATCGTGCAGAACGTGACTCCTATAAGTTGGATTTGCGCATCGGGAAGACCGAACAGCAGATCGAGTTATTTTCATTTCCGAACCCTCCGCTGCGAGTTAACCAGCCTGAGGCAAGGGGCCTTAGGCATTTGGCTTTTGTTGTGCCGAATATGGAACAAAGCGTTAAAGAACTTGAGAGCAAGGGGATTGCGGTAGAACCGGTGCGGATTGATCCTATTACCGGTGACCAATATACTTTTTTTGCAGATCCGGATGGGCTGCCCTTGGAGTTGGTGGAACATGCCAAATGATCGTCAAGAAAGGACTGAACAGGAGCCGAAGCTGCGGTTTGCCAAAGGCTGCTTATGGAGTATTCTTGTGTCCATTCCCCTATGGGCATTATTGATTTGGTTTTTGTTT
The DNA here is from genome assembly GCF_025369935.1 of Paenibacillus andongensis. Taxonomy (NCBI): domain Bacteria; kingdom Bacillati; phylum Bacillota; class Bacilli; order Caryophanales; family Paenibacillaceae; genus Paenibacillus; species Paenibacillus andongensis. The sequence goes on along the minus strand of NZ_CP104467.1, from coordinate 5,690,492 downwards.
ATAAAATAAAATCCCTCACTAGCTTGATCTGACCGCTGCATACATGCAGCTAGGTCGGATGAGCCGTTGAGGGATTTTTATTTACTTGTCCGTTGAAAAAGTCTGCGGGATTTTTGTTGTAAATGCAATAAAAATGAAGTACTATTTTCTTACGACATTTTAAAAATACATGATTAGCGGAGTTGCAAATATGAAGGAAATTCTACGTGAGGTTGGAATGATTGCAAGGTCTTTGGATTCGATAAGTAATATAGAATTTAAAAAATATGACCTTACAAAAGGACAGTACTTGTACCTCGTGCGAATATGTGAAAATCCAGGAATTATTCAAGAAAAGTTAGCTGAAATGATCAAGGTAGATCGAACAACAGCAGCTCGGGCTATAAAGAAACTTGAGATTAATGGATTTATTGAAAAGAATGATGATCCATATAACCAAAAAATTAAAAAACTATTTCCTACAGAGAAAGGGAAGAATGTTTACCCTTTAATAAAAAGGGAAAACGATTATTCCAATAGGGTCGCACTATCTGGGTTCTCCGAAAGTGAAGTAGAAACCATGTTTAACTTGCTGCAAAGAGTCAGAAAAAATGTAGAAAAAGACTGGGAGTTTGTAAAAAAAGGAAACAAGAGAAATTATTGATTTATGAAAAGGTGGACAAATAAAATGACAATACTTATAAAAAAGTGCATGTTTGAAGATTTAGGCTTACTTCAAGAAATTAGTGTTGAAACATTTAATGAGACATTTCAGAATCAAAATTCACCTGAAAATATGAAAGCCTATTTGGAAAGAGCATTTAACTTAAATCAATTAGAAAAAGAATTGTCAAACATCTCTTCGGAATTCTATTTTATTTATTCAAATGAGGAAATTGCCGGGTATTTAAAGGTAAACACCAATGATGCTCAATCTGAAATAATGGGCAATGATTCACTTGAAATCGAGCGGATTTATATAAGGAAAAAACATCATAAACAGGGGTTTGGTAAATATCTAATAAATAAAGCGATAGAAATAGCGTTAGAACGGAATAAAGAGAAGGTTTGGCTAGGGGTTTGGGAAAAAAATGAGAGCGCAATTACCTTTTATAAAAAAATGGAGTTTGTTCAAACAGGAACTCACTCTTTCTATATGGGTGATGAAGAACAAATAGATTTTATAATGACCAAATCACTCATATAACATTTCTCTGAAATGATATTTCTAACGGACAACGTTCAATTAAAGACAGCGGCAGCTAAGACTTTTATTTTCAAGTCTTAGTTCGCCGCTGTTTCATTTGAAGAAAGTTTCGGTATGCTGTTTGTGTCTTACCTACGCGGTGGTAAAGGTCCAAGATACTGGAACAGGTTACACTCGATCCGTCCGTTAAATAGCTTACGCTTCTTATCCGCGCGGCGGTTCATATAATGCTCGAGCTGTGTGCTCGGGCTTAATATGAACAGGCTCCATGACGGCATAGGAGCAGTGAGTGCACCGAGCTGGCGCAGCGCCACCTCGACATCTTGCGCTTCACCAAGCCGCTCTCCATAGGGAGGGTTGGTGATCAAGCAGCCGTAGTCGCCGCGCGGGCGGGCTTTGGCGACTGGTTCCACAAGCAGCTTGAACTGTTTCGTCAAGCCGGCGGCCTTCGCGGCAGCCTCTGCCACTTCGATGGCAGAGGGATCGATGTCACTGCCGATGATGTTCAGCGGAACATCATCTTTAACGGCGTCGAAGGCCTCGTCGCGAGCCTTGTCCCACAACTTGCGTGGGATATTGCCCCACGCCTCGCTAGGGAAGCTGCGCCGCAGTCCTGGCGCGATGTTCCATCCGATCATAGCTGCCTCGATCGGGATCGTCCCAGACCCGCAGAACGGGTCGTAGAGCGGTCTGTCGACCTTCCAGCGGCTGAGGAGGATCATCGCAGCCGCCATGGTCTCCTTGAGCGGCGCTTCGGTCACGAGCTTACGGTAGCCGCGCTTATGCAGGCTGGCGCCGGTCGTGTCGATCGTCAGCGTTGCGATATCGTTCAGGAGCGCGACTTCGATTACGTAGCGTGCCCCGTTCTCGGGGAACCACTCCGTTCCGTAGCGAAGCTTCAGCTTCTCTACGACCGCTTTCTTCACGATTCCTTGGCAAGCGGGAACGCTAGATAATTGTGACTTATGGGAACGCCCTTCCACAGGGAATTCGGCATCGTTCGGAATCCAGTCTGGCCAAGCAAGCGCCTTGGTGCCTTCGAAAAGCTCATCGAAAGTAAGGGCCTTGAATTGGCCCATGAGTACCAAGATGCGATCGGCGGTTCTGAGCCAAAGATTGGCTCGGCAGATGGCCAACTCGTCGCCAAGAAAACGGACACGCCCATTCTCGACGGTGACTTCATTGTAGCCAAGATCACGGATTTCGCGTGCAACGATGGCCTCAAGTCCCATTGGGCAAGTTGCGATTAATTCAATTTGTTGTGGCATGTTTAGATTCCTTCCATCCGGGTTGTGCATCGCTCATAAAACTCATACAATTAACAAGTATAGGACAAATAGGTTACACTTACAAACGAAACACGCAAAGTGAATGCACTGATGCTTTTCTAAGGAGGAAAAAACATGGAAACCATAACAGCCGAGAGCTATATGGAGGGTTTATACGAAGAAGATACAGTTCTAGAACGAGTGAAGGAAGTCATACGCACCCAGAATATGCCCGAAATTTCGATTGCACCTGGATACGGCAGATTGCTTACTATGCTGGTGACGATGATTGGCGCAACGAAGGTGTTGGAAATAGGCGCTTTAGGCGGTTATAGCGGTATTTGTTTGGCGAGAGGCTTGAAAGAAGGCGGCAAGCTTATTTCGCTGGAGTTAAAACAAGAATTTGCTGATGTAGCCAAGCAAAATCTGACCGAAGCGGGCCTTGGCGAGCTCGTTGAGTACCGGATTGGCGAAGCGCTCATTCACCTGAATGAGCTTCTTGAGCAGGGAGAGCGATTTGATTTCTTTTTTATCGATGCGGACAAGGTAAATTATCCGAATTATTTGGAGCTCGCAATTAAGCTGGCGAACCCTGGGGCCATTATTGCAGGGGATAACACCCTGATGCGAGGAAAAGTCGTCGATGCGAACCAAACCAAAGCCGCGGTCCAAGCGATGCGTACTTTCAACCAGCTGGTCGCCACCGATCCGCGCTTGGAAAGCACCATCCTGCCGGCCTATGATGGCTTGGCTTTAGCACGAGTGAAGTAGTACTGAGACAGTCGATTTATTCATTAGCCCCCCCTCAGAAAAATGGTAGGCATAAAATCGATTTTTGAGATTTTCAGCAGCTTCGTGAGGGTAGAAAGGCTATAGTGGTTAACAATGTTGTAAAATCTACAACAATTCATGCGCCCAAGGGCCATTTTTTAACTTGAAGTTGCAGTTTGTACAACATTTTCAGCCCATTTGGTGCGAAATGGCCTAAATAGGATCAAATTGTTGTACATATTACAACAACGAAGGGAAAAGGCGAGATTTAGGCAGCAATTGTTGCACATTTTACAACATCATTCAACCGCGAATATGGATTCATTCATCTGGAATCTCAAAGAGAGCATATTTGACGTTGGATCCCGATTCAAGACACCTCCATGTAGAACAGGATTGAAGATAGAATCGGCGCTGTCGTACGGCAAACAGAGTCACCTACAAAGTTGAAAAAGCTTGTTTCTCATTAGATTGGATGCACGGCGTGCAATCTCTAGAAACCCCTCTTTGTACGCAAAAACGCTCTAAGCTAGCAATAGCTTAGAGCGTTTTTCGTTGACAAAGAATTTATATGTTTGTGTTTAGGGGTAGCGAAGCTTACCACTTATATAACATATGTTTCTCGTTTGGAGTAAGCGAAGCTTCCCTCTTATTTAAGATGCTTTTTGATCGGATATATGGAAGTCAGACTCGCTTAATTTGCCAGGAGTAATTGGTTTTATTTGCGTCAACGGAGGCACGGGTTGTGATGTGGTACTAGGGTGAGTGACTTCTTGCTTCCTGAAAGATATAGCACTGATGCCGTTCCAATAGATAAATAATAACTCTGCACATACGACGATCAAAACAATTTTACGCCAGTTCAGGCTCATGGATGGCATCCTCACTTTCAATGATACGCCTATATTATCATATTATGGAAAGAATTACCACGATTAATTTTTCCAGCTCTTTTATCTAATCCTTCATTTATGAACCAGACCTGTAGTAATCTCTAGCTCATACCTAAGACTTTCCGGCATTTGCGCGGTGTAAGCCAAGCGAACAGCATAGTCAATATCATAAGGAACACGCACGAATTGAATCGCAAAGCCAGCTTGCATATTACCTTCGGTTTCCCCCTCCAAGACGCAGTAGCAAGCTTGAGGAATGCCATCATACGGCGTTCCTACACTTCCCACATTGAAGAGCATCAGACCGCTGCTCGCTTGCTTCACAGAGCGTTTCTCCGATGGGTTTTTGATCGTTATGAGATAGGGGATATGAATGTCTCCATAGCCGACAATATCAGGTTGTTTCCCATCTGTCGGCACACCTGTCATCTGAGTATTTTGAAACATAGCGAGACGTTCTTCCTTGGATGCTTTACGTTTCACTCTATGATAAACACTTTGCGCAGAAGCGTGGAACAATCGGAACAATTTACCGCTTACATTCAAATCAACGGAGAAATTCAGCTGTTTCAGATAAGCAAGCCTAACCTCGCCAAGCTGATGCTGATGCCACAATCCGGCAGGATTCTCCTGCGGAAGGGTAATCCCCAAATCCCAGTTTCCTTGAACAACGGATTCACATACCTCCTTGATACGGTCAACGACAGCAGCGGAATCAGGCCCTTTACCCACAAGGTCGCCTAAACAAATAATGCGTGTAATTCCTCGGCGTTGAATATCTAAAAGCACAGCTTCCAGTGCGGGTAAATTACCATGAATATCCGATATGATTGCGATTTTCTCCAACGTTTTCGTTCCCTTTCTCTAATAAACTCGAATGTGCTTAGCTATGCTTCTGTTATACCACAAGGCTTATGAATCTGGAAATGAGAGTCTCTTACTATTACCCAACGAGGGAATCTTCTGCTATAATTTGTAGGGGGAAAGGGGAATGTTTTGATTGGAATCCAGACAAGATCGTCACCGTAAACCGAAAAAAGAACGCTCTACGAACAAGAAGACCCCGCTCAAAGTAATTGGGGGACTCACGCTTGCCGCAGCGGCTTGTTTTGCTATTGGCATTGGCGCTTCCTATTGGACATCGAAAAGTAATTCAGCGGAAGAGCAAGATTCAGCATCATCACCAGTGGTTAGTGTTTCGCCTATTCCAACCAAACCAACGAATACAGCGGGATCAGCTAGTGCGGAGCCAAGTACAAAGCCTAGCCCAGAGTCTACGGCAAAAGCCGTTATCCCGACACCTGCTCCTACCGCATCGAGTGAGCCAACGAGAAGTGGCGGGCAAGTAAAGTTAACTTTTGTGGGTGATGTATTGATGGCCTCCAAAGTGGAAGATATTCTAAAAGAAAAAGGCTATGATTACCCTTATACGAATGTTAAAGATTTTCTGAGCAAGCCCGATTTTACAATTGCTAATTTAGAAACACCCATAACGACTAGAGGTACTGTTCAAAAAAAGGATTACGTCTATCGTTCTTCACCGATGGCCTTGCCTGCCCTGAAAGCTTCCGGAATTGATCTTGTTAATCTAGCGAATAACCACGTGATGGATTATGGTACAGAGGGCTTGCTGGATACGATGGATGCCCTTGATCAAGAAGGCGTTAAGCGAGTTGGAGCGGGCAAAGATTTGGAAGAAGCCTACCGACCGGTCATCGTGGAAAAAGATGGTGTGAAGATTGCTTTCTTCGGCTTCAGCCGTGTCGTTCCAGAGGCTTCATGGAAGGCGGGTCCTGGCCATGCCGGCGTAGCCGAAACCTATAGTTACAAACTGCCAGTTGAAGCCATTCAGAAAGCAAAAGAAAGCGCGGATCTTGTCGTTGTCGTTACCCATTGGGGAGTGGAAAGAAGCGATAATCCGGATAAGAATCAGAAAGACTTGGCTCATCGTTACATCGATGCCGGCGCTGATCTCATCGTAGGCGGTCATCCCCATGTCTTACAAGGCTTCGAGCAATATAAAGGCAAATGGATTGCCTATAGTCTAGGTAATTTCATTTTTACAACGAATGATACTCCGAAGACTTGGGAGACAGTTATTTTAGAGGCCGCATGTTCCAAAGATAAACAATGCGATATCCACCTTGTGCCTATATTGACCAAAGCAGCACTGCCGACTCCGATGAATACGGAAGATGGCGAAAAACTCTTTCAGCGGTTGAGTAAAATCTCGATAGGCGCTCAAGTGGACGCGCAAGGAAATGTTAGCAAGAAATAAGATGAGGAGCAATCAAACATGACAGAAGCTGTTCGCAATATTTACTGTGTAGGTCGCAACTACCGGGCACATGCCGCTGAACTGGGGAATGATGTTCCTGACCAACCCATGATTTTCACCAAGCCGACACATGCACTTGCCCCAATGAACGGGGGAGAGTTGACGCTCCCAGGTAATCAAGGTGAGATTCACTATGAAGCCGAGCTTGTTCTACATATCGCTAAGCCTTATACAAAAGGCATCCAAGTGGATGAGATTGTCGACAAGTATGCACTCGGCATTGATTTCACACTTCGGGATGTTCAGAACGTCATTAAGAAGAAGGGTCAGCCCTGGCTGCCTGCTAAAGGCTTTCTGAATTCGGCGCCAATCAGTACGTTCCGACCATTCAAAGGAGCTTCGAAGCTATCAGAAACGAACTTTCAGCTTCGCCAGAATGGACAGGTTGTTCAGAACGGAAACATCAGCAATATGATCTTCGATCTACAGACCATCATTGATTACATTGCAAAGCATTATGGTTTAGGTGCTGGCGATATTATCTATACGGGTACTCCTGAAGGGGTAGGTCCTGTGCATCATGGTGATCGCTTGGAGCTGTTATGGGGCGAAGAAGTATTCGGAGCTGTTACGATTAACATTTAACAGATCAAAGGGCAGTCTCTTAAGGTCATTTATGACCTGAGAGATCTGCCCTTTATTTTATAAGATAAGATTTATATGTTTTGGGTGACCGAGAGGTTAACCTTTAATACAGGTGAGATAAGGCCAGATATCCGCGCCGTGTGCAAATAGTCTTAGACTGACGTTGTGGCCATTAAACTCCATCGAAATAATTTAGTTTCCTCACTCAGCCTCATGAATTCGCAGGATTATTACTAAAATGCGTTTATTTTCTTTACCGATCGTTCTCAATATGTTATATTGACGATGGGAGGAGGAAAATAGAATGGCAAGAAGCAAAGAATTCGAAGAGAACGTAGTATTAGATAAGGCGATGAAGCTCTTTTGGGAACAAGGTTATGAGAAGACATCCTTGACTGATCTGGTCGAGCATATGGGAATCCATCGCAGAAGTTTGTATGACACATTTGGCGACAAACATACGCTGTTTCTGAAAGCTATGGATCGATTTCGCGATAAAGTCAATGCTGAGCTTGCGGGAGAAGTTAAACGCTCCAAGACTGCAGCGGAGGCTCTTCAGTTTATTTTTAGTTTCATAATAGATGGTGTAGAGGACTCGCCTTCAGGCTGTTTAATGGTGAATTCGGCGGTGGAATTGGCAATGCGCGATACAGATGTGGATTCTAAGTCCACTGAATCGTTCACACTATCAGAGCAGCTACTCAAGGATATTATTCTGTGGGGGAAGCGGAATGGAGAATTCACCTCAGATTACGATGCCGACGAAATGGCGGAACATCTGCATACTGTATGCGTTGGGTTAAGGGTAATGACAAGAACCTCCATTCTCAAAGAAAAACTACACCGTATAGCCAATGTATCCATCAAGCTTTTAGAAAAATAATTCTTTTATCCTTAGAATGATCGTTCATATATGAGTAAGTCTGAGCTGTAGTGAAGCTTACTCCTAAGAAGATATCAGTGCTTATGCATATTTTAGAATGATCGTTCTCGTATAATATGTCTTGCCTTGCTTAAAGTTCTCTCCATGAATGGTTCATTCTTATGTTTTTTAGAATGATCATTCCCGTATGGCGAGACTTTTCCGAAACTTGCCTATGCTTAAAACTTCTCCTTAAGGAAATCATTACTTGCGTAGTTTTGAATTATTGTACCAGAATCAAATAATAAAAGGAGCAATTAATAATGAAAATTTCTGAACAAGTCGCATTTGTCACCGGGGCGAACCGAGGTTTTGGCCGCCATTTAGCTCTTGAACTTCTATCCAGAGGGGCTAAGGTTTATGCTGGTGCAAGAAATCCGAAGTCCATTGACATTCCCGGTGTAATACCTGTAAAGCTTGATATTACCAACCCTCAAGAGGTAGCTGCAGCCGCTATGGTCGCTAAGGATGTTACGCTTTTGATCAACAATGCAGGATCGTCTACAGGCGCTTCTTTGCTTGACGGTGATCTCGATAAAATACATTTCGAGTTTAATACGCATTTCTTTGGCACACTTTCCATGGTTCGTACTTTCGCACCGATTCTAGCAAATAACGGGGGAGGATCGATTCTGAATATTCTTTCTGCATTATCTTGGTTTAGTTCGGGAGCTGTAGGCGCTTATACGGCTGCAAAGGCGGCAGAGTGGGCATTGACGAACGACCTACGTTTAAATCTGTATCCTCAAAATGTGAGAGTAGCTGGATTACATGTGGGCTTTATGGAGACAGATATGACATCGAGCTTAGAAGCTCCCAAATCCAACCCTGCGGATATCGCAAAAATTGCTATTGATGGCATAGAATCCGACAGCTTTGAAATTGTTGCAGATGACGTGAGCCGAAAGATCCAAAGTGCTTTTGCCGGTGGTGTTCCTGCGATATACCCACATCTCTCCTAATACAAATTACTAATACAGTGATTTATCCAAGATTTCAATCAAATACGTAACAGCACGTACGTATAAAACTAGTATCATTATTTTGAAGAGGAGTGTACGAAATTGGATAAATTGTGGAGCAAAACGAAAATTGGAAATTTGGAATTACCTCATCGTTTAGCGATGGCACCAATGACACGTAGTAGAGCGCAAGAAGATGGTACACCGGGAGAACTAAGTTCCCTTTATTATGCTCAAAGAGCATCTATGGGATTAATTATTAGTGAAGGTACACAACCCTCTGACGATGGTCAAGGTTACTTATGGTCACCTGGTATCTATACTGAAAATCATATTCAAGGGTGGAAACAGGTTACGGACGCGGTGCATGAAGCAGGTGGATTTATGTTTATCCAATTAATGCATGTCGGTCGTATGTCGCACCCCGACAATACACCACATCATCGTCAAGCAGTTGCACCATCTGCGATTGCACCTGGTCTAGAAATGTTTACTGCTAAAGGGATGCAGGAAATACCTGTTCCACGTGAATTAAGTAAAGAAGATATTCAAACGACAATTGCAGACTTCCGAAAAGCAGCAGCGGCAGCTATTGAAGCAGGGGCTGACGGCGTTGAGATCCATGGAGCAAATGGTTATCTAATTAATCAATTTATCGGAGTAAATTCGAATAAACGATCGGATAAATACGGTGGATCTATAGAGAATCGTGCTCGCTTTGCTATTAAAGTAACGAAAGCAATCGTTGAAGAAATTGGAGCAGAAAGAACAGGATTCCGTATTTCGCCAGGAACACCTCTTGGTGGGATTAATGAAGGAGAACAAGGTCCTGAAGTTTATATCCATCTTGTAAAAGAACTAGCTCAATTTAATTTAGCTTACCTTCATGTTATGCATGTAGGAAATGAAACTCTGCTCCATGAAATTCGTTCAATTTGGCCAAATCCATTATTAGTCAATCGAGCTGGGCGAGCTCTAGAAGATATTAGTTTAGATATTGATAATGGCGTTGCTGATATGGTGCCAGTCGGTGTATGGTCATTAGCTAATCCGGATTTAGTTGAACGTCTCAAAGAAGGGTTTCCTTTGAATGAAGGAGACGGTACAACATTCTTTGGTGGTAACGGAAGCGTGGGTTATACGGATTATCCTACGATGAAAGAATTAATATCTCAAGAGCGGTGAGAATAACTTATATGGCAAATAAATGGCGTACAACTGAAAATTGTACGCCATAACTTTTTATCTGCGAGTAATCGACATTGTGGGTAACAACAGCCTTCTTAAATTAAAGCGTGGATACATAACACTGTAAAGGAAGAGGACCATAAAATGAGAGCTGCTCAAATGCAGAAATATTCAAAAGAGCTTCAATTGGAAATGAATAATGTGAAGATACCAGAAATCAATAGCCATGAGGTGCTCATTAAAGTAAAAGCTGCAGGTGTAAATCCATTAGATCTTCTTATTTTAAATGGCAGTATTCGCATGATTGCTGATTATGATTTCCCATTAACTTTAGGAAATGAACTCTCTGGTGTTATTGAGGCAGTTGGAGAAGATGTTGTTGATTTCCAGGTTGGTGACCACGTTTATACGAGGTTGCCGATCAATAAAATTGGAGCTTTTGCTGAATATGCGGCCGTCAACGAAGAGGCTATATCCAAAATGCCTAAAAATCTATCCTTTATTGAAGCGGCTGCTGTACCCCTCACTGCTTTAACGGCTTATCAAGCATTGAATGACGTACTCAATGCTCAGCTTAATGCAAAGCTATTTATTCCTGGCGGAACCGGCGGATTTGGTGCTATGGCAATCCCTATTGCCAAATCAATGGGGTTATATGTTATTACAAGTGGCAGTGAAAGAGGTCGATCACGTACACTGTCAATTGGGGCTGATAAATTTATAAATTATAAGGAGGAAAACTATGCTGACATTCTATCTAATATAGATTACGTTATCGACACCTTGGGTACAAAAGAGATAAAAAAGGAACTTAACGTTTTAAAACCTCAAGGCAAATTAGTATCATTGAAGGCCTTACCAAATTATCGCTTTGCTGTTGATAATAATTTTCCATCGTGGAAAAAACTATTGTTTGGTTTAGTGGGTGCTCGTTTAGACATTTTAGCAGCTAGACATAAAAATGAATATCACTTTTTATTTGTGCGCGCCAATGGCAGACAATTACAAGAAATCACTAATCTTGTTGAAAATGAAAATATTACACCTTCAATTGATTCAATTTATAATTTTGATGACATTAATAAGGCATTACTAAAAGTTTCTACAGGCCACTCCCAAGGCAAAGTTATTGTAACCTTTTAAGGGGCTGCCCCATAAGTGGATTTTATAGAGACAGCCCTCCTTCATTTTAGGAACTCAAAAACTAAGTAAAGCAGCGATGGCTATTGGAGATTGGTTGCTTTTTTGTTCCGATTAGTTCAAAGACAACAGCGGCAGTCTAAGACTTTATTTTTCAAGTCTTGGTCCGCCGCTGTATGATTTTTTCTCCAATCTAAAACTTTATTTTCACTGGACACTTGTAACGATATTTTACTCGTTACAGATGTCCAAGTTGGGGGCAGTTAATCGAAGGATCTGGCTAATGGCCAGGGTTTTCTTATTCCTTGATTAAACTTCTGTTGGATCCTCTAAAGCAGCATCGGAATATTCATCACGAACTCGAAGGATGGCCGGCAATTGTTGGAAAAATGCATCAACCACTTTGGGGTCAAAATGCTCGCCTTGCTCCTCTTTAAACAAATTCAAAATCCGATCGAGCTCCCAAGCTTTTTTGTAAACACGCTCACTGCCGAGTGCATCGAATACGTCAGCAATCGCTGTAATTCGGCCATAGATGTGAATCTCCTCGCCCTTGATTCCACGTGGGTATCCGCGCCCGTTCCATTTCTCGTGATGCTCGTAAGCGACAACAGCTGCCGTCTTCAGAATGTGGCGATTGGAGTTCTTGAGCAAATTATAGCCAATACGTGTATGGTTCTGCATCAATTTGAATTCGTCATCCGTTAATTTCCCAGGTTTGTTTAAGACACTATCCGGGATAGCCACCTTACCGATATCATGCATAGGCGAAGCCATTTTCAACAATTCGGCTTCTTCTTGGCTCATACCTAATCCTAAGGCTAGGAGATAAGAATATTCCGCTACACGTTTCACGTGATTTCCTGTCTCTTTGGACCTGCTCTCACCAATTTCCCCCATTCGGAAAATAATTTCTTTCTGCGTTTCCTCGATCTCGTTCGTAAGCAAAGCAGATTCCAACGACTTACCCGCGTAGGAGGAAGCTAACGTTAAATATTCCATATCTTTATCTGAAAATTGTTCGCCTGCCGTCAGCTTATTAATGGCTTGGTAAGCTCCCATAATTTCACCTTGGCTGTTTTTGAAGGGAATAACCATGAGCGCTTTGGTACGGTAACCCGTTTGTTGGTCTGTTCGAAGAGCTCCATTCAGGAGATACGACTTATACTCTTCATTCGTATAGGCATCATGAATAAAAACAGCTTTATCATTCGTTACAGCGTAGCCGACAAGGCCGGCCGTACTAGGTATGCGAATTTCGTCGAGACCATGAGCTACTTTAGACCATAACTCATTTTTGTTCGAATCAAGCAACCAAACTGTACAACGATCAGAGACGATCATTTCTCTTCCCATATCGGCCATGAGCATAAGTACATGGTCTAGGGTTCGTTCGTTCGCAATTTTGGCAGCATAGTCAAAGATGACACGCAGCATTTCCTGAGGATCCAGGTCTCTTTTTAACGGGGTCGTTATATCGAATTGATCGTTCTCCATGTCAGCCTCCTAACATTCACCGAATTTAGTTTATCATAAATTTCATAGAAATTGGTTACATCAAGTCGAGTTAACCGAAATTTTAGATGAATTTGTCGATAGTTATGGAAAGGATTGTAAAAGTGATGCTTCGAATAGGAGTATGATACAATAAGAGTGGGTTTTGAACGGTTTCTAAAGGGCATGGAAGAGAATGGGAGTGCTGCTTGTGGAGTGGGTTTGGGGTTTAGCGGGAAGCTTAATTATCGCAGGTGCGGCCTATTGGAAGAGATCACTTTCTTTATCGGGCTTGGCAGCTGCTGTGCTGCTCGGTACGTCGATGTTTGCACTAGGAAGCTTAGCTTGGTTTGGGACACTTATCGCCTTCTTCGTATCTTCTACCTTATTGTCAAAACTCAAGCATCAACGTAAATCCGCAGCAGAAAGCGGTTATGCCAAAGGTGGAAGACGCGATGCCGGACAAGTTGCTGCAAATGGCGGTCTTGGGTTATTGCTATGTATAGGGAATGCAGTTTGGCCCAACCCAGCTTGGTGGATTGTATTCATTGGAGTTATGGCAACGGTCAATGCGGATACGTGGGCTACGGAAATAGGCGGAATGAGTAGATCTACACCGCGTTCAATCATTAACGGCAAGCGAGTTTCTGCTGGCACATCGGGTGGTGTAACGGGATTAGGACTGCTGGCTTCCTTGCTGGGAGGAGCATTCATTGGTTTGGTTAGTGGATGGTTCAGTCGAATAGGCGAGTCCGGATATGAGGTAGGGACACTTGCAGCACTAATCATACTGGGTGCATTATCAGGTTTGATTGGTTCTTTGGCTGATTCTTGGCTTGGGGCGACGTTTCAAGTCATGTATCGGTGTAACGTTTGCGGGAAAACCATTGAGAAACAGTTTCATTGCGACCAGAAAGCCACACAGATTCGCGGTATGAGTTGGATGACAAATGATGGGGTCAATGCCGTATCCTCGCTAGTCGGAGGCATGATTTGCTTAGTATTAAGAGTTTGGATATTTTAAAATACTGCAAGAGCAACCCTGCTGCGATATGTGCGGCAGGGTTGCTTTTGCTTAATGAACCGTTGAACCACTGGGTTCCGTTTGTTCTTTATCATGCGCCGGTTGCGGGGGTGCTGGGGGAAACAAGGCATCCTGAAGCTGCTTTTCCAACTGACGCACTTTGCGCTGCAGCTTGTACTGACGTACCATTCCGAAGAGACCAACAATCAGCCCGCCTAACAAGGTTGATGTTAAAATGACAAGGATCAAGGGTGTGGATGTCTGAGCAAACAAGAAATTTACTTGAACCGGTTCGACATTAATGACGGCAAAAACAGCCGTTATGAGGGCGAATACTAAAGCAGATATGAGAATCCATTGCATCTTCATCCATCATTCATCCTTTCACCCGAGAAAAGGTTGAAGGCGCACGCCCTCAACCTTTATCAGAACAATTACTTCGTTAACTCTTCCATTTGATCAAGCAGGGAGCTGAAGACACTCATCGCTTGCTTGATTGGTTCCGGAGTGGACATGTCTACTCCGGCTTTTTTCAAGATGTTCAGTGAGTAGTCGCTGCCGCCGCTTTTTAAGAAGCCCAAGTAACGGTCTACAGCAGGCTGGCCTTCATCGAGAATTTGTTTCGCGAAGCTGGTTGCAGCCGAGAAGCCAGTTGCATATTTGTACACATAGAAGCTGTTGTAGAAGTGAGGAATACGAGCCCATTCCATCTCGATATCCTGATCCACGACCATGGCATTCCCGTGGTACAGCTTATTCAAGCCATAGTAGATTTCGCTGAATTCCTGTGGTGTCAGAGAATCTCCATTTTCCGATCTCTCATGTGTAATCATTTCGAATTCTGCAAACATCGTTTGACGGAATACCGTTGTTCTGAACTGATCCGCGTAGTAAGTAAGCAAGTAAAGCTTTTCTTTCGGATCCGTTACACGTTTCAATAGATAGTCCATGAGCAGTGCCTCATTAAGCGTAGAAGCGACTTCCGCAAGGAAAATCGTATACTGCGCATAGCGGTACTCTTGGTTCTCATCAGACAAATACGAATGAATAGCGTGACCCATTTCGTGTGTCAATGTGAACATGCTGTTCAAGTTGTCCTTATGATTCAGAAGAACGTATGGATGTGTGCCATAGGCACCCCAGCTGTAAGCACCATTCCGCTTATTTTTGTTCTCATACACATCGATCCAGTGGTTATCAAAGCCGTCTTGAAGAATTTTTAAGTAGTTTTCGCCCAGTGGTGCTAAGCTTTTCTTAATTTCTTCTTTGGCTTGCTGATAGGTGATGTCCATCTTGAACTCTTCAACCAGCGGGGCAAATAGGTCGTACATATGTAATTCATCCACTTTAAGCAGTTTCTTGCGGAGCTTCAGATAACGCTGCAGCTGCGGTAAAGAATCGTGAATCGTGGAAATTAAGTTCGTATACACTTCTTTCTTAATATTGTCTCCAAACAGGGTGGATTCAAGAACGGAAGGGTACTTACGAGCTTTGGCATAAAAGATATTTTTATTAATATTCGCGCTAAGCGTTGCGCCAATTGTATTCTTATTGTTGCGATAAGTTTCGTAGACAGCATGGAAGGCGTTTTTTCGAACTTCGGCGTTGCGGCTTTCAAGGAATTGAATGTAGCTTCCATGAGTAAGTTCGACTTCTTCGCCTTTTTCGTTCTTAATTTTCGGGAATTTCAAATCGGCATTGTTCAGCATACCGAAGATGGTGCTTGGCGCTCCGGCCATGTTACCCGCTTGAGCAAGCAGGGCTTCTTGATCCTTGGAAAGCGTATGCGGCTTCTGGCGAATCATTTCTTCTAGAGTGTCCTTATAGAAAGATAAAGAAGGATCGTTCACCAGCTGCTGAAGCTTTTCATCCGATAAACTGAGAATTTCTGGTGAAATAAAGGAGAGCGCTTCTCCTACTTCGACACTAATTTTTTTTGCTTTATCCGATAAGGCCTGGTAGGTTGGTTCTGCTGTATCTTCATGGTGCTTCATGTTGGCATAAACATACAGTCTTTCTGTTTTCACAGAGACTTCATCTTCCAACTGGAAACACTGCTTTACCGTAGCGGAGTCGCTGAGTTTTCCTTGGAAGGCGCTGATTTTGCCAAGCGAGTTTTTCACATGCTGAAATTCCTGTTCCCAAGCTTTCTGATCGGGGAATATATCCTCCAGATTCCATCGGTGCTCGGCCGGTACTTGCTTGCGATCCAATATTTGAGTCATCGGAGCCCTCCTGTCCTTGTTTTGAGATTGGGGTAATCGGTTATCATTGGCATGTAATTCTGCTGCTGGGATTGAGCTTAGAAGAAGTCCCATAGCCGCAGTCACATAGATCCAGCGCATTACGGTCACGCTCCCGGCATATTCCCACATGGGATGATCTCGCAATAATCCCATAACATGGTTTTCACCTAGTATGACCGTTAACCCATTCATTTATGATTATATGAAAAAGCTGGAAGGAAGTAAATTTACTTTCCGGTTCCAAAGAAGCTAAATAAGATTAGTACAAACGATAACGAGACCATGACAATCGCCAGTAAGGCTAGGTACCGTTTCATTTGTGCCGGGAGGCTGTCTTTTTTCATAATCAAAATGATGGCTAGGCAGAAGGATACGAGTACAAATGTGATAATAGATCCGGAATCGGTCATTGTTGAATCATCCTTATCCCTATAGAGTATGACACTTGCTAACTAACGCATGATAGTAACTTTCGCTGTGCAAATGAAAACTCCTTTTTCAGCCGGCATGCTGCATCGTTTCATCGGGATTTTCATCATCATCCTCCGACTTGACCAAGATGAACTTGCCGCGAGAATCCATTTTGACAGTAAAGCGATCTTCAGCTGCAATCTGTGCTTCCTCGCTTAATTCCTTAGGAAGTGTAAGCTGACCGCTGTCTCCAACCTCGACCTGGTAGCCAATCATTTTCGACCATTTGCCTGCTCCAAGTATAACTACGATGAGTAAACCAATGAACAACCATTTGCCAAGCGGATTTGAGTTGAAAAATGGGGCAAGGAACTTCTCGCCAGTAATCATTTTTCCAGCTGTTAATACAAGAACACCTGCACCGATATATATAATCGAAGGATACTTCTCAATCCATTTGATGAACAGTGTACTGCCCCACACAACGATAGGCACACTTACCAAGAGCCCGATAATGACAAGTATGAAGTTGCCGTGAGCAGCACCGGCTACAGCGATGACATTATCGAGACCCATCACGGCATCGGCCACAATAATCGTTCGAATGGCAGACCAGATGCTGTCTTTGGCTTTAATGTCTCCGTGATTTTTCTTTTCACTTAGCAGTTTATACGAGATCCAGAGGAGAAGAATACCGCCGGCCAGTAGAAGACCAGGAATTTTCAGAAGAGTAACGACAGCGATTGTTGCTAGAGCACGGATGACGATGGCGCCTAACGTACCCAAGAGGATGACTTGTTTTTGTGTTTCTTTTTTTAAATTGCGAGCAGCCATGCCGATAACGATCGCGTTATCTCCTGCAAGTACCAAATCAATGAGAATAATGCTGAGCAGTGAGACGAAGAAACCTGTTGATAACCAATCCATGAGCGAACACTCCCTTTAGCGTATTTTTGAAAAAAATAGAGCCTAGCACCGATGACCGGTGAAGGCTCTAATTCATCAAAAAAGACCTTCACCAATAAACATGGCAAAGGTCTTGCTAACAACGTTGTCGTTGCCAATAAAGCCGGGACCTGATGAGGATCCGAATTGACGACTTTACTGTATCAGCTACTCCCCTTTGGAGTGATACGTATGAACTTATAAATTAATTATAAGAAGGGGGGATGTGAAAGTCAAGGCATTTGGGCCAGAGAATTATACTTCTTTGAATGCATCCATAATGGCTTGCCATTCTTCATCTGTGCCTTCGAATTTGTCTTTGGCAAACCGCTCGTTAGCCCAGTGTAACATAGCTGGTCGACCAATGAAGGTATGGCACTCTTCGCCCCATTGATCAGATATTTCGGTCAGAACGATTTTACTGCCTTGTACCTCGACATTCAGCATGTTCCATTTATCTTTTTTGTAAATAACATGTTTCTTGAAAGGTTGATTTGACACTTGTTTTCCTCGTTTCTGCATTGAGCTCAAAGATATAAGCAATCGTACCACAAAAAGTGGCGATTTCCAAACAAGCATCAGTCAATTTCTTGTTGCCTCCCATCAGGGTCCCATGATAAAATTCTCCTAATCCTTTCCATAGGGAATGGGCTATGAGGCAGTTAGGCAAGACCAGAGTCGAGCAGAGGAGAGATGAGCATGGAACAAAAGCGTGTTTATGAACAGGTTGGGGTTGCGATGACCTCAAGATCGTACGCAGAGTATGAGAAAATGTTTATGTTGCAGACGGAAAAATTAATCGGTATGCGCGTCTTGGATGTTGCCGGCGGTGCATCTTCGTTCACGGCAGAAGCGCGGCAGCTAGGTATATTCTCAGAAGCGGCTGACCCTTTGTATGAGAAATCGGCTGAGGATATTGCGGAGCATGGATTGCAAGAGATCGAAATTGTTGCAGCCAAGATGGAAAAGTTAGTAGATGTGTATGATTGGACGTATTATGGATCTGTTGACAACCACAAAACTGGACGCGTCAAGAGCCTCAAGCAGTTTGTAAATGATTTCTCGAGTAAAGAAGCAGCTGTCAGATATCATGCTGCATGTCTTCCTTCACTCCCATTTGCTGAAGCGAGCTTTGATCTCGTTTTATGCAGTCATTTTCTCTTCCTGTATGAAGAACAATTCGACTATGCTTTTCATCAAGCAGCTGTTCGAGAACTGCTTCGTGTCTGTAAACCTGGTGGCGAAGTGCGTATTTACCCGCTTTTAAATTTCCGTACGGTTGAATATAGTAGGCTGTCTGAATTAATAAATGAGTTTACGAATGAAGGATATTTGATCGAAAAAAGGGATGCATGCTTACCATTCTTGCCAAATTCTCATGAATATTTATGCATAATTAAACAGCCCTCTGCATAGTGGAAAACGTTGGTACATCAACAAATATTAGCTTATACACACTGTTTTTTTCGTTGATTTATCCCCTTGATAATGGTATAATTTCCTTATTCGTCATAGATGGCGATATTTTTAGGAGGTTGTTCATTTGAAGGGTACAGTTAAATGGTTTAACGCAGAAAAAGGCTACGGTTTCATTTCTGTTGATGGAGGCGACGATGTATTCGTTCACTTCTCCGCAATTCAGGGCGAAGGATTCAAAACATTAGAAGAAGGCCAATCCGTTGAGTTTGATATTACTCAAGGCAACCGTGGTCCTCAAGCAGCTAACGTCACCAAATTATAAGAAACTGGGACTTCCCACTTATAAATAGAGTGTCATAGCACAAACAACAAAAGGCAGTGCCCGTATCCACTCGGGGCTGTCTTTTTTGCGCTTTGACCATCGCACTATTGAAAAAGCCTGTACACTTCTCAAAAAGAGATGTACAGGCTTATTTGATTTTAACGAGCGGTCCAATATTATACGAAAATATCGACGATAAGCACGGTTCCAAAGGCGATAAACGAGAGCAGTGTCTCGAGTACCGTCCACGTTTTAAACGTTTCTTTGACCGTTAACCCGAGATATTCTTTGACCATCCAGAAACCGGCGTCATTGACGTGGGAGAGCATGAGCGATCCTGCGCCTGTGGCGATAACGAGCAGCTCCAAATTCACGCCTGACATATGCTCAACAATCGGCGAAACAATACCAGCCGCTGTCGTTAATGCGACTGTTGCTGAGCCTGTCGCGACGCGGATTAATCCAGCAACCATGAAAGCTAGAACGATAGGAGAGAGGGAGATATTCTCAGCCATCTGAGCAATGGATGTACCGACGCCGCTCGCGATAAGAATCTGTTTAAACCCGCCGCCAGCACCGATAATCAAAATAATCGAACCTACAGGTAACAGACATTCATGGGATAGCTTGCTGATATAATTTTTATTCATTCCTTGACGGATGCCTAAGAAGTAGAAGGCCGCAAAACAAGAGATCAAAAGCGCAATCACTGAATTCCCAATGAAGACTAGGAATTTCATAAATCCGACTGGCAGTGATAGATAAGGTGCAATAACCGACAAGACCATCAATAAAACAGGTAATAAGATGATAAAGAACGAGATGCCGGCACCTGCAGTTTCTCTGGCTCTGTGCTTGCGCTGAGCAGTTCGGGCTCATTCTCGGGAACCACACGTTTATGCACCCATTTAGCAAACAAAGGACCTGCAATAATCGCCGCGGGGATCGCAATGATGAGAGAGTAGATAAGAACTTTACCGATATCAGCTTTATAGATACCAATGGCTGTCATAGCACCGGGATGCGGCGGCACGAGACCATGAACGATGGATAATCCGGCTATAACAGGCAGACCGATTAACAATATATTTTGTTTCGTTGATTTGTGAATGGAAATGACCAAAGGCAGCAGCATGACAATCCCTACGTCAAAGAATACAGGAATCCCAATAATAAAACCGGAGAGCAGCATGGCCCAAGGCAATCTTTTCTCACCAAAAACCTTGATGAAGAAATTGGCTACTTGTGTGCCAGCACCTGAATCTGGCATCATTTTACCTAAAATCGTACCTAACGCCAATATGCCAACTAAATGGCCTAAAACGTTCCCAACTCCCGTTTCATAGGCACTAACGATTTTATCCATGGATAACCCAGCCATAATCGCTAAGAACAAACTGGCAACGGTTAAGCTAATGAACGCATGCCATTTCCACCAAGCTACTCCTAAAATAACAATCACAATCGCCAACAATGTAACCATCAATAGATACATATTCATCTGTAATCCCTCTTCTCCATGGTGTAGTAAGCGTTATCAATCTGTAGACGAGAAAAGGAACTGCGTTTTCTCCGAGTTTTTTAACTGTCGTAATTGACCACATAGTTGTGCATGACCGTGCTGTAATAACCTTTACTGAATTCGATCAGATCGCCTCGTTCATCATACGAATAACGCAACCTCTTCAATAGAGGGGTTCCTTCTTTGACATGCAAGCTTTCTTCCACATGAGAAGGAGCAGTGGCAGCAGCAAACTCATCTCGATACTTTTCTAAAGTAATTCCGTGCTCCTCAAGCAATTCATACAAGGATTGATCATTCAAATCCGAGAGTTCGATATTTGACATTTGTATGGATAGATAGTGGGAGTAGTGAATATAGGGTGTGTCATTCAAGTGATAAAGACGCTCGATGAACAAGCAGCGCTCCCCAAATAATTGATAAGCTTCTGTGCCTACCTCATTCGTTACAAATTCGGCTCGTAACAATTGTTTGTGAATTTGATGGCCTTCTTCAACAAGCACTTCTGTGAAACGCTTCCATTTGGAAAGCTTGGACGTAGATGCATTTCGTATTACTTTGGTCCCTTTGCCGCTGCTCTTTTCCAAATATCCTTCTTGTGCAAGCTCTTTGATGGCATTGCGTATGGTGATCTTGCTGACATCGAATTCCTGCTCTAGCTGTGGCTCGGATGGTATATTCGTTCCTAAGGGATACACACCATGTAAGATGCGATCCTTGAGGATATTCATGATTTGCAAATATAAGGGTCTTTTGTTGCGGGATAAATTCACCAATTCAATCACTACCTTTCTACATCGCCTACAGCTTCTGTCATCGCACGAAGAATATCGCCTTCTGATGACATGGGAGTATCGCCTACAATGGTATGTGCAAGCATGCCGGCGGCCGCTGCAAATCCGACTGTTTTCTCAGGTGAAAATCCTTGGATTTCTCCGTGTACGATACCGCTCGCGAAGGCATCTCCTGCACCAATTCTATCATAGATAGAAAACGTGAGCCGTTTAGAAAAGGTGAAGCTTTGGTCCTTATAGATAAATCCGCGCAAGGAGTGTGTGTTGTCACTGTTAATGTTACGGTGTGTACCTGCAATGACAGAAATCTGATATTTTTGCGCAACGGCTGGAATCAGTTCGATCAGTTGTTCTTGACTTTCGATCTGATCGGTGGGCATGCCAAGGGTAAACATCGCGTCTTTTTCGTTCATCATGACAATGTCAGCCAGCTGCAGCATTTCTTCATAATGCGGCTTAGCCTTTGCATAACCGTCTTCTCCCCAATGACCGGGACGATAGTTACAATCGAAAACAACGGTGCCGCCATTCGCTTTGACCGCTCTCGCCAAATCTTTCATGTGCCGTCGCACATGATCATTCATGGCTAAGGTAATGCCGCAGAAATGGACGATCTCGATATTTTTAGCAATTTCAGCAAAATCATAAGTACTTTCAGGTGCAGTGTTAAAGCTGCTTTCCTGACGGTTGGAGTACGTTACGCGGCTGGGCCGCGCACCAAATCCATTTTCTAAAAAATACATGCCCAAGTAGTTACCGCCTCGAACAAGGAACGATTGTGAGATACCTAATTTTCGCAAATACGATTCCGCAGCATCTCCCACAGGATTCGCCGGCAATCTGGATATGAGGTACCCGGTATGTCCTAAGCGAGCAAGCGCTGAGCTTACATTCACACCTGTACCGGAGAAAGAATAATTCAAATTGCTTGCTTGGGATAAGAGTTCATACCCTGGCACCTGCAAGCGCATCATGACCTCTCCAAAAGCAGCAATTCTTTTAGCCATGATGATCAACCAGTTTCTTCATGATCTCCAGTAATTCGCGGACATCTTGGGCTCTCGTCTTTCCTGTAGCTTTGTCGATGATCGATGAATACACGTGAGGGATGACTTGTGGAACTTTAGCTTCCAGTGCGATACGCAGGATCGTTTCGAAATTATCCATGTCGATGCCGCCAGTTGGTTCCAAGGCAAAACCTTCTTCTCCGCATGCTTGCGCAACAGCGCGCAATTCGTCTTCACAGCTTAAGCCATTCATCGGGAAATATTTCAAGGCATTGCCGCCCATATCGCGGACAAGCGCGATAGCCGTTTTGACAGGTACAATCGCATGCTCGGATTGTGCAGCGCTCACTGGACCTGTTGAGATATTGACATAGCCAACGCGGCCAGTAGGGGATACCAAGCTGTTAATCCAGCTATCTTGGTCGCCAAGATTAGCGCGTGTTGCACCAACGGCAGGGAAAACCTGGTTAATATGGCTGCCAGGATAGTGTTTCGCAATGGCTGCGACAACAGCAGCTTGACGATTATCGCCAGCGCCAAGTCCGATTGAGACAGCTTCGTCAATGGCTTTACCGTATTCTTTCATAGCAGCTACAGCTAACTCGACTGTTGGGTAGTCTTTGGAAAGAACGCCGACAAGTACGTAACCTTCCGCTGCTTCAAATATCTCTTTGGCATTTTCTATACTATTTGCCAGTACATTCAATGCCGCGCGACCTTTATAAAAACGTTTTGCAATGTTGGACATATTAGTTGCCTCCTACTAATTTACGTATTTGAGCAGCGATAACTTCAATATCATCGCCTTGAAGCGGACGTGGATCGATATCGAAATAGCCCTGTCTCACGCCATAATCGCGAGTGTAGATAGCAATCTCACCGCTTTGCAGTCCTGTTACAACTTCCTTGGCTGTAGTGCCTGCTTGCTCAGGATCAATTTGAATGCGTGCGCGGAAAATCGCACGACCGGCTTCATCCTGTACAATGGTCACTTTTAAACCATTGATTTCACTTAGAGGCATTAACACTTGCAAAGCTGCTTTTTCTTGTTCGCTTTTATCTTCTTTGACGCCATATTCATCAAGCGCTTGAAGTAAGCCGAAAGTGGTTTCTTTGCCAACCTTCATACTTCGTCCAATTCCATGCAGTTGAACTTTTACCCACTCAATATAGCAACGCTTCCCGCCAATAATCCCTGACGTTGGACCTTCAATGGCTTTTGAACCGCTGTAGATGGCCAGATCTGAGTATTTTACGTACTTTTGAATATCTTCTTCTGCAGCTGCATCAACGATAAGCGGAACACCATTACGCTGTGCAATCTCCCATGCTTCTTCAACAGAAATCATATTTTTTTGGACGGCATGATGGGATTTCACGTAAAGAATAGCGGCTGTATGTTCCGTAATCGCACCTTCGATATGCTCGGCTTTACCTTCATTGGCGTAGCCAACTTCAACGAGCTTACCGCCTCCCAAATAGATCATTGTTTCAACGGGGGCACCGTATTGAACATTGTGACCTTTGAGCATGATGATTTCACTTTTAGCAATTGGCTCTTGATGCAGACGCTCACTCCTGCGGCGATCTCCTTCAGTCACAACAGCCGCGACAGAGAGTGCGATGCCGCTTGAGGCCGAATTGACGACAACCGCAGCTTCGGAACCTAGAATTTTGGCGATATAGTCGCCTGCTTTATCAACGAGGTCCGCAATCTCAACGTAATTTTGCCCGCCATGCTTCATGGCTTCCATGACCGTATCTGTTGGAGCAGATACACCTAGAATGCTCATTCGTCCACTTGCATTGATGACGCGTTTTAGACCATATTTAGCATTTAATGAGAGAGCCATTCACAACCACTCCTTTGGCTTGTATGATTTGATCTGCTTTACGCATGTCACCTTCAGAATCGACAAGAGTAGTCGGTTCATTTTGAATAGTAAACAGGGTTAGATTGGCAACGTCACCTATTTGAATTCGACCAAGTTCTGGCTTATTAAGCCAATTTGCTGCATGTGTGGTGACAGCTGCGATGACCTCTTCAAGCGGGTAGCCTAAGTAAAGAAATTTTGAGAGTACATGGGACATACTAAATACCGGGCCATTCAATCGGTTTCCGCGGTAGATGTCTGTGCTGATGGTATCTAAACCGATATGATGTTCTTTTGCTGCCTCCGCGACCTTAAAAGAAAAGCTTGCCGTGCCATGCCCAACATCCAAATGAACGCCTCTTTCAATAGCTTCCATAAACGTCTTTAACGGTTCACCATCTTCGTCAAAAAGATTATTGGCTTTCCCATTCAGATAATGGGTAATGATATCTTTTTTCTCTAAAAGTGAAAGGATATCCTCGATACTCGGCGGTCCAGAACCGATGTGAACCATTAAGGGGAGAGAGGTTTCATGAGAAAGTGCGCGCGCAGCGAGCAAAGGTTCAATGCCGCAGTCACGAACAACGCTTTTGCTTATTCTTGCCTTCAATCCAACAATGATATCTTTGTATTGATTTACGGCCTGCACAGCCTTTTCCTTATCGATCCAGGCCATGTTGGATAATTCATCGACTCTTTTCAAACCAATCCGTGAAATGTTCAAAAAGGCAAACAAGTTCGTTTGGGCTCGTTCCCTACTTGCTACTAAGTCTGCAATTCGGTCAGCGCCGCAACTTCCAGCGTCTACAATCGTAGTTACACCTTGTTTGATTCCGATCTCATCGATTTCATCGCCGTAGGGATCAAAATCAGGAAAGGCATGGGTGTGTAGATCAATCCAGCCACTTGAGACATAAACACCAGAATAATCAAAAATCTGGTTTCCATGTCCACGGCCAGCAGCGGTCAACTCAACGATCTTCCCGTCTTCAATTACAATATCGAGACATTCACCATTCAAGTGCTTTACATTTTGCAAAACGAATCTCTCTTGCATGCTTGTCACCTTTTTCTGCAACTCAATTTATTAACGCTTACATTTAAGATTGCCTAGAAATCTCCTCACATGCATAGGGGTGAATTGTGTTTATCATGTAAAGAATATAACGTTATAATGTTACAATAGCACAGAAGATTATCGAAGTAAATATAACGTTATAATGTTTTGAGAATTGAATTTTGCTATGAAGTAAAAGTGATAAAACAAAAGGAGCTGTCCGCGAATGCGGCAGCTCCTTATTCCATCCTATTAGTCAATAATTTGAAGAATATCATCGATTTCTTTGCGTGCGAGTTTGCCTGGGCGATCCTTCGGATAACCGAGGGCAATGACCATATTAATCTGACATTCTTCTGGAATGTCCAGATAAGCTCGAATCTGATCTTGGGCTAGCAGCACGGGACCCGTCATCGGGCAGGTTGCCAAGCCTCTAGCGTGGGCGGCGAGCATCAGGTTCTGTGAGGCTAAGCAGGAGCTCTTAATGCCTTCTTCGGCCCATACGGTGTCTTCGACGAGTTGAATTGGATCAAAAATGCGATCACGGAACTTCGATTCGTAAGGTGTCGCTAAGCAAATGATAAGAACCGGAGCATCGGAGAATGCTGTAGCATAGGGGCCGAATGACTTCACCAACAAGCGGGCTTCACGCGAAAGACCCTTTTCCTCGGCAGCTGCCGCACGGAGATGGAGTTGGTCCCAGGTCAATTGTTCGATATGTTTGATTTTCTCAGTATTTCTTATCGCAATAAACTTCCAGGTTTGGGAATTCGTATCGCTGGGTGCATATCTGGCGCAGTCGATAATTTCACGAATATCTTGGGTGGCAACTTCTTGCTCTGTAAAATTTCGAACACTGCGGCGCTCTAGTACAATCGTCTTAAAATCTTCATAATTCATAAAAAACAACTACCTGCCTTTGCTGCTTGAATTGTGCATATATTGTTACTTGGTACTAAATCTTTATCGTTATTATAAAGCAGTTGCTATTGCAGCACAACCGTGTCGCCTTCATTCAAACCTTTTATCACTTCAGTTTTCTCAGGGGTTTCCAACCCAATCTCTATTTCACGTCGTTCTACGCCTTGAGGAGTCTGCAGCATCACGTAATAGACTTCTTTCTCATGCAGCACGGCTAACGTAGGTACGACAATGGTTTGTGGCTTTTTATCTGTTTCTATCGTTCCTGAGAGGCTGAGGCCGGCGATTAGCTGCTCATTTGGTTCTAATGAAATCGTAACCTCGAATTGAGCTGAACTTGTGCCTTGGTCCGTGCCAGTTTTGGCAAACTTGGATACTTTTTCAACCTTACCTTGAAGCTTTTTCTGTTTCAGTGCATCTACTTTTACTTGTACGAGCATATCTGGCTTAATTCGAAATACATCAAATTCACCAACCGTACAAACCAACTGTAATCTCGTCAAATCTACAATTTTACCGATACGTACGCTTTCCTCGACAGACTTAGGAATTTTGGAGGAGTCTTCGAATAAAAAGATGCCATTCTCAGGCGAAATGAAGGAAGCTTGTTCGACTTTCTCTTGTTTCTTAGCCAATTGCAATTGAATGGATTGATCATTGACCGCATTCAGCTGCTCTTGAATTTTACGTCCTTCTGACGCGGCAAAGCGCTGGCGGGCATCATCTTCCCCAACAGCGCCTGCAGCTCCACTACCCGTATCCCCGCCAGGCCCAGCAGCTTTGAAATTGGCTAGATCAGCTTCCAACTTTTGTTTCTTCAAGTTAGATTGCAGGGCAGCAATTTCACTTCTTAGCGGTGTTGCATCTAGCTCAAACAACGGTTGTCCCTTTTTTACTTGAGCCCCGTCAGTGATGTGCCAAGCTTTAATTTCACCGCTGAAGGGTGCGTAGACGCGCGTCTCCTTCTCATAAGAAGATTTCCCTTTTACTTCAATGCTGTTAACCAAATCTTCTTTTGTAACTTTGAATTGTAGGGCATTGAATGCAGCAGCAGCATCAGCATTTTTTGTATTCTTTTGATTAGGATGGCTTGATATGTATAGAAAGCTGCTAATGCCGCAGACAATGACTGCTGTTAGAATTAGCATCCATGTTTTCTTTTTCCTCATGCTAAACAATCTCCTATTCTCGCTTAATTGCTGTTAGTGCATCGGTTCGAGAAGCTTTAACTGCCGGGTATAAACCCGAAAGAACGCCCGTCATAATCGCAAAAAACATACCGACTGGAAGAATCCATAAGCTTATAAATAAGATTTCCACGGGATCCCCTCTATTGGAACCAAATTGGATAATGATCAAATTTATTCCCCAAATGACCCAATAAGAGAGCAAAATACCTACAAAGCCACCCAACATGCCAAGAAGCGAAGATTCTACGATAAACATATTGCGGATTTGCTTCAAATTCGCACCAAGTACTTTCATGATTCCAATCTGTCGCCTGCGTTGATGAGTGGACATGGTCATCGCGACCACGATGGAAATGGAAGCTACGAAGAGAACAAAAAGGCCAACACCGGTGAGCAGCAATCTAACAATGGCGAACTCGCCTTTCATGCGATCTTCTTGATACAAATTAGTCTGCGTGGCGAGTTGAAGTTTTTTAATCATTTCATCTACTTGTTTCACATTCATACTACTATCTACTTTAACTCTAACTTCTGAATACTGAACATGTCTATTTGTTGAGGATTTATTTTGGGCTTGTAGAATTTTGAGACCTGTTTCCGGAGATACATAAGCGGTTTTGTTCCCTTGCAGCATGGATTCTGGCAATCCATCGGGCTTCTTAAGTACGCCAATGACGCGAACTGTCACCTCATTTGGTTGGATGGTGTTCGTCCCAGATGGGTTCCCTGGCTGCTCCTGGTTATTATTCGACTTCAACGATATTTGCTTTTGATAGAGGGGGTAAGGAATAGCACCCATCTGACGGTAAGTTTCGGCTTGTTCATTGCTAGGATTTTGCTGCATGAGTTTATTACGTACTTCCTGCGTCTTTATATCCAATACACCGAGCGTAGCTCCATAACCCAGAACGATATTATTGATCTGGTCACTCGCCCCGCCTTGTTGGAACTTAGCGTCGAAGTCCTCTAAAGTACTCAACTCCGTTGCCTTGAGGTCAAGGTAGCTTTCTTTACCGTCATCGACAGTGAAGCTGAATTGTCCTAAATTTTGAAAACTAGCTACCGATTTAACATGAGGAAAAGTACGAATGAGATCGAGCTTACTTGTCGTAACTTTAGAAGGACTGCTAGGATCGCTGTTTTGGTCTACGATGGTGATTTCATCAGTTTTGAGATAGAAGCTCATTTGCTTCTGGCTGTAGTGTTGAATCGACTCGCCAAAGCCAAGAGCAACCATAATGGATGCCGAGCCAATGGCAATTCCGACGGTACAAAGCGCTGTCACAACCTTGCGTCGCTGCAGTTGGTCCCAGCCAAGACGCAGGTAATCCTTAAGTTTCATCCGGCTTCCCCTTCCTGCCCGTTTCCTTCCAGCAAATAACCATCGCGAAGCTGCAAAATGCGCCGCGTTCTGCGAGCAACTTCATGCTCATGGGTAACAATAACGAACGTAATGCCATTCCGGTTCAAGTCAATGAGTAGGTCAATGATCTCTGTCTCCGTCTTCGTATCCAGATTACCTGTAGGTTCGTCGGCAAAGACGATAGCTGGATTCGTAATCAAGGAACGGGCAATGCTGACACGTTGTTGTTGTCCTCCAGATAACTGCGACGGAAACATATCAGATTTATCCCCGATACCGACTTGCTGTAAAAGAGCCATTGCTCTTTGTTTACGTTCTTGACTTGCAACACTTTGGAATACAAGTGGAAGTTCTACATTCTCGCGAACGGTTAAATGTGGTATTAATTCATAAGATTGGAAGATGAATCCGATATGAGTCCGCCGAAACTCCGCCAAACGGTTTTCGCTCATTTTCTCTATGGCCTGTCCAGCGATTAAAATACTGCCACGGGTGGGTTTCATTAGGCCTGCCATTAAATTTAGCAGTGTCGATTTCCCGGAGCCTGAACTGCCGAGCAGAGCAACCATTTCTCCTTGCTCTACTCGGAAATTCAGCTCATGAAGAACGGGGGTTTCTTCTTGGCCTGTGCGGAAGCTGTGAGATAACCGTTCAATGGCTAACACGTGATCAACCCTTTCAATTTAAAACTTATCGACCACTTGGCATGCTTTCACCGTCATCGTTTTGAAAAATATGAGTGCCCAGAAAACCAATAGCCGCGACGATCGATAAGCAGGCTGCAATGATATAGACTGTGCTTCCACCAGCTAAATCAAAAATCCAACCGCCTAACGTGCCGCTAATTAGTCCTGCAATACTTGACCATGCAACAGCGAAGATGGCTTGCCCAGAAGAGCGATATTCATCAGGAATGATTTGGCTAATATAGCGATTAGCCGTGAATAAGAAGATACCAAATGTTAAACTGTGCAACAATTGAACACCTATTACCCAAGTAGGATCTTGAATTGAACCCATAATGAAGAAACGCACGGCATATATGATTCCTGCAAAGGCAAGCAGAGGTAATTCTTTGAACCTATGTCCATGCTTGCTCAGAAAGAAAAACACCGGAATTTCACTAAGAGCCGAGGTCATCCAAGCATAGCCAATCAAAGAATCAGATGCCCCAAGCTGGCGCATGTACAAGGCGAGGAATCCATCGTTGAAACGATGTGAAACGGACATAATAATAATTAACAATAAGAACCAGATGAACTTCTTGGAACGAATGATATTGAGCATGCCTCCGAATGCCATCTTCTTGCCACCTTGGCGGGCATCTTTCAGCAAAAAGACAATGACTAACGTGCAGCTAATCGTAAGCAGGCATAGTATTGGCGTGAGCCCTGTTCCATAGTGTCTAAGAATTAACCCGAAACCTCCGGCAGATACGGCGAAACCGATGGACCCCCAGACGCGGAAGGAGGCGTAGCTCTTACCGCTATCTCGAATACTTAACATTAACTGGCTGTCATTCAATGAGTTTACGGGCTGCTGGAAAAAGAAAAACATCGCTAAGCATATGTACAGCAGGGAGAACCAACCAGCGGTAAATACCAAGATGGCAGTGATAAGCTGCCCGATAATCAGAATGATCATGATTTTCTTAACCGTTTGGAAGCGATCACTAAGGAATCCCCACAGTAAGTTGGTCGCTATCCCAATCAGGGGTCCAATCGCATACAGTAAACCGATTTGAAGCTTGGAATATCCTTTGTAATCAAAGTAAAGCGGGAAAAAAGTAACGACAATCCCCATCGTCATAAAAAAGGAAAACGTAAACAGCTTGAGCAGATGGTCTTGTGGCTTTATAGGTATAGACGTTTTCATCAGCAGTTATCACTCGATTTCTTTACAAATTTTCTGTAGAAAAATTCGTTTGTCCGTTTTCGGACGTTCGTTTGAGTACAAAGAGTACGACTAGAAGCTCAGCCAGCATACCAACAGATTGTGCGAGAGCACCGATCAAGCCATTCCAACCAGGTACATTGGAAATCGCGATGAATAAGGTTAACACGGTAACGATAGCATTCGCTGTTTGAGAGAAAACCATGATTTTCGTTTGGCCTCTCAGCATAATAATACCGTTCATGTAATCAAGCCAAGGGAATACAATCGTCATAATCATAAATACACGCATGGCAAGCAAGCTTGCATGCATCAGTTCGGAATTAACACCCATGACATGTGTCATAAACCAAGGTCCGAGAGCTGTATAGGCAAGAATAGCGATGAGTGCTCCTGGAATAAAGCTAAGAACGATGACGAAACGGACGACAGTTCTTGCATCTTTGCGATAGAAATTTAAAACAATTTGATGAATGTAAGAAAAGAAGCTCAAAACCAATTGAGTTAAAGAACCAGCAATCGCATAAGAGGAGATGGCTAAATGAATATGCGTTGTTTTTCCAAGTATGGCATTTATAGAGGGGCCAATGATGACAGCAATGATCGAAGAATATAGAAGTGGCTTATAGAAGCTGAAAATTTGTTGTTTGGTTTCAATCAGATGCTCAGGTGCCTTCTCTGGAATGGCGGTTCGAAGTAAATTAGTTCCTTCCCATATAGCAACCATAGCTTCAATCATCATTCCCACTAAGAAAATAATGGCGCCAACACGGCCGCTAGAAACATTATTTGTAGTAATAAAATATAACGATAACAAATACATAGCGATGATTCGCACACCCATACCAATCGTTAACCATTTGGTTCGCATATTAAAAATAATGATACCGTGAAATAAGCACCGCAGTCCTGAGAAAATGCTTACGTACATTAAGATGCGATATACACTAAGTGTAGTGTCTAATAGCTCACGTTCAACTCCAAAAAAATAAAGAAATACCCACTCACCAACAGGCGTATAACATAAAATGAGACCGATTAGGATGATACACGCGAATACATACGTACTTACTGCTGCCATGGCTCGAAATGAGATGCGGTCTCTTACAAGAGCGGAGCAAGCTTGTCGCAGCAAAACTACGGGTCTTTCGGTTAGGCCAAGTAAACTTAAAGGTAGCGCATAGCTGGCAATGACCACTTCCGGATTATCGGCCCTGGCCAAGGTGCTGTTGATAATAACATGCGAGAGGGTAACTAGTGTTGCTGAAAGGCCTAGGGGGAGGAAGAAGGAGATGAGCTGTTTCCAAGTGATGTTTTCTTTTATTGTCTTAGCGTTCATCCAAATCGCACTCCTTAGAGTTTTGCTTTAGCAAAACTAACTTCGTAAAATTGACTTTCACTAAAAATTCCCTTTTAAAAACGTTATTTAAGTATACCAGAAAATGAAATCAGGTTGACATACAATTTTAACTGGAAACCCAAGGTTTGAAGTGATACATTTAAAGGTAGAATGTTTCTTGAACAAGACGCAGCCGGTTTTTACTGCAAGGAGGTTTAACAGAAGAATGAGCTGCTATTTCCAGTATGATGAAAGACTTGGAATTGAGATTCCCGTGTTAGAAGTAGAGTGGGAGGCTTATCCGCCCAGTGTGCGAGTTGATATTTTATTACATTGGGAACAAATTCGCGGTGCAATACCTGACCGTATAATGAAGCTAGAGACGACGATTATTTACAAACAAAATCAGCTGGACAAGGAAGACGACTTTCCCACATCATGCCGTTTGAATTCCGAAATTGCGGACTTAGCTTCTATCATAAATGATCTTCATCTTTGGTTCCGGGCGAATCAGGAATTGGAATCGAAAACCCACCAATAATGGTTGTCAATGAAGGGAGAATGACTGCATGCATAGCAATAAGGATGGGGATAACTGGCTAGAAGTTATTGCAAAGCCGCTCTTGGAGCATCTGCCTGCTTTATATCCGATTGAAGAATGGGATGGAAGCATGGATGCACGCATTGAAGCGCTTGTCCCAGCTATGATAACCCAAGGCACTTCGGGGCAAGAGTCTTATGGTTTGGCGATTAAAGCGGGTCTTTTTTTACTGAATGAGAGTTTAGATAAATCCCATGATATTGCCCAGGAAATCACGAATGCAACAGGCAGCTACTGGCATGCACTCATGCATCGGATGGAGGGAGACTACAGCAATGCGAAATATTGGTTCAATGATGTCGGTCATCATCCTATTTTCTCTAACTTACTACAATATGTGAGTGAATATTTGACAGTAAAAGACTTAGCGGATTTGGACAATGAAGCCCTTCGTCAGAAGCTTGAAGTGCTTATTACTTCTCCGGAATGGATTCCTTGTGTATTCATCGATATCGTAGAATTACAAGTATCCCTGGTTCAAAATCCTATTGTTGATCAATGGTTGCGGCATATTCAACGATATGAAATGCAGTTATTGTTGCAGTATTGCTATGAACAAAGTTGTGGAGGAAGTCTGCTTGAAGCAATTGGACAAAAGTAGTACAAAGGTTCCACAAGGCCCAATACGATTAATGGTCAGGGTGTACCGATATATTTTACCGGATGTGAGCGATCAGCTTTCCATATGGAAAGCAAAGGCTGAGAATATCCCAGATAGCGAGCTGCGTACTCAAGCACTGGCCAGCATCGCAACGAAACAATTTCATTGTCAAGGTGGCGCTGTTTATGCGGCTGCTAATTTGTCGATGCGTCATGTACTCATCCCGCTTATTGTTGCGTTTCAAACGATTAGCGATTATTTAGATAATCTCTGTGATCGCAGCACATCCTTGGACCCCCTGGATTTTCGTCAATTGCACCTATCCATGTTGGATGCTGTTGATCCTTCTAAGCCTTTGAACGATTACTATGCATACAGACAAGAAAAAGAGGACGGAAACTATTTAACAGAACTCGTCCAAAAGTGTCAGTCTTGTATTAGTCAGCTTCCGTCATATACACAAGTAGCCGATCAGGTGCGAGATTTCGTGGCCTTATACTGTGATTTACAAGTGTACAAGCATATTCGCAAGGATATGCGGGAGCCTGAACTTCATCAGTGGTGGGATCAACATCATCATAGGTACAGCCAAATTTCTTGGAATGAATTTGCTGCAGCCACAGGCTCAACGTTAGGCATGTTTATGCTTTTTCTTGCAGCTTGTGATCCTCATTTGAGTGAAAAACAGGTCGATTCGATACGGGAAGCCTATTTCCCCTATGTGTGTGGACTGCATATTCTACTTGATTATTTAATCGATCAGGAAGAAGATATCTTGGGTGGAGACCTGAACTTTTGCAGTTATTATGAATCTATGGAAGCAACCGTTGAGAGAATTGCCTTTATCGTGCAAGAGGCTCGCAGTAAAATTTTGTTCTTGGAACATCCGCGATTTCATCGTATGATAATCGAAGGTTTGCTTGCGCTCTATTTGTCAGATCCCAAGGTCAACGGCCAACACCAAGTGAAGAAAATATCGAAGCGTCTTATGAAAAATAGTCCATTAACCCGGTTATTTTTCTGGCTAAATAGCATGTATATCCGTACGTCATCTTGAATGACATTCAGAAGAATTTGAAGGAGGAAATGAAATGTCAGCAGTAAAATCAATTGCCGTTCTAACAAGTGGCGGAGACTCTCAGGGAATGAACGCGGCCGTCCGTGCGGTTGTAAGAAGCGCATTATTCCATGGTCTCGAAGTCTATGCCGTACAACGTGGTTACCATGGTCTAATTAACGATGATATTCGCCAAATGGATTTGCGCAGCGTTGGAGATATCATTCAACGTGGGGGAACCATTCTGCAAACGGCTCGTTGTAAAGAGTTTTTAACGCTAGAAGGCCAACAAATTGCAGCGGAAAACTTACGTAAGCGCGGCATCGATGGACTAGTCGTAATTGGTGGAGATGGATCTTATCAAGGTGCTAATAAGTTAAGCAAGTTGGGCATCAAAACGATGGGTCTGCCTGGTACAATTGACAATGACATCCCATTCACAGACTTTACGATCGGTTTTGATACAGCAGTAAGCATTGTTGTAGATGCGATCAACAAGCTTCGTGATACGATGACGTCGCATGAACGTTCATCCGTCGTAGAAGTCATGGGACGTCACTGCGGTGAGATTGCTCTTTACGCTGGACTCGCTAGTGGGGCGGAAACGATTATCGTTCCTGAAGTTGAGGTCGACATTAATGAAGTGGCTAACCGTATGAAGGATAACTTCGCCCATGGCAAACGTCACAGTATTATTCTCGTCGCTGAAGGTGCGGGAACTGGGGACGGTATTGCTAAGCAAATTACAGAGGTTGTCGGTATTGAGCCTCGTGTAACAGTTCTTGGCCATATTCAACGCGGCGGAGCTCCTACGCATAATGACCGAATCCTGGCAAGCCGTCTCGGTGATTTCGCTGTACGTAAGCTCATGGAAGGCGATTCTTCCAAAGCATGCGGTGTGATCAAAGGGGAATTAGTAGCTACCGATATTGATTTAGTTGTCAATACGAAGCGTCCTTTTAATACAGAACTTTATGAATTGGCAAGTCGTTTATCCCAGTAGGTCTACATTGGAACAAATGCTATTGACCTGTATCATATCTTCGTTTATAATTTCGAACAAATACAAAGCGACATTAGGTCTGTGAAGAGCATCCAACTCGGAGACGTTCATGATCGGTAAGGCGCAGGATACTTCGCTTTACTCTAAATAAACCGGCACCGCCCGTTATCGCGGAACCAAGCGGATGATGACATATTGAATGTCATCATCAAGTTGGGTGGCACCGCGAGCAGAACGCTCCTCGTCCCAATCGGACAGGGGCGTTCTTTGTCTTTTTCCCATAATAGAAAAGGAAGCGGTGAGCGGTATGTTGGATATCAAATGGATTCGAATGCATCAGGATCAAGTGAAGGAAGCGGCTCATAATAAAGGTGTAGAATGTCCCCTGGATGAGCTGCTTGAGGTAGATGAGAAGAAAAGGCTGCTGCATCAACAAGTGGATCAGCTGCGTACGGAACGCAATCGAGCATCAGCTCAGATTGCGCAGTGTATGGCTGGTCAGAAAAAGGGAGAAGCCGAGGCTTTGAAAGATCAGGTCCGCGGCTGGAACCGAACATTAACGGAGTACGAAGCGGGGCTTGCGGAACTGGAGGAGCGGTTCAATGAGCTAATGTTAACTGTACCGAATCTGGTTTCACCTGAAACTCCAATCGGGGTTACCGATGCAGATAATGTTGTACGAAAACTAGTGGGTCAGCCAACCTCGTTTGAATTTGTGCCTCGTGATCATATGCAAATCGGTGAGGAGTTGGATTTATTCGATTTCCCCCGCGGAGTGAAGGTGGCTGGAAGCCGGAATTACTACCTCAAGGGGATGGGGCTATACTTACACAGAGCTGTTCAACAGCTTGCTCTTGATCTGCTTTCAGACCGAGGGTTCACGGTAATGGATGTCCCTCTGATGGTGCGGGAAGAGACGCTGCAGAATGCGGGCTTCTTCCCCGCTGGGAAGGACCAGACCTATGAATTGCAGGATGAACATAAATGGTTAGTCGGCACATCGGAAGGTCCATTGGTTTCATATTATGCGGATGAAATGATAGATTTATCGAAGGGGCCGATACAACTGGCAGCGGTATCAAATTGTTTCCGTAAAGAAGCCGGTTCGGCGGGTAGAGATGTACGAGGATTATATCGTGTGCATCAATTTGCCAAAGTAGAGCAGGTAATTCTTTGTGAGAATGATCCTATCATTGCTGAACAAATGTTGGATCAAATTACACAGAATGCCGAAGATATTCTAGATTTACTTGAACTTCCTTATCGTGTTGTTGCTGTATGTACGGGAGATATGGGTGCCAAAAACTACAAGCAGTATGACATTGAGACATGGATGCCAAGCCGGAATAGCTATGGCGAAACGCACTCGTCGTCAAGCCTTCTTGACTTTCAGGCTCGCCGCAGCGGATTACGTTATAGGGATAAGAACGGTGAGCTGCGTTATTGCTATACCCTTAATAATACGGCTGTAGCCACACCTAGAATTCTAATTCCATTACTTGAGAATCATCAGCAAGCAGATGGTTCAATATATCTGCCAGCAGCTCTGAGACCTTATATGAGAGGGCTTGCTGCCATCCCGAATAAATAAAATAACGCCCCCCATCCCTAGGAGTTCAACTTTGGGATGGGGGGCGTTATCATATGTTAATAACCTTCTGTTAAATCAACGACATTCATCATCTCGGTGCCATCTAGAATAGCTCTCATATTATGGTAGAAAATGGTGGAAACTCGCTCCGTGTAGTGAGCGGAAGATCCAGCGATATGCGGAGTTAGGATAACATTATCCATGTTCCATAGGGGAGAAGTTGCAGGTAAAGGCTCCTGCTCAAAAACATCGAGTGCAGCACCTGCCAGTTTGCCTTCTTGCAGCGCATGGATCAAATCCTCTTCCTCAATGACATCACCACGAGCCAAATTGATTAAGAAAGCACTTGGTTTCATTAAGCGAAGATGTTCTTTGGTCAAGAAGCCTCGCGTTTTAGCTGTGCTAGGTAGTAGAAGGACGACGAAATCACTTTGTGAAAGCAAAGTCGTCAAACCTTCTTCTCCGCTGACCGTCGAATCGAAAGCAGGATGAGGCGAACCGGAACGATTCAAACCAATGACAGTCATATCAAAGGCCTTAGCTTTGCGAGCAACTGCTTCACCGATTGCACCAGCACCAATAATGCCAATCGTTTTACCGTAAAGCTCATCAAAACTGACTTTATTGTCCCATATTTTACTTTGCTGACGCTCATGGAGAAGATTCGCTTTACGAACCCACTGCAGCATGAGACTTAGCGTAAATTCACTCATCTGGATCGTATGTACCCCACGGGCATTGGTTAGTATGACATTTCGTTCTGCCAATTCTTGCAGCGGGAGTTTATCAACGCCGGCAGATATGGTTTGCATCCATTTCAGCTTGGTCGCTTGCTTGAGGGTGTCCGGATTCAGGCGGCCAGCCGTGATAATGACATCTGCATCTGCAATGTGTTCTCCAGCTTCACTTGAAGATTTAAACCAATGAAATTGGCAGCGTTCCTTCAAGTCTTGCGGCATCTGCTTTTGCATGGAAGTCAAATCCATCCCAGTTATGGCGACAATATTCATTGCATTTCAACTCCTTTAATGTCAGTGAGAAAATGTAAGTCCAATCCTATAAGTTTCTTTGATTGTACATAACTCTAGTCATTCTGGTAACATAAATCCTGATTACATGATAAATCAAACCGAAAACGAAAGTAAACACCCCGAGAGCTCTTAATGCCCTCAGGGTGTCTCTATGTTAGTATTTCACATCAGGTGTGTAGTTGTTATTGGCGTTCCAAAGGAGGAACTCATTCACGCCGTTTTCCTTCAATGCACGTATTTGTTCTTCCACTTCATGCTTACCGTACTTGATATAACCAGGCACCCAAGAAGCAGTGAAATCTTGAATCCAAGGTCGAACAATCGGCTTCCAACCTTTCTTATCAATGGCTTCCAGCTTCTTGGTTGTGTCCTTAGATGCTCCATCGATAGTGACAAAAGGTGCTGCATCCGGTACTTTGGAGCCAAACCAGCCTGTGCTGTAATGACTTGGATAAATCATGGGAGCGATGACATCGACATTTTGAGAGATTTTCTCGAAATCTTGACCAATGCCTTCGGCTGCCGGAACAGAGGCCGCATAACCAAAAATATCAACAGATACACGAACACCAAGCGGCTGCAATTGTTCTTTGGCATATTTGACGAAGGAAGCAACTGCATCAATACGTGAACGTTCATCCTTGGTATACTTGAGAATGTCAGCTCTTTTCTCGAAACCTTCCGGGAATCGGACGTAGTCGAATTGAATTTCTTTAAATCCAGCTTTTACGGCTTCTTTAGCAACGGCGATATTGTAATCCCATACTTCTTTGTTATACGGATTTACGAAGCTGTCCGGCGGGTTTTTACCGTTGCCCCACAGTGTTCCATCTGGATTGACGAAAGACCATTCTGGTTTCTTCTTGGCAAGAACCGTGTCCTTGAATACAACGATACGGCCAATTGGATAAATATGATGTTCGCTCAAGGTACTCATTAAACCAGGCATATTACCTATTATTTTCTGTGTCGTGCCCATCGCCTCAAGCTCTGCGTTCCCTGTTTGCCAAGTGATGTAACCCCAATCATCCTTAACATCGATAACCATTGAGTTAAGTTCCGTGTCGTCCAGCAGCTTTACAAGTGTGTTTAGGCGTGAACCTCCAGCGCTA
Organism: Paenibacillus andongensis; assembly: GCF_025369935.1. Classification (NCBI taxonomy): domain Bacteria; kingdom Bacillati; phylum Bacillota; class Bacilli; order Caryophanales; family Paenibacillaceae; genus Paenibacillus; species Paenibacillus andongensis. The sequence continues at coordinate 5,651,422 of NZ_CP104467.1, read as the reverse complement.
TGGGCTGTTGCGTAAATACCTTTAACAACAGGTGCATCCTTCTGTGGGTCCTGTTTGTTAACTGGAGCGAGTGGATCCATCTCTTGGGACGGATTGGGTTGAACAATTGCAACAGCATTCTTCGCATTCAGAGAAGCTTGTACAAGCTGTTCAAAAGTAGCATCCGGGTTAGCGGCCGTTACATTGCCCCAGATTAGGGCAAGTGAAGCAAGTAATATTTCCATGATGTATAAGTCCTCTCCAATCTTTGTTTCTAGCTTTTATTATAAAGCAAGCGGGAAACTACGCACAGAGGAAATTTGTAGAGGTTTGTAGAAAGAGGGTTATCATTGTTGAAACTTGATAAACAGATTATTTCATTATCTGGCGTTAATTTTTTTTACTATGCATCTAGTGCCATTTTATTGCCCTATTTACCTTTATATTTGCAAAGTAAGGGCTATTCAGCTAGCGAGATTGGACTCTTAATGATGATAGGTCCCTTCATCTCCATATTCGCACAGCCGTTCTGGGGTTATGTCAGCGACCGATTCAACTCCGTGAGGAATATCGTATTTTTACTTTGGAGTCTTTCCTTACTAGGAAGTTTAGGCTTGTTTTTAACAAAAGGCTTCGGGCTTACACTTGGATTTATTTTAATGCTTTATTTCTTCTTGCTGCCATCCATTCCACTCATCGACAATTTGGTTGTCAAATCAACGGCGCAGCGTGGGATGTCGTATGGATCCGTCCGATTATGGGGTTCTATCGGATTCTCGGGTGTTGCTCTAATTTCAGGTCTCTTACTCGAAGAATTAGGTGGGGTAGCGAACATACCTTATTTTTATTGGGCGTTATGGATCTTCCCATTTCTACTGCTTGCTTTTATCAAAGACGAGAAAGGCAGCGGACAGCGAATAACATTAAGTACGATTGGTACTATTTTCAAAAATAAAAACTTCTTATGGTTTATGGTCATGGTTCTGATGATATCCATTCCACATCGAATGAACGATGCACTATTAGGATTATATCTGAATAAATTAGGTGCTACGGACTCTATGGTCAGCTGGGCATGGGCCATTGCGGCCTGTACGGAAATTCCGGTATTTGCCTATATCAATCGGTACATACATCGATATCATGAACTGACCATCTTAGGCCTCGTTTCGGTCTTATATACGATACGTTGGATACTCTACACGTTCTTCAGCGATCCATGGGTGCTTATTGGTTTGCAGACGACACATATGGTCACCTTTGCTGTTCTGTGGATCGTTGCTGTACAGTATGTCGTACGCCTTCTTCCGGAGCAATTTGGCTCAACGGGGCAGTCCATTCTTGCGATGGTGTTCATGGGGCTTGCAGGCATTATCGGAGGTTCAGTCGGCGGTTGGTTGAGTGAGCAGTGGGGGGGCGCAAGCATGTATGTGTTTGCATCCGTCATGTCGGCCATAGCAGCAGGTATGTTCTTCGCTACTCAAGTCGTAATGCGTAGAAGAAGCTAGACGTAAAAAAACACCCGGTAGCAAATTTAGCCGGGTGTTTGGACTTATTTCTGAACTTGTCCTGATTCGGTTTTCGTGACTTCTGCAGGATTAATCTCTTTACGAACCGGTGCAGGCTGATCATCAGTAGTTATATTGCCGCCATTTCCATTCGTTGCATCTTTAAATTCACGAAACATTTTGCCAAAACCTCTGCCAAGTTCAGGCAGTTTATTAGGCCCAAACAAAAGAAGGGCAACAATTGCGATTAAGATGATGTGCCAAGGAGATAATGCTCCCATTCCAGACACCTCCATTAGTTTATCTTAGTTCTAGTATACCATGATCTTATCATAACCTATATACCCTAATTATTACAAACTCAATAACATTCATTGAATAAAGCGATAGGTAACCAGAAAAAGACGCCCCTTAATGATAAAGGGCGTCTTTATGATGTTCCGTAATGCTGAACTGAATAATTTCCATGACATCTTCTGCTTCGAGCGCCTCAATGCCAAACCGGAGGACGATCTCGGAGTCCAGCTCATAGCTGGTTAAGAAGGGGTACAACTCGGGTGTTAATTTCATTACAATCCTGGATAATTTGACTGTCTCCACAAGCATCACCCTTCCAATCAAAAGATTAGAATAAGAACTACGCCTGAACCACTCACGATGAAAACCAGAACTATATGAAATTATTATCATTATAACACAATTCAACTTGGAATAAAGAGGCGGATTGCACGATTACTCACTTAAGCTTGCGGAATTCCCCGACGACACCAACGGTTTCAACGATATTCACGAATGCTTTCGGGTCTATCTTCTTAATAATTCGCTTTAATTCTACGAGTTCATAGCGTGTAGTGACGGTCATTAACATATCATGCTGCTGTTTCGTATAAGCGCCTTCTGTCTTAACTAAAGTAACACCTCTAGGCAGTTGAAGCAGCTCGTTAATCAACTCATCCTTTTGCTTCGTTACAATGAAGGCGGTCACCTTGACGTGGCGAATATGTATGGTATCGACGACTTTCCCGCTAATATAGATGGCCAGCATCGAGTAGAGAGCAAGGTCCCAATTTTGCTTGAAATAGCCAAGTGCAACAATAACAACGCCGTTCATTGATGAAAGAATGGTGCCAAGAGGGAAATCAAATTTTCGCGTCAAAATCAAACCGACGATATCAAAGCCTCCACTTGAGCCGCCTATTCTTAAGGTGATACCGCTTCCTATACCAATGAGTACGCCTCCAAAGACTGCACCAAGAATGGGCTCCTGCGCGACATAGCTTGTTGGTATAACTTGCATCAACCATACCGTTAATATGACCGACGCTACACTGATCATAATAAATCTGCGTCCAATTGAAACCAATCCCCAAATCATCAATGGCAGGTTAAACAATAAATACAAGAAACCAATGTTAAAATTCGTAAAATAACCAATAATCATGGCAAATCCAGAAACCCCGCCGCTAAGCAGTTGGTGAGGAATGAGGAACATGTTGAAGCCAACCGCGACAAGCAGTGCGCCAACTAGAATTATGAATGCATCTAGCGCCTTTTTCAAAAAAAATCACCTCTAAAATAGTATGCAGCATAAAGCAAGTATAATTCATTCTTCTAAAACTTCAATCATAATTTACCTTAGTTCAATTAAGTGGATTTTAATGAAAAATAAGTTAATTCTTTATTAAAATGAAAAAAAGCTGTATCCAATTCATGGACATCAGCTTTATAGAGAATAAATAATCAGCGTCTTTTGAAAGAGCCTGTCTTTTTAGAAGTGCTTGGCTTACTGGTTGAAGGTTTCGTTACCTTATTTGTAGTGGAACCGTCGTTTTTACGTGTTGTGGAGCTGCTTCCTGAATTTGGCGTGCCTGTACCTGTCTTGAAACTGCCCGTTCGATCTGACGTTGTTGGTTGCTTATCCTTCGATACATCCGTTGTTGGTGTAGTCGCCTTACCGCTACCTGCATTATAAGTCGGTGTCCGAGTGTAGCCTCTATAGTCGTCGTAAGGCCGTTTATTATTAAACCATCCCCCACCAAATAAGGATTGAAGCAGGGTGGCTGTCAAATAACCTTGCAGGAAAGAGGAGTCGTAATGTGATTTGGCATATTCAATACTATCGATCTGAACAAGTGAGTTTTTACTTTCACTGGGATCCTTTTGGACGTTAATAACCTTATCATTATAAACAAGGAACATTTGATCGTCAGATTCCTTGCTCTTTTCCTTCGGTGACTCTTTGGCTGCTATTTCTGCTGCTACAGCTGGAACGCTTTTGTTTTCGACTAAATAAACCTTGGAGAGATTGCTCCCTTTGCCGTCAACGCTGACTAACGGATACTGATCTTTGATATAACGTCCGGCATCAGCGCCACACGCGGTAAGAAGGGCGATGATCAATAAGAAAGAAACCCATGAAGTCCATCTTTTCACTTTTCAGTAATCCCTCCTTTCCAAACATTACTAATGATAACATAGGTTGTCTAGGGCGTCGATTTCAAAAATTTGATCTGATTGCCCGGCGTGCGCTCTCCTTCAAGAGCAATAAACTTGCCGTCCTGCCATTGGAGGAAGAAGAATCTACGGTCCGGACCAAAATATCTCCAAAAGAGACAATCGTCTCCGCTGCGGAAGTCGGTGTTTCCTTCCGTCCGAGTGACATCATTGCGATGAAATTCCAAGTCGAAGGTAACATCTTCGTCAAGCTCCAAACGAGTAGGGACATCATTCGGATCATCGAGTGCACCTTCGACAAAGCTGCAAAGGAAACAGTCGTAGGTTCGCCCTTTTTCCACAATCAAACACTGAATATTTTTGCCGCTTTGTAAATAATAAGCGTAACGATGTGGAGCAAACCCGCGGTCAAAATAAATGACCTTGCCGGAAACAACATACTCTTCTAAATCTACATTAACAATATCCCCAACTCGGGCATCTTCAAGTGGATTACCTATAGGTGTTGTTGTTGGTTCTTGTTTTTGACTGCGCAGGATGCTGCTAACTCGTTTAAATATGGACATTGAAAACTCTCCTCTATTCCGTTTATTGTTCTACCTTGTAATACGTTTAGCTTATGCGTTAGGTTTCGTTCTCATTATGTAAGACGCTACTGGAAATGTGTGTATGACTTGTGCTATAATATTTTAGATGTTCTTAAGGGCGGCCAGTTGGATCATGGAAGATGTTAAATCAAAAGTGTATTCCACCAATAAAACTATAGACACGGATAGGAAGTCGTACTTAAGGGTAAAAAAGATACAAGGCATTAGCCTGCCCTGTACAAAAGGAGATTGAATATATTTGAAAACATTTCAGGAGTTTGGTTTAGAGCCGGCGATTTTACGCGCTGTTACGGAGATGGGTTTTGAAGAATCCACACCAATCCAAGAAAAAACGATTCCATTGGCCATGGAAGGCCGGGATTTGATTGGTCAAGCACAAACAGGAACTGGTAAAACAGCTGCTTTCGGTATTCCGCTTATTCACAAAATCAATACAAAAGAAGAGCGCATTTCTGCTCTTATCATGTGTCCTACACGGGAACTTGCCATTCAGGTTGCGGAAGAGATTGAGAAACTCGGTCGTTTCAAAGGCATTCGTTCCTTACCCATCTATGGTGGACAGGATATCGTTAAACAAATTCGTGCTTTGAAGAAAAAACCGCAAATCATTATCGGTACACCGGGACGTCTACTTGACCACATTAACCGTAAAACAATCAAATTAGACGATGTACAAACAGTGGTTCTGGATGAAGCAGATGAAATGCTTGACATGGGCTTCATGGATGATATCCAATCCATTTTGAAATTGGTTCCAGAAGAGCGTCACACGATGTTGTTCTCTGCAACAATGCCAACGAATATTCAGAAATTGGCACAACAGTTTCTTCGTAACCCTGAGCATGTATCGGTTATCCCGAAACAAGTTAGTGCACCTTTGATTGACCAAGCTTATATCGAATTGCACGAAAAACAAAAATTCGAAGCGCTTAGCCGTTTGATCGACATGGAAGCTCCAGATCTTGCCATCATCTTCGGCCGTACTAAACGTCGGGTTGATGAATTGGCAGAAGCTCTTCAAAAAAGAGGCTATGCAGCTGAAGGTCTTCATGGTGACTTGTCCCAAAATCAACGTGATAACGTAATGAGAAAATTCCGTGACGGCAGCATTGATGTACTAGTAGCGACAGACGTTGCTGCGCGTGGTCTAGATGTATCCGGCGTTACTCATGTCATTAACTTTGACCTTCCGCAAGATCCAGAAAGCTATGTTCACCGTATCGGTCGTACAGGCCGCGCTGGTAAAGAAGGCACAGCATGGACCTTCGTAACACCTAGAGAGATCGATCACCTGCACTTTATTGAGAAAGTTACTCGTCACAAAATTAACAAAAAACCATTACCTAGCTTGGCTGAAGCCATTGAAGGTAAACAAAAAATGACAGCTGAGCGTATCCTTGATGTGCTTCAAAATGATACACAAGCAGAATTCAAAGGCTTAGCTATTCAAATGTTAGAACAATATGATTCCGTAAATCTCCTTGCAGCCGCTATGAAGCTTTTGACAGGGGACAAAAAGGAAGCGAATATTGAGTTAACACCTGAAGATCCAATTCGTGCAAGAAAGAAAAAATTCGATGTTCGCAGCTCAGGTAGACGAGTTGGCGGCGGTTATGGTTCAGGATCAGGAGATCGTCGTCAAGGTGGCGGATACAGCTCCGGTGCTGGTTCCAGCAGCTCGAACTCCCGTTACCCGCGTAAAGATAGCAGAGATTATGGTTCAAACAGAGAAGGTGGAAGCAGTTCATCTTCCAGAAACCGTGAGTACGGAAGCAACAACTCCGGGAACCGCGATCGTTCCAGAGCTCCTCGTAAGAGCGAAGATACACTAGTGAATAAATAAGGGTTAAACCCCAAAAAAGAAAGGCGGAGATCCAGAAGGATCTTCGCCTTTTTAGCATGGGTATATGATTTAGATTACAAAAGAGCTAGTGATGATAACGAGCAGGATGAAGAGAACCAAAATGGCACCTGCGGATGTTCCAACTGGATGAGACATTGTATCAACCTCCTGGTTAATGATTTGGGGGTAATGCTTATTGACAATACTATACTATGTAAAAGAACCTAGAACGACTAGACGTCTACCTATATGTTCAAAAATAGGCTATAATTAAACCAATGAAAAAGTAAGACAACTTATGATGAATGCGTTTTAACAATCAACGTAGAAAGTTTCCCGAAGGAAACGCTAAGGAGGAAGCAGTTTTGGAGTTTAGAGGAGTTATGGGAGGACTGTACAGAATATCGGAGTGGATTATGCGTTTGTCGGTTATTAATCTGCTTTGGATGCTATGTTCGATTCCGGTTTTCTTTTTTGCTTTTATGGGCTTGGTGAGTCCATCCGTTGATGCATTGAAGGCATCGCTACCCATTATCGCCATTTTGGCACCGTTTACTTTATTTCCTGCAACTTCCGCGATGTTTGCTGTAGCTCGGAAATGGGTTACAGGTGAAGAAGATGTACCACTCTTGAAAACTTTTTTTCGTGGATATAAAGAAAACTACGTACAGAGCATGGTTGGTGGCATTTTCTTCGTTATCATTTTCGTTATCATTGAGGTGAACTACTTCTTTTATTTGAAGCAGGGGAGTTCACTGAAGCTATTGGCTGTATTGTTTATCGCTTTCACGGTCATTATCATCATTTCGTTGTTCAATTTCTTCTCGATTATGGTTCATTTGCATATGAAGGTTTTACAAATTTTGAAGAATGCTGTATTGATTACGATTGGTAATCCAATCAATTCGATTGTTTTGCTGCTTTGTAACGGAGCTATCCTTTACATTTGTTTGACCAAATTTAATTTCTTCCTTGTCGTTTTCTTTATGGGAAGTATTATGGCGACATTCTCTTTCTGGCAGTTTAACCGCAGCTTCACCAAACTCCAAACGAAGCAGCAGGAGTTAGAAGAGAAGGAACAACAGAGGCTGGCTGAAGCGCAAGAAGAGGAAGCGCAAAATGAAGCAGAAGCTATAACTGACGGTGAAGAAGAAAGTAAGTCCGAAGTTAGCTTGCATAAAAAAGATGAGAATGAAAAGACTAGAGACTAAACCTACCAGTTGATAATCAACCGGTACGGCACTATAATAAGAAATACAAAAGAATCCTGCGATGTACGTAACGGTTTTAAGTTGTTTTAAACCAATGACTGTTTCTAGGGAGACCTACATTGAAGTGCGGCTGACATGCCCTCGAAAGGGGACCTCAAATACGCTTCTGCGGACACCCACCTGCGAGAGCGGGTTTGAAGCACAAAAACCGGACGGCATAGGCGGGTTTTTTTGTATTAAAAAGAGGTTGAGCAGGTAGATTCCTGTTCAACCTCTTTTTAATTTTATTATTAATGACCAGCCAAATGACTTAGTTGGTGGAATGTGTGCTGAAGAGTTCCATAAAGACCACGATATATTTGATAGTAGGCGTCATACTGTTTCTGATTATCAGCATTTGGTTCTACACGATCGGTGACTTTAATCCATTTCTCACAGAGAGTAGTTATATCCTCTTGCAGTACGCCTGAAGCGGCCATAATAGCAGCGCCATACGCAGGGCCGTCTGTGGAATTAACAGTGACCACAGGGATACCGAAGATGTCGGCAATCATTTGACGCCAGAACGGACTTCTGGCACCTCCGCCATTCACACGAAGTTCGGTGACTTCAATGCCGGAATCGCGGATTAACTCCAGCGAGTCGCGGAGCCCGAAGGTAATGCCTTCGAGAACGGCACGGGTGAGATGGGCTTTCCCGTGACGTAGGTTGAGACCGATGAAGGCGCCTCGAGCCTTCGGATCGGGGTGCGGCGTCCGCTCCCCGGATAAGTAAGGCAGGAACAGCAAGCCTTCGCTTCCGAGGGGTGCTGTGGCTGCTGCTGACGTCAGGATTTCATAGACGTCTTTGCCTTCCTGCTGCGCACGCTCAAGCTCCTCGTGCGCGAAGTGGTTGCGCCACCACTGGAATGAGCCGCCGGCGGCCAGCATGACCCCCATGCGGTGCCACTTGCCCGGCACACCGTGACAGAAGGAATGAAGCCGATAAGCTTCATCTACTTGGTAGGTGTCGTCGTGAACGAAGACGACACCGGACGTGCCGAGCGCCACAGACGCGATGCCTTGGCGTACGACGCCAACACCGACGGCGCCGCAAGCTTGGTCGCCGCCGCCAGCGACGACCGGCGTGCCTGCGGCTAGGCCGGTTAGACTGGCCGCTTCCGGCAGCAGGTGTCCGGCAACGTCGCCGGACTCATAAAGCGGCGGCAGCCATTCCATAGGAATGTTCAGCCGCTCAGTGACGGTCTGCGACCAGCTGCGGTGGGCGACGTCCAGCAGCAGGGTGCCGCTTGCGTCGGCCATGTCCATGCCGAACGCTCCCGTCAGGCGCAGCCTGACGTAGTCCTTCGGCAGCAGCAGATGCCGAACGCGTGCGTAATGCTCCGGCTCGTGCTGCCGGAGCCAAATGACCTTGGGCGCGGTGAAGCCGGTCAGCGCCCGGTTGCCCGTTAGTCGTCCGAGTTCGGCTTCGCCGACGGTCGACTCGATGTAAGCGCACTGCTCCGCGGTGCGCTGGTCACACCAAAGCAGCGCAGGTCGGATGACCTGCTGCGCCTCGTCAAGGAATACCGACCCGTGCATCTGGCCGGAGAAGCCTATGCCAGCGACGGCTTCGCCAGTGACGCTTGTTTTCTCTAAAAGAGCGCGGATACCCTTGATTGTAGCGTTCCACCAATCCTCTGGATGCTGCTCCGCCCATCCCGGATGAGGCTGCTGAAGCGGATATTCAACGCTATGGCTGCCAATCACCTGACCAGAGTCATCCACAAGGATGCATTTGACCGCAGAAGTTCCTAAATCGATGCCCATGAAATACGACACGAAGATTCCCCCATTGTTAAGTAGTTGTCGTTGAGTAGTTCCCCATATTCTTTGTTTGTTTAATAAATATACAAAGATTAATATTTAATATATTCGCACGAAATAACGGAAATCCTGCTTACGGCGATATTTATTTCCATATTAAATTCATTTCATGCCACTGGATGCCGGCGTGCTGAGAATTTGATGGAGCTGCATAAACAAATCCATTTTTTTCGTAAAATGAAATTAAATGCTCTTCACACATCAAAACAATGCCCTTCAAGCCATCCTTTCTGGCTATTTCGATGATTCGTTGCAGAAGTTCAGTGGCGACACCGCGTCGTTGGTAGGACGGATGCACGGCTATGGTCAAAATACAAAGATATTGTCCATTCTCAGCGGGATGCGTCAATTGTTTGATACTATCATCAGCTAATTCCTTATTATGGATCTTTACGCTATTGGTTACGCCAATAATTTGATGGTTTGGCTCGTTTTCTGCCACAAGAAAATAAGTTCCAAACAGATGCTTTCTCATGTGAAAAGCTTCTATTGTAGCAGCTGCCTCTTTTGAAAAAACAGCAATCTCAATTTCATAAGCCATTTTAACATCATTATCGCTTTCGACGGGCCGAATCAGCATCCTTAACTACCTCCTTGTTAAAACTTTCCTAAGGGAAAAATTTTTTTGTATGCACATGATTGTTTACCTATAGCATAAGATAGGGGCATATAGTATAATTATGAATAAAGTTTCCTTCGAACAACATTATTGGTCTTGCGAAAGATGGAGGTAATCATATGGGTATAGCATATAAAAAACAAGAACAAGAGTCCAATGCATGGAAAGGCAGATCACCAATGCCTAGTCTGCCTGAAGTCCATCAGAGTATGCGCGTACCGAAGAAAGCGGGCTTTTTCCGTAAACTGCTTGCTTTTGTAGGTCCGGGTTATCTCGTAGCTGTTGGGTATATGGATCCGGGAAATTGGGCGACTGATTTAGCAGGCGGATCCAAATTCGGATATACATTGCTTTCTGTTATTTTAATATCAAATTTGATGGCGATTCTGCTGCAAGCTTTGGCTGGCCGCCTAGGGATTGTTACAGGTCGAGACTTAGCGCAAGCTTGTCGGGATCATTATAGTAAACCAGTTTCATTCGGACTATGGGTGTTGTGTGAGTTAGCTATTGCAGCATGTGACTTGGCTGAAGTTATTGGCGCTGCGATTGCCTTACAGCTATTGTTCGGTATGCCGCTTATTTATGGAGTCATTCTTACATCGTTAGATGTTCTATTGGTTCTTATGCTGCAAAAAAAGGGTTTTCGTTATATTGAAGCCATGGTTATTAGTCTCATCGCTCTAATTACTTTTTGCTTCGTGATGGAGCTTATTTTCTCAAGACCCGATTTTGCTGCTGTTGCTGTTGGTTTTATTCCTAAAGCAGAAATTGTAACGAATCCAGCTATGTTATATATTGCCCTTGGTATTCTTGGAGCAACGGTCATGCCTCACAATTTATATTTGCATTCTTCTATCGTACAAACGCGTAAAATCGAGCCGACAGTAGAAGGTAAACGTGAAGCAATTAAATTCGCCACGATAGATTCGACTGTAGCTTTAATGTTGGCCTTGTTCGTCAATGCCGCGATACTCATTCTTTCGGCAGCGGCCTTTCATTCAGCAGGTAAGGAAGTAGCGGAAATACAAGATGCATACCACCTTTTGGGGCCTATGCTGGGCACAGGTATCGCGAGCATTCTATTTGCAGTTGCGCTGCTAGCTTCAGGGCAAAATTCTACACTTACAGGTACATTGGCTGGTCAGATCGTGATGGAGGGCTTTCTTAATATTAGACTCTCTCCTTGGCTGCGCCGATTAATAACACGAATGATCGCTATCGTTCCCGCTGTCATTGTTATTGGTATATATGGAGAGAGCGGCGCTACAGATTTACTCATTCTCAGCCAGGTTATTTTATCCTTGCAACTTTCCTTTGCAGTTATTCCGCTTGTTACATTCACTTCGGACCGAAAGAAGATGGGGGAACTTGTAACGCCAAGGTGGATGATTGCACTAAGTTGGTTTGTGGCTATTTTGATTGCAGGCTTGAATGCATACTTACTTTACGCCACTTTTTTTGGGTAATCAAATAGGGCATGCAAATGGAAAATCGGAGGAGCAGTCCTCCGATTTTTATTTCCCCTCTTTTTCTTAAGCCTAAACAATGGTAAGATAGAGAACAGTGTAGAAATGGCAAGTGGTCTATATGTACTTCATTGAAGGGGGAAAAGGCTTTTGCTTAAGAGAACTTTAATCGGATTACTTCGCAGTCATGAAACGACCGGAGATAAAGCCAAAGATCCTTTGCTTAAAACAAGATATTATAAGCTTCCTAAAGAACAAGTATGGGAAGAAGTTACTGCCGTTCTGAAAAAAACGCCGGGCTATAAACTTCTCCACGAAGTTCAAAACGTAGGTGAAATTCTCGCGGAACGTAAAACAATGACTGGACGAACACAGGATGTTACGTTAACGCTATTTGGGATTAATCCAGTGAAAACCGCGGTAGACATTTATTCAGCATCTCGAGGCTCTATGGGGGATTTGGGTTCCAATTATCGAACTATTATAGATATATATAAGCAATTAGACAGAAAGCTTGCTCCATATAAGATTGAAGGATAACAAAAACAGCAGGGAAGCTAGGCCTCCTTGCTGTTTTATTTTGTGCGTATTAAACTAATTTTTTGACAGCTTCTACAGCTGATTCATAATTAGGGTGAGCCGTCATTTCGCCAAGGTACTCAACGTATTGAACAGTATCATTCGCATCGACGACAAAAATGGAACGCATATCAAGTTGAAGTTCTTTGATCAAAACGCCATACGCTTCGCCGAAGGATTTTGTTTTGTAATCGGACAAAGTAATCACTTTGTCAATACCTGCCGCGCCACACCAGCGGGATTGTGCAAAAGGAAGATCAACACTGATGGTCAGAACAGCAACATTGTCGCCTAGACCTGCTGCTTCTTCATTGAAGCGGCGAGTTTGTGCGTCACAAACGCCTGTATCCAAAGATGGAACAACGCTGATCAGCTTTACTTTACCTGCATAATCTGCGAGGGAAACTTGCGTCATCAAATCTTTGTTAACTGTGAAGTTAGGTGCTTTGTCACCCACTTTAATTTCAGGTCCTACCAAAGTAATCGGATTGCCTTTAATCGTAGCAACGCCAGTACGTTCTTGTGCCATATGAACTGTTTCCTCCTTTATTTTCCATGCCAAATAACAACCTATTTATTATAAGCTTTTTGAACTTAGGTTGTCCAATCGTTGCTGTAAGGCTATAATTTAAAAATGTTTAAGATTTTGTAAGCTCGTAATTATGGAAGAAAAGTCGGGGGATTTATCCAAGTGGAATTAAGACAATTGCAGTACTTTGTTAAAGTAGCAAGAAAGCAGCATGTGACCCAAGCAGCGGAAGAAATGCATGTTGCGCAGTCGGCTGTTAGCCGGCAGATTCATCTTTTGGAGGAAGAGCTGGGCATTAATTTGTTTGTGCAAAAAGGCCGTAATCTTCACCTTACCTCAGTAGGTCATTTATTCTTAAGCCGGGTCGAGGGGATATTGACGGACCTGGAACGAGCTGTTGGCGAAATACATGAATTTCTTGACCCGGAAGCTGGGGAGATTCGTATTGGGTTTCCACATAGTCTGGTCATCAATTTGCTCCCTGCTGTCATTGCAGCCTTTAAAAAAGATCACCCTAATGTTAAATTTAGGCTTCGTCAAGGGACGTATACGTCGTTAATCCGAGATGTCTCTAAGGGAGAAATAGATCTGGCTTTCATTTCGCCATTTCCTGAAACACATGAACATGTTTCAGGTGAAATTTTGTTGACCGAAGAGTTGTATGCGATTATTCCCTCCAACCATATTCTTGCTGATTACACATCCATACGACTGGAGCAGTTAAAGAATGAGCCATTCGTTATGTTTAGTGAAGAATATACGCTGCGTACGATTGTGATGGAGGCTTGCTTGAAAGCGGGCTTCGTTCCGAAGATTGAGTTCGAAGGGGAAGAAACAGATACCATTCGTGGGCTAGTAGCCGCGGGTATGGGGGTCAGCTTGCTTCCTTCCATGGCTTTAATGGAAAACGGCCAAATGCAGCCGGTCAAAATTCGTGTGACTGATCCTGTTGTCACTAGAACTGTTGGTTTAATTTGCCGAAAAAGTGAAAAGCTGCCCTTGGTGGCTGAGGTTTTCAGGCGGTTTCTATGTGATTATTTTCAATGAAAAAAAGCTCATCTTAGGTGTATGAATGACACCTTACAAGATGAGCTTTTTTGTTTAATCGTCACTATTACGGCCATTGAATATCATGATATATTTCAGAAGTTCAAGAACGGAGATTAATGCGGCAGCAACATACGTAAGTGCGGCTGCATTTAATACCTTGGCTACTCCGCGTTCTTCTTCATTAGAGATGAAGCCTTCAGCGATCATTAAATCTCGGGCTCTTGAGCTGGCGTTAAATTCGACAGGCAGTGTTACTAATTGAAAAGCAACAGCAGCTGCGAAGAAGATAATGCCTAGTCCAAGTAACCATGGGATCTGCTGGAACAAGAAACCGGCTAATATGAGCAAGGGAGCTACACCGGAAGCGAAATTAACAACCGGGAACATGTGGTGCCTTGCAACAAGCATAGGATAGTGTACTTGGTGTTGAATGGCATGGCCTACCTCGTGACAGGCGACAGCGACAGCTGATATGGAGCTTTGGTAGTAAACTGGTTCAGATAGACGTACAACTCTGGCTATCGGATCATAGTGATCTGAAAGAGTTCCGGGTACCGCTTCAACAGGGACATCATATAGTCCGTTGGCATCAAGCATGCGTCTTGCTGCCTGAGCACCTGTCATTCCTGAATAAATGGGAACCTCTGACCATTTGTTGAATGTTCCCCGAACTCGAAACGAGGCCCACAACGAAAGTCCGAATGCAATAATAATGAGAAAATCCATGGGATGAAAAAACATTTGACATTCCTCCGTATTTTTGTTACGAGAACGGATTTTTACCTAGAAGAACAATGAGCGCTTCAATACAGGCCGCTGTTGGCTGAGTAAGTATACGGGAAAGCTTCTTCATTTGATTTGGTTTCAACTGTTGGATGATGGGTCCCAACTCTTTAGCTTCTTTCATTAACTGTTCTAAATGAAGTTGGATTGATGTCAGCTTATCTCTCACTGTATCATCTGGGGACACTTTACTCCATTGTTGTAAATTCGCTTTGATTTCCTCTAAGGTATATTTCTCGTTCTTCATAGATTCAATACGTTTAAGTCGAGTCAAAGTTTCATCGCTATAAAGGCGGTAATTGGTATCTGATCTTTTCTCTGGTTCTATCAAGTTCAACTTGGTGTAGTAATCAATGGTTCGAGAACTGACATCGGCAAGTTTGGCTAGTTCTCCGATTTTATAAAGCTTCTCTTTCCCCATAATAAATTCACCTCTACTCCAATGTTATGAATGAGTTCTTCTATATATTAATGATAACTGATTACAAACCGTACAGTCAAACGTAATACTTTTCAAAGCTGACATTGACTTTAGGATAGGAATTGTAACATTTTACTCGATCTATGAGCGAAAACACGAATTATGCCTGTTCGATGTCAGGTTATTTTTCGTTTTTTTCAATTTATTAAAGAAAATCCTATTGTCAAACCCATTTAACCTGTATATAATGACATTAAGAGTTTCATTATATGTTACTTAATATAACATTAAAAGGAAGTGGTCGTATGGTTAAGAAGTTGTTGTTAGCTTTCGGCGTTATGGCATTATTGTTCCCTACTCTTGCATTTGCTGCAGATGAAGCGACAGTACCCCAACTTCAAAGTGCAATCGATGCAGTTTGGGTGATGTTAGCAGCTATTTTGGTCATCTTCATGCAAGCTGGTTTTGCTTTATTAGAAGCGGGGTCTACTCGAATGAAAAATGCCGGTCACGTAGCCGGTAAAACAATTTTAACTTTTGGCTTATGCGCCATCGCTTTCTGGGCTGTAGGTTTCGGTTTTGCCTTCGGTGACGGAAATGCTTTCTTCGGAACGACGGGCTTCTTCGTTACAGGTTTAGAAGATCAAGCGGCAGCGGCATTTGGATCCCTTTCTTTCTCAGATGTACCTATTGGTATTAAATTCTTGTTCCAATTAGCTTTCGCAGGAGTATCCTTAGCGATTGCGTGGGGTGGATTTGCAGAAAGAGCAAAACTTCCAGTTTACTTCATCTTCGGCATTTTGTTTACAGTCGTGATTTATCCAATCGTTGCTCACTGGGTATGGGGCGGCGGCTGGTTGAGCAAGCTTGGTATGCAAGATTTCGCGGGATCAACGGTTGTTCACTTACAAGGTGCAACAGCAGCCCTTGTAGCTACTATCTTGTTAAAACCACGTATTGGCAAATATAATAAAGATAAAACGCCAAACTTGATTCCAGGTCACAACCAAGTATTGTCCGTCCTCGGTGTTATCATTCTTTGGATCGGTTGGTTCGGTTTCAACCCAGGTAGTACACTAAGTGCGATGGGTGATGGGTTCTTTGGTTATATCGCTCTGACAACGAACATGGCTGCTGCGGCAGGCGGGGTTGCGGCTCTCATTATTTCTTGGATGTACTTCGGTAAAGCCGATATTCCTAGCATGTTGAACGGTGTTCTTGCAGCGCTAGTTGCGATTACTGCAGCTTGTGCCTTCGTAGATACTTGGGCAGCTATCGTTATCGGTGCGGTTGCCGGTATTGTTACCTTCTTCACAGCACAATGGTTCGAAAGAGCTGGCATCGACGATCCGATCTATGCTTTCTCTGTTCATGGTATCGCAGGTATTTGGGGGACTCTTTCCACTGGTTTGTTCGCTACACCTGAGCTTTCGGCTAAGGTTGCAGTTGGTGGTCCGGGATTATTCTACGGTGGTGGCTTACATCAGTTAGGTATTCAAGCGCTTGGCGTATTCGGAGCTCTTGCATTCGTACTTGTACTTTCCTTCATTATCTTAGGTATACTGAAAGCTACAATTGGTCTTCGTGTTACAGAAGAAGAAGAAATTATCGGTCTGGATTTGTCTGAACATGGTTCATACGGATATCCGGAACAAATGAAAAAAGCAGCTCAAAACGGCGTGTCCGTTTAATACCACATACACTTTCTACTAGAGCAAAGGGGATGCAACATGAATCATCTCTCAATGGAACAGATCCTGGAACGCATCTATCAATCGGAACAGTTCGATGAGATGCGAATAACCAGAGATCAGGTGCATGAGATGTTTCGGGAGCATCTCCTTTTCTCTCATTCACTTGAAATTGGGCGGAAAATAAATCAAATTCACGATGCCTTTATTCATAGGACGATAGAACTGGCTGAACATATGTTGGAGGATGAAGGGTTCGGAAAACCGCCCGTTCCTTATGCATTTATATTGCTCGGCAGTGGAGGAAGACGTGAACAAACGCTTTGGAGTGATCAAGATAACGGACTTATTTATGAAGAAAGTGAAGATCACACAGATGAAGAATTAGATGACTATTTTATCAAACTTGTAGAATGTATCCTTCGCGGGTTGGATATTTTAGGCTATCCACCATGTGAAGGTAATGTGATCTCGAGCAACAAGCAGTGGCGAAAGCCGATATCCTTGTATATTGAGATGATGACAGCATGGTTTATGGAGCCGGATTGGGAAAATGTTCGCTATTTGCTCATCCTTGCTGATATGCGCTGTATCTTCGGTTCAAAAGCTCTCGTAGATCGGCTCAAAGGTGAGTTTTATGCTTATGTTCAGGAGCATCCGAGTATCTTAAAGTATTTGTTGTCCAACACACTCCATCACAGAATAACACTGGGCGTATTCGGACATTTGATCACGGAGAGATATGGGGAGGATGCAGGCGGGTTTGACATTAAGTATGGCGCCTATATTCCTATTGTAAATGGGATTCGACTTCTTGCTATCCAAGCAGGGATCATGCATTCATCTACGTTGGAGAGAATTAGACTGCTGCAGGAAACCTCTTTCATCCCTAAGCAATTAGCAGTTGAATGGCAGGCAGCTTTTGGAGTTGCGCTTAAGCTTAGAGATTTGACACCTTATCAGCTTGATAATGAGATGTATACAACGAGAGGGAAACTAAACGCAGATCAACTATCCAAAGAGATAAAGCAAGAATTAAAACATTGCTTACGTACAGGGATCGAATTACAAAAGTACGTTAGAAAATCAATCGATTCACACATAGAGACAGAAAAAGGTTAGAAATAACAGGATTTATGTTTCATTGGGTAGGGAGAGGTGAATTCGAGATGAAAGATATGCGTCCGGCTGGGCGAATGTGGCATTTGTACAAAATGGGTGGTCTTACACCAGCGCTTACGTCCATGTTTGATGCGCAGAGTGCTCAGCAGATGGCTTTTATTCGATCTATGTTGAAGGAGCAAAGGAAAGATTCTTTGTTTGAGATACCGCTTCACTCGATGGAAATCGTCGTATTTGATTTGGAGACGACGGGCTTCTCTCCGTATAACGGCGATGAAATTATTTCGTTCGGAGGCGTCTCTGTCATTGGCGGTGAAGTGCAAAGTAATCATACATTCTATAGTATGGTAAATCCAAAGCGTAAGATCCCAGATGAGATTGTTGAGCTAACCGGCATTACGAACGAAATGGCAGCTGACGCACCTGAATTAATAGGAGTGTTAAGCGACTTCTTGGAGTTTGTTGGGCAGAGAATACTGGTTGCTCATGCAACCGGGCACGATAAAAATTTCTTGAATTCAGCCCTATGGCGCACGTCCAAAGTGAGCTTATCACATCGTGTTCTCGATACCATGATGATCGCCAAATGGTTGATGCCAAAGCGGAAAAATTTGAGTTTGGACTCCCTGCTTCATGCTTATGATATACCGGTAACGAATCGTCACCATGCGCTTGAGGATTCCCTTATGACTGCGCAGCTATGGTCTAGATTCATGGAGGAAATAAAATCAAGAAATGTAGATACCTTAGGGGATTTGTACGCCTTATTAAGCCATCACTGACCGATAACAAACGCAAGTTTGTGATAAGTGGTCTGGGGGGCTTTTTTTATTTGGTAAAGCTGTAGTTCGGGGTGCTGTGGTTGTTGTGTAGATAAGATCCAGTAGGTAGGAATAGAATGCCAAAGGGTTTGTAGATCCTGTTCCGAAGGAACTGGAGGAGCCGTCGGGTGCGAATGGAAAAGGCCGATCACCGGGTTATTGTTGTCCATAAGATATGGCAGCATCTCTATGGGGTTTATTTCAAAACGATTCCATGGCGTGCTTGCGATATTACGAAAAGGAATGAAGGTACTCGCATGCAGTTCTTCATTCTTGTTATGAGCTTGTCCGCCAAGAATGAAGCCGCATGCTTCTTCGGGGAGTTGCTTAAAGCTATGGGAGATAAGATCGTTATATAGCTCTGCATTTATATATACGTTCAACGCTATCACCTCTCCTAATAACGGTTCATGTTAGAATGAGGTTAGTATATCATGCTTTTTTATTCATTTCCCCTTTAGGCTTAATAAAGAAGAACACGAGTGCAAGCATAAGAAGCGCCATGGAAGATACGGTAATGAATATAGTTTTGTGCGAAATGTTCATGAGCCATCCGAAAAGTGGTGGTCCAAAGGCCACGCCAATGAAACGGAGACTGTTGTACAAAGAAGTTATCATACCGCGCTGCTCACGCTCTACAGAGCCAGTAATCAGTGTATTTAAACAAGGCAGCAGGAGGCCTGTGCCAATACCGCTGAGCGTAAGTAAGCCGATGAATAGGTAGAGATTGGCATTTAGAAAGATGGCTAAAGCTAACGAAACGGTCATTAGAATAAGGCCGATGTTCATTAACCAGCGCATGAGTGTGCCGTTTTGTTTGATTAAGGCGCCGGTCGTGTAAGAAGTGATGACCATACCGAGCAAGGGGATAGCAAGAATAAGTCCTTTGCGTATACCTTCAATGCTGTAAGGTGCTTCTTCTAGTATTTGTGATAAGTAAAAGAGGACACCAAACAATATAAAAAGCGTAACGGAGCCAGCGAAAAACGCAGGGATGAGCCAGTGGCCTTTTTCTCTAAGAATCGTGCCAATTTGTTTCAAATATTGCTTAAGAGGCTCAGCTTCCTTGTCTTTGGGTGGTTCTTTAATCAAAAAGATAACAGCGAGCAGCGCTAAGACACAGAAGATAGGAAAGGCGAAAAACGGGGCAAACCAACTGATTAAGGCTATTAATGAACCTAAAATAGGACTTACAACTTTGCCTGTACCGTTAGATGCCTCGATGAGTCCAAGCGCTTTACTTGCTTCCCCGCCCTTGTATAAATCACCAACAAGTGCCATTGCAATAGGGGCTGTACCTGCGGCGCCAAGTCCTTGTATCGCTCGTGCAGCTATCAACAGGGGATAGGTATTCCAAACGGCTGCAAAGCCTGCTAGAACGCCAGCAGAACCGTATATGATCAAGGAAGGAATGATGACAGCTTTACGTGTGAAACGGTCTGACAAATAACCTGACACAGGAATGATGAGTCCGGCTGTAATTGAAAATAGGGTGATGACGAGTGAACTTTGAAAACGGGATATACCCATTTTTTCCTGCATATCAGGCAAAATAGGGACTAGCATGGAATTACCTAGAACGAGAACTAAAGGGATTGTTGCAATGGCGACATATTCCCAGATGTGACCTTTCTTGGAATTGTTTTTGGAATTGTTTTTAGATTTCTTTTCAGGGCTCTCTTCAAATATGTTTTTGGAAAATTTTTTGCCCGAGGCTGCTTTTGTAGTCATGATAATGGGAGTCCTTTCAGAACAGGTTGTATGTTTACTTTTCCCATTTAAGTTGAAAGCATACTTTGGATCATTCTCAATGTTGGAATTTACGAGGAATTGGAGATAATATAGACAGAGTGGAGGTGGAAATGCTTTGAAGAAAAATATGTTTGTGATCGCCTTGGTTGTTATATTAGCTGGATTTGCTGTTTATCAAAATGCCCAGCGCCAGAATAAAGAGACGCTTATGCCTACGGAACAAGCGCCAAAAGTGAATTTCTTGGCTCCTTCGTTTACGTTAAAAGGGCTTGATGGGAAAGAATACACGGTAGGTGGACCGCGTGAGAAGCCTTTGTTCGTTAATTTCTGGGCTTCATGGTGTGGTCCGTGCGAGGAAGAAGCACCGGATTTGGTAAATGTGTATAACAAATATCAAGGGCAGTTTGATCTCTATGCGGTCAATGTGACACCTGGTGATAAAATGGAGAACATAACGAAATTTGTGGAAACCTACAAATACCCATTTCCGGTGTTGTTAGACAAGCAAGGAACGAACGCGGATACCTATCGGGTAGTTGCCATTCCAACCAGTTTCTTAATCGATAAAAATGGGGTCATTCGTGAAGTCGTTCATGTACTCTCTCCTAGAGATTTGGATAAGAAAATTGCAAGTCTCATTAAAGAGTAAAAAGCTGCAAGAGAGCGCCGATGGTTGGCGTATCTTTGCAGCTTTTCTTATTTATTAATGGTTTACTAAACCTAGGCGCTCTTGTTGATCTTTGTTTGCTGGTTCTACGCGTTTTCTTCCGATTAATGCATAGCGCAAACTATCTACGAGTGCATACCAACTGGCTTCAATAATGTTACTGGACACACCAAGCGTGTTCCATGTTGTGTTGAAATCAGTCGATTCCATTAGAACGCGAACCTTACCGGCAGTTGCGCCTTTAATGTCAAGGACACGTACCTTATAGTCGGAGAGATGTACGTTCTTAATGTCAGGGTAATATTGGATCAGTGCTTTACGTAAGGCGTTATCAAGTGCATTTACGGGACCATTGCCTTCTGCCGCGGTGTAGATCGTTTCCCCATGAACCTTCACTTTAACAATGGCTTCAGAAACAACCGATTGATTTGCGGACTTCTCAACGAGCATTTTGAATGATTCTAATGTGAAAATCTCTTCTAGACCTTCGAAAGCTTCGCGCAGCAATAGCTCAAGTGTGGCATCGGCACCTTCGAATTGATAGCCTTGATGCTCGAGATCTTTAATTTTTTCGATGACTTCTTTGGTTTTTTGATGTTCTCTATTGAAGTCAAGGTTCAGTTCTTGGGCTTTCACAAGCACATTGCTTTGCCCTGCAAGTTCTGAAACAAGAACACGCTGTTTATTGCCGACAAGTTCTGGCTTCGTATGCTCATACGTACTAGCATCCTTGAGAATGGCTGAAACGTGAATACCGCCTTTGTGCGCAAATGCTGCATTCCCGACATAAGGCTGATTAATAGGCATATGCATGTTGGCGATCTCGCTAATGTATCTCGAAACAGGCGTTAACGATTTCAGCTGCTCCTCGGAAATAACCGAATAGCCAAGCTTCAACTGAAGGTTAGGGATAATGGAGCTGAGGTTAGCGTTACCGCAGCGTTCACCATAGCCGTTGATGGTTCCTTGAACTTGTCCTGCTCCTGCTTGTACAGCAGCAAGGCTGTTTGCCACGCCTAATTCACAATCATTATGAGCGTGAATGCCAACAGGGGTGGTGACAGTTTGTTTAACAGTAGTGACAATGGCAGTTATTTCTCCAGGTAAGGAGCCGCCGTTTGTGTCACAAAGGACAATCCAATCAGCTCCGGCATCCTGTGCTTTTTTGATTGTTTGCAAGGCGTATTCGGGATTATTCTTATAACCATCGAAGAAATGCTCGGCATCATAGATGACTTCAAGACCGCAGGTTTTTAAATAAAGAACGGAGTCATAGATCATGGCAAGATTTTCTTCAAGTGTAGTTTGAATGGCCGTAGTTACATGGAAGTCCCAAGATTTACCGAAGATGGTTGCTACCTGAGCGCCTGATTCCACGAGTCTGTTCAGATTAATATCATCCGCAGCTATGGAATCTTTACGACGTGTGCTTCCGAATGCTGTAATCTTCGCATTGGTGAACTTCATTTCGCGAGCGCGTTCAAAGAATTCAATATCCTTGCTGTTGCTGCCCGGCCATCCGCCTTCAATATAGTGAACCCCAAGCTCATCGAGCTTGCGGGCAATTTTAATTTTATCCTCGACGGATAAGCTGATGCCTTCTCCTTGCGTACCGTCCCGTAATGTGGTGTCGAAGATTTTGACTGATGTTGGCATAGGTTCCTCCTTCAAAAGCTAGCAAAGTGACTTCGGTGCTTGATGTGTAGGTGCTTGTGCTTGCTTTAAAGCGCTAATGTATAATTTACGATTATACCATAA
The DNA here is from genome assembly GCF_025369935.1 of Paenibacillus andongensis. Classification (NCBI taxonomy): domain Bacteria; kingdom Bacillati; phylum Bacillota; class Bacilli; order Caryophanales; family Paenibacillaceae; genus Paenibacillus; species Paenibacillus andongensis. The sequence goes on along the minus strand of NZ_CP104467.1, from coordinate 5,628,696 downwards.
TAGTATGGGTAAAGACATCATAACGTAAAAATACGTTTGCTTGAAAGAATAATTTTTTGTATGCTGAAAATGGCTCTAATAGTTGGTTGTTTATCAATGGGAGGGAATATAAATGGTGACAACTCAGCATCATTATCCCAAGCAAGGTAGAGTCATTTTGCATATAGATATGAATGCCTTCTATTGTTCTGTTCATGAGGCTGTTGAGCCTGAATTATATAAAGGAAAGCCTCTGGCTGTTGCTGGTAGTGTTGAGCTTCGTAAAGGGATTATTGTTACTTCATCTTATGCTGCGCGCGCTGTAGGGATCAAGACAGGCATGCAAGTTAGGCAGGCGATGAAATTATGCCCGGATTTGATACTGATAAGGCCTGATTTCGATCTATATCGCAGCTTCTCAAGACGTTTTATGCAGATTGCTTATAGTTATTCACCTATGGTGGAATCCATGTCAATCGACGAGTGCTTCGTTGATATTACAGGGTCCAAGCAATTTGGAACCCCACTCGAGATCGCGAATAACATTCAGCAAAAGATTATGAAGGAACTGAAGCTGCCTTGTTCAATTGGCGTTGCACCGAATAAGCTGCTTGCCAAGATGGGCTCTGATATGAAGAAGCCGAACGGGATATCTGTACTTCGTCTACGGGATGTACCTACTGTATTGTGGGACAAACCGTGCAATTATTTATATGGGATTGGCAAAAAGACGGCGGATAAGCTGACGAGGCTTGGCATCCATACGCTTGGCCAACTAGCAGTAGGGGACGAGTTGCTGCTAAGTAAACACTTTGGTATCTTAGGAGCACATCTGAAGCGTTCGGCTAATGGGATTGATCATTCTCTGGTAAACCCTGAACAGGAACAGAGCAAGTCAATTGGGCATACGACGACGCTGCCGAAGGATTTTACCGATACCAAAGAAATTCACCGCGTTTTTTTAAATCTGGCGGATCAAGTAGCAAGAAGGCTTCGAAAGCAGGAGTTGATGGCCTCTACGATCCAAATCACGATTCGTGATCCGGAGATGAGGACGATTACGCGATCCGTAACCTTGCCTACGCCAACCGAGCATATGGACGACATATTTCGAACCTCGTGCGAGTTATATGATACCCAATGGGAGGAAGGCAATCCTGTTCGGCTGCTTGGGATTACGCTGCAGAATCTAACGGTGAAGGAAGAAACGTTCGTTCAGTTAGATTTATTCGATTATGAAAAGCAGCCTAAACGAGAAAATTTGAACCGCATTATGGACGGAATACGTGATAAATTTGGGGAAAATGCGATTCTAACGGCAGGAATGATGGGCGATAATCCTTCAACCATGATTAGAAATCATAAAACAAGAGGGACGTCCCTGCAAATGGACCATTTGAGGAACAATCCCCTTCACAAAGAAGAGGAGAAGTGACGATAGATGGCTCATTGTATTGGCTTTGCCGGTTATTCGAACAGCGGAAAAACGACGTTAGTAGCTAAACTAATCGTAGAGATGAAGCAGCGCGGCCATCGGATTGCAGTAATGAAACATGATGCGCATGGACATTATAAAGAAGCAGCGGGGGCGGACTCCACGACTTTTGTAGAGTCGGGTGCAGAAGCAGTTGTAACCCTATCTCCAGATGGGATTCATAAGTTCGAGAGGAAGCGGAATCCAAGCCTAGAAGAACAGGTAAGTGCTTATGCGCATTTAGACTATGTTTTTATCGAAGGCTTCAAGAAGGAAAAGCATCCAAAGATTGCTGTTTTCCGTACGATAGAGCAAAGTGAAATTATTCAGGTTCTTGAGCCTAGGCCGATTGCTTTTGCAACAGATATGGACGATTTTAACTTTGATTTGACAGTTCCTTCCTTTGAATTGAACAATATCCCTGGAATAGCTGACTTTATTGAACAATACTTTGAGACTAATTAATTTTAAGGTTTGAACTTTGTCCGTATTTATATTATATTTTACATTGAGGATAATTTGAGGAGGAGTTAGAAATTATGGCAAAGTATACATTTGTTGATAAAGATACTTGCATCGCTTGCGGCGCATGCGGAGCTACAGCTCCAGACATCTATGATTACGATGATGAAGGTTTGGCTGAAGTAATTTTTGATGGAGATGGCAACAAAGGGGTAACTGAAATCCCAGAAGATCTTTTTGATGATCTACAGGATGCACAAGATGGCTGCCCAACGGATTCCATTAAAGTAGCGGATACACCTTTTAGCTAAAAAGTTTAAAACATAATTCTGTGAAGTGATTCGCAGAATGTCGAAAGAGCTCAGTTCCTGTAAAGGAATTGGGCTCTTTTTTTGATACAAATTGTATTTACTTGTAACTATTTATTGCCATTTTCTACGTGCCATCTTACAATGAAGCTAGTAAACATTGGGAGGATCTTATGGGTAAGAAGAAATGGATTCAAACTTTAGTAGTAGGACTTGTGTTGATGTTATTTTCGACATATTTCTACACGGTTAACTCTAGCGGCTTGTTTTATTTTGTTGAAGGTCCCCTCCAAGATGTTTTGCGAAAAGCTAAATCTGTTGATGAACGTCAGCCGGATGATCGCATCAAAATTGTGAAGATTGATGAGAAGTCACTTAAAGCTATCGGAAAGTTTCCATGGGATCGAACTACCTACGCGCAATTGATAGAGAAGCTAGAGCAGTCAGGCGCAGCGGCAATTGGTATAGACGTTGTGTTAGCTGAACCTTCGAAAAACCCCGCGGACGATAAAGCATTGGCTGACGTTTTGGCCAAGTATCATAATGTCATTATGCCCGTCCAAATCAACTATCCCTCCAAACAAGAGCAAGCAGGCGAACTTGTGCCTGAGAAAATCGACTACCCCACTCCAACATTAACAACCAGTAGACAGCAAATGGCACATATTAATGTGTTTGTCGATAAGGATGGTAAGGCTCGGAAGCTGCCAGTTGGGCTGCCGGATGAGAATGGAGCATACATACCTGCGTTCAGTGTTGCGCTAGCGAACCTAGTTCTGGATGATAAGGACAAAGTGAAGCGAGATGAAGCGACTGGACAATGGAAGCGCGGCAATATCGTAATGCCAACGAACGAAAGAAATCAAGTTACGACAGAATTCTTCACGCTGCCTAGGCAGAAAGTAGATGCAACAACAGGCTATGAATCACTCTCTTTCATTGATGTTTTGAATAGTAAAAATCCTTTACCTTTGCAAGGCAGCGTTGTTCTGGTAGGACCGTTCGTAACGGCCATGCAGGATGAATATCCAACACCGATCAGCTCTGTTAAGATGTTTGGGATCGAAATACATGCGAATATGATTCAAACACTATTAGAAAGCAAATTTTATAAAGATACAAGAAAGCCTTTTGGTATAGGTATTATCTTACTAATTTCTTTGCTGGCTATTTTCTTATTTCATAGATATAAAGGCAAAACAGCCCTATTTATTTTTATAGGAATGTTCGTGATCTATGGTGGCGTGTGGTTGACCTTCTACATTGCTGGATCAACTTTTGCCCCACTTGTGTATCCGCAATTTGCTCTAGTTATGATCTATATTTGGTCACTGGTGAGCCATTACTTGGAAGAGCGGAAGGAGCGCAACCGCGTAACCGGTATCTTCGGAAGGTTCGTTTCCAAAACGGTAGTAGACGAGCTGCTGCAGTCAGGTGAAGATGTTAAGCTTGGCGGAAGCCGTAAAGATATTTCTCTTATTTTCGTAGATATTCGTGGGTTTACCCCCATGTCGGAGCGACTAGAGCCAGAGCAAGTGATTCAAGTATTGAATGAGTATCTGGATGTATGCACGAAAGCTATTTTCAAGTTTAACGGGACGCTAGACAAGTTTATTGGTGATGGTGTCATGGCGATGTTCGGTGCTCCGATTGAATATGACAATCACCCGGAGATGGCCGTGCGAGCAGCGATTGAGATGAAGTCGCAGGCTACTATTCTTGAGCAGAGACTGATTGAAAAGTATGGAATCGGAGTGAAGTTCGGTCTGGGTATTAACAGTGGACCTGCGGTTGTTGGAAACATTGGTTCCGAAGATCTAAGGCTTGATTATACGGCTATCGGAGATACGGTTAACTTGTCAGCTCGGTTAGAAGCGAACGCGAAACCAGGTCAAATTCTAATCAGCGAACAGACCTATGAGAGGGTCAAAGACCTTTTTGAGATAGAATCCATCGGTGAAATTAAAGTAAAAGGAAAAGAAAAGCCCGTGGCCGTATATGAGGTTATCGGGAATCTCTAATAAATGAATGCTGGGGAGGAATTCAGTGTGGGAGTAACTAAGAAATCATTCGTGTCCTTATTTTTAAGTTTTTGTTTAGTGTTTAGTTTGGTCTCAGCGCTGCTTGTAAAACCTGTTGACGCAAAAACCGTTCGGGTAGCTGTCATTGCGGCATTAACCGGTGATGTAACAATCAAGAAAGGCGGAGGCTCCAAATCGTACGATGCCTATGAAAGTATGAGTTTAAATCAAGGCGATACGGTTTACACAGGAGCTAGCTCATCTGTCAAGCTTAATTTGAGCAATGGGGATGCAGACGTCACATTAGGCGAAAATGCTGAGGTTAACGTGTCAGACCTAAATACCTCAGATGGAAATAAGAAATCCAAGCTTAAAGTATGGGCCGGTTCCTTATGGGTGAAGGTGAAGTCTTTAGCTGGATCAGATGATGAATTTGAAGTTGAGACGCCAACAGCTGTTATGGGTGTTCGTGGAACGCAGTTCTTCGTTACCGTAGATCCGAAAACAGGTGCAATTAAAATGGCGGTTGGGGCAGGGAAAGTCTCCGCAACAACAGTGACAAATGAAGCTGACTCCACTCAAACGTCTTCTATTACATACTTGTATCCGACTCAACAAATTTCTTTGGATTCTAGGGATGAAACGGATGATATGTCCCTTAAAGTAGATTTCCTTGATTTAAATGATTTTATTAAGAATGCATCGCCTGAAATCATTAAAGAGATTATCCTGAACAAAGCTGAAATTGATAAAGAAAATGAAGAGTTTATTGCTAAGAAAAAGAAAGAAATCGAAGATGGTAAACTCGTAGATGATAAGACTTCTTTATCAGTGAAGAATCAAGCTGAATTAGATAAAGTGAAACAAAACTTAGATAACTTGATTGGAAATATTGCCAAGCAGGCTCTCGCGGAAAATAAGGTTGATAAAGAGTCTTTGAATAAAATCATTGAACAAGCAAATGCAAAAATCGATAAACAAGAAAAGAAATTAGATTTAAACAATGTTAAAGATTTTGATAAAACTGCGGGTGTCGATGCAGAAAAAGAAAAGATAAAGAAAGAGAAACTTCAAAATCTTATAGATGATAAGCTCAAAAAGGAACTTGAAGAAGCGAAGAAGCAAGAAGAGCTCAAAAATAAGCTGGCTGCTGCGCTTAAAGTTAAGGAAGAAAAAGAGAAAAAGATTTATGAAGAGAAGAAAGCAGCAGAAGAGAAGGCTAAAGCAGAGGCTGAGGCGAGATTGAAAGAACAGGATGGGACGAAAACTCCAGCTCCAAATCCTGGAGAAAATCCGGGGAATTCAGGTGGGGCAGATCCCGTACTAACACCAAGTATTAGCCTTGCGCCTGGCTCTGTTAATAGTTTTGGTGAATTCAATTTAAATATTAATCTGAGTGACTTTGTCGGCAACAATACAATCTATGGTGTAGAATTGCACTTATCCTATGGTTCCAATATTTATCTTAATGTTAATGGGGACCACCCATGGGTAAGTAATTCGGATATTTTTAGCCAAAGCAATAGTGCAGATCATATTAAAGAATATTCGAATGGTTTACAGAAAGAGCTTGTGTATGCAGTGACAAATTTTGGCCCAAATTCAAATAACGTTGAAGTGAAAAATGGAGCTAAAAAGTTAGTAACAATTCCGTTTTATGGTCATTCGGTTGGGACAACTGAAGTTTCGGCCATATCCCCTGCAACATATACAATAAAAGTCGAAAAAATCGTCATTGTTCATAAAAATGGTGTAGACGTTCAGAAAGTAGAAATTCCTGTGAAACCTGAGACAACTGTCACTTTGCTCCAATGATTAAATATTAATTATTTTAAGACACCAAAAGGAGAAACCAATGAGACCCTTAAAACATATATTTGTTTCATCCCTAGTGGCCGCATCCTTAGTGGGAGGCTCATCCGCATGGGCGGCAGGATTGTCGTCGGATGCCCTGCTATCCAGCAATGGACAGATCCTATCGGACGTCTCAACCTTTGCTGGAATCGGCGATTTTGAAGATAAGAACGGGGATGCGCTAAGTGCGGCATTCCGTGCTCCAGGCAGCGTTGTTCAACTTTCGGATGGCAGTATTCTTGTTGCTGATACACGGAATCATCTCATTCGTAAAATTTCAGGTGGAAAAGTAACCACTTTCGCAGGCCCGGAAGTTGTCGTGACGAAGAATAATCAAGGCTTTCCTACGGGAGGGCTTGTTGATGGGAAATCGTCAGAAGCTTTCTTCAATGAGCCGACAGGATTAGCTGTTGATGCTAAAGGGAATGTGTATGTAGCTGATTCGGCAAATAATGCAATTCGCAAAGTGGATACGAATGGGCAAGTTTCCACGTTGGCTGGAAATGGCGTTCCTGGCAGTAAGGATGGAAAAGGTGCCGAGGCAAGCTTTAATCACCCAAGTGATGTTACGGCAGCTGCAGATGGAACTCTGTATGTAGCGGATTCGCTCAATCATGTTATCCGTAAAATAGCCGTTGACGGCAGTGTTTCTACTTTGAATGCGCCTGCGACTCGAGCTATTCAAATCCGTCCAGGTGAAGCTTCATTCGCTGGTGAATTTCAAGATGGCAGCTTAGCTACAGCGAAGTTCAATGAACCTGCTGGATTGGTTTTAGATAGCAAAGGCAATTTGTTTGTAAGTGACACGGGCAACCAACGTATTCGTTATATTGACCTCCAAGCAGGGACTGTGACTACGGTGGCTGGAACGACGCCCGAATTAAGCAATCATGCCATCTATGATAAAAATGAGTTATATGCAGGTGGAGACTTTGCAGATGGAGATGCGCTTAAAGCGAAGTTTGACTTCCCTAAAGGACTTGCAGTAACTTCTGAGGGTGGAGTTTTAATTTCTGATAGTCTGAATCATGTGATTCGTTATTTGCTGAATGGAAAGGTTTCAACAATTGCTGGGACAGTCCAAACTGGTGAAGCGGATGGCGTGGAACAAGCAGCTGAGTTCTACAATCCGAGCGATGTTCTTGTAACAGCTCAAGGTAATATTGTGGTAGCAGACTCTTCTAATAACAAAATTCGTAGAATAACTCCTTACCACTTGCCGGGAAGTCTAGCAAACGATAACCAAGTTAAAGTGGTAAATGGTGATAAAGTGATTTCATTCGATGCATTGCCTGAGATTATGGGTGGACGTACAATGGTTCCAGTTCGTGCAATAGGTGAAGCATTTGGCTATGAAGTCAAATATGTCGAGTTAGCTGGGAAATCAGTCGTTCAGCTTATCAAAGGTGATGTTACGGTTGAGCTAACGATTGGTGAAACCAACGTTGTGCTTAAGCAAGCGGGACAAGATGACGTCAAACAAGTGACGGATGCTTCTCCTTATGTGAAACAAGACCGTACGTATGTGCCGGTGCGTTTCTTCGCAGAGCAAATTGGCTTGGATGTACAGTGGGATGCGGCACACCAAACAGCCATTTTACGCACGAAATCATTTGTGAAATAAGGAATACGCAAGACGAGCTTGGCAGGGGGAAACCTTTGTCCAGGCTCTTTTTTTTCATGACTTCATCTCTAGGTAATATTTGCCGATAAATGAAAGAGAGTTACAAAGTAGTCGATAGGAGGTTTTCTAGATTGAAGGACAAGAATCGCATTGATCAAGTGGAACGATTTTTCCAACATAATCCGATCGAAGATCCTCTATATCTCAAAAAATATGTGAAAGAACATCCTGATCATAAAATGGCTTGGTACTTATTGGGCAGAGAATACGCAGCGCAAGGAAAAGAGGGCAAAGCAGCGTATTGTTTCGCGCAGTCTGGGGAAATCTATGAGGCTTTCGAACGTCAGAAAATAACGATAGAAGGACCTTTACCTACTTCGCCTGCTTCGGCCTTACATAAAGGCACTACCGAGGGAGCTGTTAAAAGTAAGTCCAGCAGTAAAGGGAAATGGATGCCGTTAATGGTCATTCTACTCCTGCTAGCTGTTCCTGCAGCAATGGATTTAGCAGCGAAGGAGGATATGGGCGCCATACCTCATGAAACTGCTGGTGCAGGTCCAGTGGCAGCGAATGCACCTGCATCTACAACACCTAAACAGGAAGGGCATTCTGGATTGAAACTCTATTTCTCTAATGGAGATTGGGGCAAGAAGCTTCAGCAAGTAATGTCATCCTCAGGATCTGGAGCTGGGGAATCTGTCATCATGGAAGCTCCCCGGAGTGCAGATGGTAAATGGAACGAGTGGAACAGGTCGGTTAAGCCTTTGATCAGCGTGGAAAGTGGGGGCGGGGGTTTAGCGGCATTAAAGTATTACCAGTCTCAGACTTGTTCCTGTCAGGCCGCAGATAGCTCTGCGCTTGTTCCCGTCATAGATAATTGGATGCATGAACGTGAGCAAGCTATTGTCTTACAAAGCGCAATCCAGGCCTACCAAAAAAAGACGGGAACGCTGCCAGAGAAACCTGAACAGCTTACGAAACCTTACCCAGATAATCTCTTGCCAGGACTCTCTCCTGAAATGCAGGAGGCCTTCCCTCAAGCTGTGAGTAAGGTTAATGAAAGCGCAAAAGTGGGGAAAGCACAGGATCCGGTACAAACGGCGGAAAAAAATGAGCAGCCGGCGCTCAAAGATCAGGCCACGCCATCTAGTTCGCAACCGAAAGCTTCCGCAGCCCCACTGCTAGAACCGCTTAGGATTGTTATAGATACCGATAAGCATCGCTTGGCTCTCGTTAGTGGTGATTTCATCATCCGAAGCTATCCCGTTGGCTTAGGAGGAGAGAAGACGCCGCAGGGGGAGTTCGTCATTAGTGAAAAGGTGCGCAATCCGAATGGCAAATCGAATGGAGAGTTTGGCAGCCGTGGAATGACCTTGTCGGATACACTTTATGCGATTCATGGTACGAATAAGCCTTCCAGTATCGGGAAAGATGAATCGCATGGCTGCGTTCGTATGCAGCAAGCGGACATTGAAGAGCTCTATAACATGGTAACTCATGAAACGAAAGTGACGATTGGTAAAGGGGTATTACCTCCCTCATCAAATTCGGATGCTAGTAATAGCGGCGGAAGCCCAGGACTTGGAGCCGGGGGAGGGAAGCCAGATCAATCCTTTGGCCTTCCATTGCAGACCAATGACAGCAATCCTAGTAAGAAATATAAATGGCTTGATTAACACAGTGGAACATGTCAAAAACCGTCTGAATGTGCTTCAGACGGTTTTTTGTCGTTGCCCTGGCGTTCCCAAGGTTTACCCTTGACAACGATCTAGAAAGCGATTACAATTCAAAATGTGATGAATTCAATCACTTCTTTCCTAATCATTTGTTCAAAATGATCAGTAATGTCATAGTAATGATGACAACAAGCATTATGGATCCTGTCCAAATGATCGCTTTCTTATTGACTTCTTCTTTGGCTCTACGACTGGACATCATCGGTTTACGTTTGGACATAGGAATCACCTTTTCCTTGGGGATTAAAGAATATGGTTCTATCATAGCATAAGTAGGGTCGATCATAGAATATGCATGTAAAAATGATTTTTAAAATCAAGTATTGACGACCATGTCATTTTATTGTAAGATTTAGTCACACGAAACACCTATAATAATTAAATATGTCAGTTTTAATAACATGTTACCGTAAGGGCATTAGTTATTGAAGAATGTAAGATTTCTTCTATAACTATGCCCTTTTTATTTTTGTCAAAATGATAAAACCTGAAGGGAGTTGGTAGCGCAAACGACAAGGAAAGTTAAATTTAGGAAAACGCTACTTCATAAATAACCATCAGACTTATTAAAAAAGGGAGAAGATGAACACATGAATATGAAAAAATGGTCAACAATGGGCTTGGCTGCCTCCATGGTACTTGTAGCAGCAGGCTGTGGTAAATCTACACCAGTGGAAACAACAAAACCAGCTGCATCGGCGGCGCCAACGACAGCTGCTACTGCCGCTCCAACAGCTGCTGGTCCTAAGAAATTAACCGGTGATTTTGAAATCCAGTACTTTGTTGGCGGTTATGGCGACAAATGGTGGAAAAAAGTTATTGCTGATTTCCAAGCAGCAAACCCTGATCTGAAAATTAAAGAAAGTGCGGGACCAAAAATCAACGAACAGATGAAACCCCGTTGGATCGCTGGTAACCCACCTGATTTCGTATACATTGACGGACCTGAGTTGTTCGATCGCCAAATGGTTACAGACGGACAGCTGGAAGATTTGACGGATTGGATCAAAGATGCTAAAAACGTTGACGGCGAGAAAATCATTGATTTGCTTGCTCAAAAACCACAAGAGTTTGATGGCAAAATCTACAATGTTCCTTTCGTAATGAGCTCATGGGGTATTTTCTACGATAAAGCCCTGTTCAAAGACAAAGGTTGGGCAGAGCCAAAAGACTTCGAAGAATTCTTAGCGGTAAGTGAGAAAATTAAAGGTGCTGGCATTAATCCTTTCATCCACACGGGTAAATATCCTTACTACATCAACGGTGGTGTTTTACTTCCAGCTATCGTATCTGCGAACAATAATGACTACAAATTACTGCAAGACATGTCTACAAATAATCTAGAAGCTTGGAAAAACCCTGCTATTATTAAAGGTCTTAATAAAATTGTTCAGCTTCGTGACAAAGGTTACATCGATAAAGCATCCGTACAAATTAACCACACGGATTCCCAATCCTTGTTCCTGCAGCACAAAGATGCATTCATCCCGAACGGTCTATGGCTGCCAAACGAAATGGCCAAAGACGTACCAGCTTCCTTCGATTTCGGATTCATTCCATCCATCACACAAGATAAAGGTGGAAAAGTTGTAGCGAATACTTCGACTTCTACGTTTGCAGTTGCGAAAAAAGCGAAAAACAAAGATGCAGCAAAAGCGTTTATGCAATTCGTCTTCTCTAAAACACAAGCTTCCCAATGGGCTGAGTTGAGCGGCGCTCCTTCCAACGTAAAAGGTGACATCTCCTCCTCCAAAGCACCTAACTTCGTTAAAGATGCAGCGAAATTCTTGTCTTCTCCTGATACAGTTGTAGTGCCGACCGTTTCCTTCGCGGCAGACGTTGACAAAGCGATGCAGGATGCAACAGTGGCATTGACGATTGGTACAATTACGCCTGAAGAGTGGGTCAAACGTGTAACTGATGTCGTAGCGAAACAAAAGAAGTAGGAACTGAATGAAGCAGTGCGGAGAACTAGGAAGGCATTAGCCTTAGGCGTTCTCCGCCATTTTAATGATAGGACGGTGAGGATAGAATGAAGACCAAGTCGAAAATGTGGAAACGGAATTTGTTCATCGCTTCATTCATCATTCCGACTTTTCTTTTCTTCTGTGTGTTTACGATATACCCTGTTATACAGGCTTTGCAGAAGTCATTCTATGATTGGTCTGGAATGTCAGAGAATAGCACGTTTATTGGGTTTGATAATTTCGTGGAATTATTTAAGGATCCCATTGTACTTAGAGCCATCGGGAATGATTATTTTTTAGTCGTAGGTAAAGTCATTGGCATTATGATTCTGGCGACGTTCTTCGCTGTTGCACTAACACGATTCAAACTGAGAGGCTCAGGCTTCTTCCGCGCCATATTCTTTATCCCGAATGTTATCTCAGTTGTTGTTATTGGTGTGCTCTGGAACTTCATCTATAATCCGCAAATTGGATTCCTGAATGCGTTCTTGTCTTTATTCACAGGAAATAAAGTCGATATTACTTGGTTAGGATTTCCACAGCATACGATCTGGATGCTATTACCCCCAACGATTTGGGCTGGTATCGGCTTCTATATGATCTTGATGATTGCTGCAATCGTGAATATTCCTGCTTCCTACTATGAAGCAGCTAATATAGACGGAGCTGGTCAATGGTCGCAATTCCGTCACATTACTATGCCGCTCATCTGGGAGCAAATTAAGGTTTCTATTGTTAACATTGTCATTACGACACTCAATGGATCATTCGTCATTGTTCAATTAATGACAAATGGCGGACAGCCTGATAATACGACCCAAGTTATGGGATCATATCTGTATCGGATGGCTTTTCAACAATATCATTTCGGTTATGGAGCAGCCATCGGTGTCATGATTTTAGTCGTTTCACTGATTACTACCCTTGTCCTGCAGCGCATCATGCGCCAAGAAACCATCGAAATGCATTAAGGTCATCCTAGAAAATGATACTGAAGGAGGGGGAACCAACGTATGATCATCAAAAGCCCGTTAGCCAAAATGTCTGTCGGGATCATTCTTCTTATTTGGAGCGTAGCCGTCCTGTATCCTTTGATTTGGACACTGCTTGATGCGCTCAAAAATAATGAACAATTTTTCTTAAATGCCCCGTGGGCACTGCCTAAATTTCCGCTGCTTTGGTCAAACTTCTCCTATGTTTGGAGCAAATATAATTTTAGCACCTATTTCATGAACTCCATTATTGTCACGGTTGGAAGTACTCTTTTGGGTATGATCCTTGCAGCAATGACAGCCTATATCCTGGCTAGGTATGATTTTAAGGGGAACAAAATCCTCTTAACGATCTACATCTCGTCCATGATGATACCGTTCGCGTTAGCACTCATTCCATTGTTCTTCTTATTAAATGATTTGCACTTAATCAATACATGGTTAGGATTAATTTTGGTCTATGCGGCACTCAACCTCCCTTTTGGAATTTTCTTACTTGTAGGGTTCTATAAATCCCTGCCCAAAGAAATTGAAGAAGCGGCGATTATTGACGGGACCTCCCATTACGGTACGTTCTTCCGTGTTATGCTGCCTTTGTCTCAACCGGGTCTCATTACGGTGATGATTACGAACATGCTAAATAACTGGAACGAGTACTTCCTAGGGGTTGTCTTGACCAATGAACCAACCAAGTACACGCTTCCAATCGGCCTAGCTGTTATGCAAGCAGAAATGCAGTATAGAGTTGAGTGGGGACCGTTATTCGCAGGCCTGCTTATAACGACACTTCCAACGTTGATTGTGTATATGATCTTTCAGCGTCAAATCGCAAGTGGCATTACTGCAGGTGCTGTGAAATAACTGTATAATGGGTTGCATAGAAAAAACACCTTATCCTAGAGGATTTTATCCTTTCGGGAGGGTGTTCTTTCTACTATAATTGGGATAGGCAAGAGCAAACAAGAAACGGCCAAACTTGTAGGCTTTTATAGGGGAACATGACATGAGAGCTATGTATATATTGCAGAAAATAGGACGTTCTTTGATGATTCCAATTGCGGTGCTGCCGGCGGCATCCATTCTTCTTCGTATTGGAAAAATGACGTTTAGCGATCCATTTCTTATGCAGGTGGCTCAGATTTTTGAGTTAGGCGGAAGTGCGATTTTTGATAATTTGCCATTCATCTTTGCTATTGGTATAGCTATTGGACTTACGTCCGGAGACGGGATAGCGGCACTTGCTGCAGCGGTTGGCTATTTAGTGTTCGACAATGTCTTGAAGCATTTTCAAGTAGGGACCGACTCCGCGGAACGACTGGATATGGGGGTTCTAGGCGGCATGCTCGTTGGCATACTATCTGCCACGTTCTTTAACAGGTTCCAACATACACGTCTGCCCAAGGCGCTCGGATTTTTCGGAGGAAAGCGATTCGTTCCGTTAATTACATCTTTGGTCATGGTTTTCCTAGGGGTGTTGATGGGTTTCATCTGGCCTCCAGTTCAGAAGGGCATAAGTGTAATCGGGTTATGGATTGTTGATAATGGGAACATTGGCGTATTTATCTATGGAATAATGAACAGGCTTCTAATTCCAACGGGTTTGCATCATATTATTAATAATATAGCCTGGTTTCAAATCGGAGACTACACCACACCAACGGGTAAAATGCTGCATGGCGATATCTCTCGATTTTTTGCTGGAGATCCAGAAGCGGGACTATTCATGACAGGTTTTTATCCCGTGATCATGTTTGGGCTTCCTGCAGCAGCCTTAGCTTTAAGTAGAAGTTCGTCTACTAACCGTCAGTTTGTTGTTCCTGTGATGCTTAGTGCAGCATTAACCAGCTTCCTTACAGGCATAACAGAGCCAATAGAGTTTGCTTTTATGTTCGTTGCGCCAGGTTTGTATCTGATACATGCCGTTTTAACTGGCTTTTCCATGGTGATTATGAATATGCTTCAGGTGAAAATGGGATTTGGATTCTCAGCCGGATTTATTGATTTCGTTCTTAGCTGGCATCAATCTACGAATCCTTATTGGATTATCCTTGTTGGATTAGGATATTTCTTCCTTTATTATGTTGTATTTCGGACCTATCTGCATTTCTTTCCATTCAAAGTGCCCGCTCAGGACGAAGCAGCTCAGATTGAAACAGGAGATGCTATCGAGGCTATCGAAGAAAAGAAAGAAGACCGTCCAACCAGCATTCTAAGGCATATTGGCGGTGTTTCTAACATTATTTCGATCGATGCTTGCATTACACGACTCCGACTCTTGGTGAATGAAGAGAATCTGATCATGGACAGCGAGCTTAAAGAGCTTGGCGCTATTGGGGTAATCAGACTGGGTAAAGGGAACGTGCACGTCGTTTTTGGTACAGAATCGGAGCAAATTAGAGAAAGTATTAAACCCTTGCTTCAAAAAGAGAAATCAGGACAAGCCTAAATTTACCCCACAAAGTGACGTATGCCTTTGAAGTCTATTCCGATTACTTTGCGGGGACCCCGAAACAAAGATTAGGAGGTGTCTTATGATTGAACGGACGATCATTCATGTACTGTCACACAATGTGGTGATGGCACATTTGACATCAGGGAAAAATTCCATTGCTTTCGGTAAAGGAATTGGATTCAAAAAAACGCCAGGAATGCTCATTAGCGAAGGCGAAATTACACAAGAATTTCTTCTGCATACATCCGAAGTTCTTAAAAACTACGAACAAATTCTGAATGCGGTTGATTTGAAAATTATCGGGATTACGGAGGAAGTCATCGCTTATGCGCAAAGCATGCTGGAAGGCGATTTCTCCGAAACGATTCACGCCTCGCTGGTTGATCACATTAACTTTGCTGTTGAGCGACAAAAACGCGGCATTTTCATCACAAATCCATTCGCTTATGAAATTGGGTATATGTATCCGGAGGAATACAAAGTAGCCAAGAAGTCCGTAGATTTCCTTAATACTCATTTGGATGTGAAATTGCCGGAAGATGAAGTTGCCTTCTTAGCCATGCATTTCAATGGTGCACGTAAAAAAGAGCAAGCTTCTGATTCCTTAGCGGTAGTCAGAGTAGTGTCACAGACGATCGAATCCGCCAAAGAATTAGGTTTTAATTTCGATGATTCGTTCTCAACGCTGCGGTTCATTAGTCACTTAAAAGGTGTGATTGAACGGGTCAAACAAAAAAAGACGCTCCAGAACTCGCTGCTTGAAAAGATTAAAGAGGAGTATGGAGACACATATGTAAAGGCGAAGGTGTTATCTCTGATGCTGAGTGATTCTCTTCAATTAGAAGTGCCTGACGATGAAACGGGTTACTTGACGATGCATCTGGAAAGACTGCTGCAACGTACAGAAGCATAGGTTGATAAATAGTTAATCTGGATTCCCTTGCAACCTTCATGGAGCGGGGATTTTTTGTTTGAAATAGAGGTGAAATGCTATTCAGTGGATTGCATATTTGCACGTTGTCAGCTAAACTGACTGTTAGAGTCATTAGAGAACGGAGTGCATAGGACATGCTGTATAAGAAGTTAGGAAAACCAATCTTGTTCCGAATGGATCCGGAGAAGGCACATCATCTTACGATTGACGGGCTAAGTGCAGTAGTGAGCTTTCCAGGTGGGAAACAACTGCTCAAATCCATGTATGGAGTGCCCAATTCACCACTCTTGGCCCAACAATTATGGGGAATACAATTCGCAAATCCAATAGGTTTGGCAGCTGGTTTAGATAAAAATGCTAAGGCTGTTAAGGGATTCTCACAACTAGGCTTTGGTTTCATGGAAGTAGGCACAATTACACCAAAGCCGCAACCGGGCAACGAGCTGCCGCGGCTATTTCGTCTTCCGGAAGACAAAGCGCTTATCAACCGAATGGGCTTTAATAATGTAGGTACAGAAGTGATGGCCAAAAACTTGATGAAGACAGGTAAACGGGACATCCCTGTAGCTATTAACATAGGTAAAAATAAGACGACACCGAATGAACAGGCTGAAGAGGATTATCGAGCTTGTATTCGGGAGTTATATACATATGGTGATTTCTTTGTAGTGAATATTAGCTCACCAAATACACCGGATTTGCGTAATTTACAGCATGGGAGTGATTTGAAGCGATTACTAGATGCAGTTACAACAGAAATGCAGCTTCAACAGAAGAAGAATGGTCATTCGGGTAAACCTGTTTTGGTTAAAATTGCGCCGGATCTCACGGATGAAGAGCTTGAATTAACCGTGCAGACGATTAAGATTCACAGTGGTATCTCTGGGATTATCGCAACGAACACAACGCTCAGCAGACAAGGGCTGGTACACCCAAACCGTGAGCAAGCAGGCGGACTAAGCGGGAAGCCTCTAACACAGCGAACAACAGAAGTCATTAGACGTGTCTATCAATTGACGGAAGGCAAGCTGCCGATCATTGGGTCAGGTGGAATATTTACTGCGCAAGATGCTTATGACAAAATAAGGGCAGGAGCAAGTTTAGTTGAAGTGTATACGGGCTTTATTTATGAAGGACCCGGCATGCTTGCTAGCTTGAATAAAGGCCTACAAGATTTGCTGAGAAGAGATGGTTATACACATATTTCCGAGGCAATCGGCGCAGATCATCATTGACTTCATTCAGAATGGAGGATAAAAGAATGGATGGACGAGATTGGAAGAAATTTCTTCTGCCTTATGAACAAGCGGTAGAGGAGCTTAAAGTAAAATTCAAGACACTGCGTGGCGAACTCAAGAGTAGAGAAGAGTATGCACCTATTGAATTCGTAACGGGACGTGTCAAAAAGATATCAAGTGTGCTGGAGAAAGCGAAGCGCTTGAGTGTCCCGATGGATCAATTAGAGTCGGGGATCGAGGATATCGCTGGGATTCGGATTATGTGTCAGTTTGTAGAAGACATTGATCGTTTGGCCGAGCTGATTCGAAGCAGACAGGATATGAATGTAGTCTATGAAAAAGATTATATTACTAATAAAAAACCTAGCGGCTATCGCAGCTTTCATATTATTATTGAATATCCCGTTCAAACCGCTCTAGGTATGAAACGAATATTAGCTGAGGTGCAGATTCGGACACTCGCCATGAATTTCTGGGCGACGATCGAGCATTCTTTGAATTATAAATATAAAGAACAATTGCCAGCTGAGGTTAGAGCCCGCCTTAGTAAAGCAGCCGAGGCTGCTTATCTGTTGGATCAGGAAATGTCCAGTATTCGTGGCGAGATTGTTGCGTCTCAGAAGATGTTTGAGGATAACTCGAATTTGGTAAATATCGTACTCAATAACATTCAGGAACTTTATTTCTATCATCGAGTTCGGGAAGCCGCTCAATTTCAACTTAGGTTTAACGAGATATGGGAGACGGAAGAAGGTTTGAGTGATCTGTCATCCGATATTGAGGCCGCGATCGCCAGAGCGAAAAAAGGAGACAATACCTGATCTATGAGTACCTACGATCGATTATATGTAGCTTACTTATACTATTTCAATGATCAACGAGATTATTTCGAATGTCATGAAGTGATGGAGGAGCTTTGGCTGGAGGAAGGCCGAAGCCCGTTATACCAAGGTCTACTGCAGGTTGCAGTGGGCCTTTATCATCATGCCAATGGAAACGTAAGCGGTTCCATCAAGCTCTTTAGCGCCGGACTGGACAAGTTAGCACCATACCCTGCACATACGCTTGGCATTGATTTGGAAAGATTGATCCGAGATAGTGGGGAGTACTTAACGAAGCTGCTGCAAATCGAGAATGAACCGTTTACCCCGTATGATTTGGACATTCATATTTTAGATGATGAATTGAGTGAGCTTCTTGCGGAAGTGAAACTGCATCCACCCCAGCATGCAGAGGAGGATAGCCATGATTGAGGTTCGTCAGCTTAGCAAATTTTATCAAGTACATGAGCGAGAGCCTGGCTTCATGGCTTCTTTGAAAAGCCTGTTTCACCGCAAGTTCCGCACCGTCAAAGCGGTAGATGATGTTTCCTTTTCCATACCCGAAGGTGAAATTGTGGCTTTTCTGGGTCCGAATGGGGCTGGCAAGACGACTACGATGAAGGTTTTAACCGGACTGCTGCATCCTTCAGCTGGTGAAGTGAGTGTTGGCGGTTTTGTTCCTTTTCAGCAAAAGAAAGAATTTAAGAAGCAGATTTCGCTCGTCATGGGACAGAAAAGTCAGCTCATCTGGGACATTCCTGCAGCGGAAACGTTTCTCGTTAATAAAGTCATTTATGAGATACCTGATCGGGAGTATGAAGAAACCTTAGGAGACTTGGTGCAGCTGCTCCAGTTGGAAGAAGTCATCCGCAAGCCGGTTAGACAGCTTTCGCTGGGGGAGCGGATGAAGTGTGAACTGGCAGCGGCGCTGCTGCATCGCCCGCGCATTGTATTTCTCGATGAGCCGACGATTGGCCTGGATGTGAATATGCAGGAAGTGATGCGCCGATTCATACAGGATTACAGCCGTAAATATAAGGCGACCATCTTACTGACAAGTCACTATATGGCGGATGTTACGGCGTTATGTGAGCGAGTGCTGGTGATTGGAAAAGGTCGTCTCCTATATGATGGTGCAATTTCCCAACTAGTTGATAAGTATGCGCCTAATAAGCGTGTTCGTCTGCAATTGGCTGAGCGGGTAAGGGAGTCAGAGCTAATCGCTGTAACCCAAGGGTTAGGGACGTTATTTCATTATGAGTTTCCTAATGTGGAATTAGACGTGCCGAGAGAGCAAGTTTCTGAACTTTCAGCCCGATTATTAACCCATTTGACGGTATTGGATTTGACCATTGAAGATCCTTCCATGGAATCGGTGATCGCACAAGCGTTTGAAGCGGGTACCGAAGGGGGAAGTTAGGAGCATGAAGGCGTTAGCTTTATTTTGGCAAAAATATCGGATACTGCTTCGAGTTGAATGGGCAGTTATGTTTGCCTATCGAAGTGAATCGCTCATTTGGATGATAGGAGCATTCATTCAACCTTTGGTCAGTATGGCTGTTTGGCTTTCGATAAGCGATAACAATTCCATTGGAGGATATACCGCACATGATTATATGGTGTATTTTCTGGGAGTACTTCTTGTAGATCGATTAACGAGTACATGGGATGTGTGGGAGCTGGATGCCAGTATTCAGGACGGGTCGCTCTCCACCAAGATCGTACGTCCCTTCCATCCGGTTCATTGGAGTATCTCTCAAAACCTCGTATATAAGCTGTTTTTTGCTGTTCTGCTAATCCCCGCATGGGCGATAGCTGCTGCGTTTGTACCTATGCTCAGGTTGACTATTTCCCTGGAAATAATTATACTTTCGTTCTTCGCTATTGTGCTTTCCTCTGCAGTCCGCTTTCTAATCGGTTTCGAGTTTGGTTTGATGGCTTTTTGGACGAACAGGGCAACTGCGATCTATAGTTTATATGAGGGTATTCATTTGTTTCTTGCTGGTCGGTTAGCCCCGCTGAGTATGTTTCCTTCTTGGGTTGAAAAAATGGCAGCCTGGCTGCCTTTCTATGGAACCGTCGGGTTTCCAGTTGAGCTGCTAACAGGCAAGCTTGAGCTAGGATCGTCCGCTATATTTCACAATTTTGCGATACAGCTTATTTGGCTTATTGTCCTTCTTGTAACGTTTCGGTTCATGTGGAGGCAAGGGATGAAGAAGTATGGCGCTGTGGGCGGATGAGGGAGGAACGATGAGACAGTGATCAAATACATACGACTATTTAGGGAGTTTATGCGGGCATGCCTAGTCGAAGAGTTCGAGTATAGAGCTAATTTTGCCGCAAATCTCCTATCCACTTTTTTTTGGCTATTCATGGCAATCTTGACCGTTCAATTATACTTTTATCGTACACAGGAAATTGGCGGCTGGGGTTTCTATGAGGTGTTAGTGCTTCTAGGTATTTTTAACGCGGTACACGGTTTTATTGAATTTATCCTGCAGCCGAATATGTCTCGACTTGTCAGTCATATCCGTAAAGGGACATTGGATTTCATCCTGACGAAACCGGTTGACAGCCAATTTTACATTAGCTTTAGACATCTAGTTTTCTGGCGAGTATCCGATATTATGTTAGGTTTCGGCTTGACGGCTTTCGCACTTTGGGAGTTGGACGCAATTCCTAGTATTGCGGGGATTGTACGCTTTGTCATTGTTTTCCTTGCATCATTGGTAGTTGTCTATTCGCTTTGGATGGGCATGATGATGTTCTCGTTCTGGGCTGTTAAAGTAGATAACTTGTCTTATTTATTTAGTTCGTTTTTTGAAACGGCACGGTTTCCAGTTTCGGTTTATAAAGGATTATTACGATTCACCTTAACTTATATATTTCCGATTGCTTTTATAACAACATTCCCAGCTGCTGCGCTCATTGGTCGAATTAGCGGATGGCAAGTTGTTTGGAGTGTTGGGATTGCAGTGGTTTGTTTCGGATTGACGAGGGCATTATGGAAGATTGCTTTGCGCCATTATACTAGTGCGAGTAGTTGAGTTTCGGAGGTGAATAACAAAAAGCAGCGGAATCTCCGCTGCTTTTGTCATAAGATGTTAACCTTTATATTTTTGGAAAAAGGCTTTGAATGTCTCAGGCGTGTTACCGCCAGTTGAACCGGATTCCGGAACACCGCCAACAATGCGTTCGACTTCTACACCATTTTTGTAGTAGACGAGTGTAGGTGTGGATTCGATTTTATATTTCTGCCAGCCATCTTTGAATTCTTCCAAGTTGAACTGTTTGACATCAATACCTAGCTCTTTTTCCATAGGAACAAGAACTGGTGTTGTTATTTTACAATGTGGACAGGTCGAAGCGTAATAATATTGAAAAAATGTTTCTTTGTTCTTCAGTCTTTGATCCAAATCCTTCGGTAGAATGAGATTTTGGTAGTTTGGATCATTTAATTGCTTCACTGTTTCCGGATTTAATTTGGATGCGGCAACGCCATAGGGATTGCCAGCATTAGCTTTGTCCGAAGTTTTGGTAGACTGCTGATTAACGAAATATAATCCTCCAAATAATACAATAACAATGCCTAGATAAATAAGCAGCTTCTTCATGCATGCATGCACCTCTTTATAATGTGTACTTTCTACTATCTTCTTTAAAAAGTATAGCATATCCTGTTGATATTTTGAAAATAATTGGCTGTTTGGTGACAAGTCAGCTATAATACCGATAGGTTATTGGATGAAAGTGAAATGAAGGCTGATCATGAAGACAAGAGATTGAAAAGATAAAATATCAAAGATAAAAGATAAAATACCAAAGATAAAAGATAAAAGATAAAAGATGAAAGAGAAGATGTCTGAATGACGAAGCAGCTGCCTGCCCTTTTTAGAGAAAAGATGATGGATTTGTTGGGTGAAAATGAATTTGAGCAATTTCTGGAATCATATGACCAACCGAGAACGTTTGGTTTAAGAGTGAATTCAGTGAAGGTGGATAAGGCTGATTTTTTGGCGAAAAGTCCGTTTGTGCTGAGCGCGGTGCCTTG
This sequence comes from Paenibacillus andongensis, assembly GCF_025369935.1. Taxonomy (NCBI): domain Bacteria; kingdom Bacillati; phylum Bacillota; class Bacilli; order Caryophanales; family Paenibacillaceae; genus Paenibacillus; species Paenibacillus andongensis. The sequence continues at coordinate 5,606,783 of NZ_CP104467.1, read as the reverse complement.
GGCTTCCGATGGCTTTTATTATGAAGAAGGTGAACGTCCTGGGAAACATCCGTATTATCATGCAGGGCTTTACTATATTCAAGAGCCAAGTGCGATGGCACCAGTTGAATTGCTGCAAGTGAGCCCAGGAGAGCGTGTTCTCGATTTATGTGCCGCACCTGGCGGGAAATCAACGCAAATAGCTGCTAAGCTTCAAGGCGAGGGAGTGCTCGTTGTTAACGACATTCATTCCGATCGTGTGAAGGCTTTAGTGAAAAACCTTGAGCTTTTGGGTGTGAGAAACGCTATCGTTTTGAATGAGAAGCCAGAGCGGATGTTAAAGGTCTTCCAAGGTTATTTTGATAAAATATTAATAGATGCGCCTTGTTCGGGTGAAGGGATGTTCCGTAAAGAAGAAGAGATGATGCAGCAATGGGAGCGTCATTCTGTTCAGGAATTCGCTAGTATGCAGAGAGAACTGCTTGGTCAGGCTGCCCAAATGCTAGCGCCCGGTGGAATGATTGTCTACTCGACCTGTACGTTTTCACCTGAGGAGAATGAAGCGCAGATCGCGGAGTTTTTGGACAAGCATCCGGCGTTTGATGTGGTTCCGGTAGAGGGTTTTGGCTCTGGACGGCCGGATTGGCTGCGTGCGCCTTGGTGTGAGGAGGAGTTTTCGGACCGCGCTAAGGAGGCTGTGGCTGGGACGGCAAGGCTTTGGCCGCATCGTTTGCGGGGCGAGGGGCACTTTGTTGCTGTTTTGCGGCGGGATGGGGCTGCCGTCGTAGAGGCTGTTGATTCCGACGTTGTGTCGGAATCGGTAGTGGGGAAGCGCAGCGGCCGTGAGGCGCTGCGGAAAGGGCGCGCGGAGACGTCGACTCGCGCGGCAGTGAGCTTGGAGCCGCTGGAGGCGTTCTCGGGCGAGCTGCTGCGCAGCGAGCCCTTCGCCGCCGCGCGGCTCGTATGTTACGGCGAGCACGCGTATGCGTCGCCGGCCGGTTTGCCCGAGCTGCACGGACTGAAAGTCGTGCGGCCGGGCTGGTACATCGGCGCGCTGCACCGCGGCCGATTCGAACCGTCCCATGCGCTAGCCATGGGACTGCGCATGCGCGAAGCCAAGCGAGCGCTGAGCTTGGCTTCGAGCGACGAGCGAGCCCTTCGGTACCTGAAGGGCGAGACGCTCGAAGTCGCGGAGAGCGAGATTATCCGCGACCCGGAAGAGACCAAGGCGGCCAAAGGCTACTGCCTGGTCTGCATTGAAGACCATCCCGTCGGCTGGGGCAAATGGCACGACGGGATGCTGAAGAACGAATACCCGCCCGGCTGGAGGTGGACCTAAGCGGTCATGAAACAAACACAAAGGCTCGATAAAATACTCGCCCATGTGGGCATCGGCACACGCTCTGAACTCAAACGCCTTGCCAAAGAAGGCGCGATTTACGTCAACGGTGTGAAAGTCAAAGACAGCGGTATGCAGGTGAACCCCGATACAGATATCATCACTGTAAACGGTGAGCCTGTATTATACCGGGAGTTCGTTTACCTCATGATGAATAAACCGCAGGGGGTCGTATCTGCCACAGAAGACAATCGCGATCGCACGGTTGTGGATCTTTTGGATAAAGTATATGCGCCATTTGAGGTTTTCCCTGTTGGTCGCCTGGACAAGGATACAGAAGGCTTCCTATTGCTAACGAACGATGGGAAATTGGCCCATAATCTTCTTTCTCCACGCAAACATGTACCCAAAACCTACTTTGCAAAAGTGGAGTGGGAAGTAAACGAATCGGACCGTGAAGCCTTCTCCCAAGGTGTTACTTTGGACGACGGTTATGAAACACTTCCGGGTATTTTGAGAATATTGAAGACTGGCAATGAGTCTGAAAATGAGCCCTCGGAAATCGAGCTAACGATCATGGAGGGCAAATTCCATCAAGTGAAACGGATGTTTCAAGCCGTCGGCAAAAAAGTCGTATACCTGAAACGAATTTCGATGGGTCCACTTGCTTTAGATCCAAGTTTAGCATTGGGTCAAGTGAGAGAGTTGAGTAAAGATGAACTTCTTGCTTTGCAGAGTGCTAATTAAGTTAATTACAAATAACACGCACAGCCGAGGATTGTTATGAAACGGATTGTGCGTGTTTTATTTAAGGCAAGTTGTACATCGTACAACAATTTCCTTGATTTCTTCTGGGAGAGCGAAAGATGTTGTATGTGGTACAACAATTTATGCTTTTTTTAGGTGATTGAACGGATTTTGGCCAAAATTGTTGTATTTATTGCAACATCGGAGTGAAAAATGCTGATTAACATGCAAAATGTTGTACAAACTGCAACAACACGGATGATTAAGCGGATGTTTAAAACATAAATGTCGTAGGCATAACTTGCCTTGTTTCAACTTTTAAAACACGTCTATCCAAGAAAGGCTTAAGCCAATTATTTTAATGAATCTTGCTAACGTTCTTCCCATTTCTTTAAAATGGATGCAACAATCTCCTGTTTGGTCTCCTCAGCAAGTCCGTTCCTTAGCTCAGTGATGAATTCAATAAAGAGCAACGACAAAAGTTCATTCAGGTCCATTTCCAATGGCATCTCATACTTACAATCCCAATCATCGAAAAATACGGCTATTCGGTTGACTTCTCTTGGATGGATGTCTACATTAAGGGTCAAATAATCTCTTGCACCGCTCATACTAGACACGTTAGACAAACTCCACTGAAACTTCGCCACTCTATTTATATCTCGCAGATTGTTACTTACTACGTAGGCATTCATGTTTAAAAAATGACTGTAGGTTTCTCTCAAATCCAACAGGTAATCGTACAAATCTTTATCTTGGCGTACGTGATCAAGAAAATTATCAAATAATAGTTTGACGAGGAACGTTATATTCATACCATTCAGTTCTTCATTTGTTGTGTATTGGATATCTTCAATAAAAACTTCTGCTCGGTTAAAAAAATCGCGAGGTGCACGGACTTTAACGGTTTTATAAAATTCGGGCGTTTCCTTGTTAAAAAAACTAGTCCAAGATTTTAAAGTTAGCATACAAGCGGTCCTCCTTTTCTTCTCTATTACTACTTATTCTAAATCTAGCACACATATGACAAACGTTATGGCAAAAAGAGCCCTCGATCTGCCCATTTCAATTGAGAAACAAGCAGGATCACAGGCCCTATATAATTAAAATTAGTAGTTGTATGTATTCAATGGACTACACGCTCAACGATTGCGCGAACTGTTTGCCGAATTGTCGGCATAAGGCTTTGTCATCCTTTGAAGGAGACAATTCAATCTTTAAACCTTCCAGAGTTACTTCCGCTCCCAATTCTTTTAGCTTCGTTACTAATGTATCAACGGCAGCCCCATATTCGGAATAGGAAGAATCACAAGATCCGAACACTGCCGCCTTTTTCCCATCTAACTGAATGTCATCCATCTCATCGTAAAAGTCGAGGAAGTCGTCTGCTAAATCTCCGTCTCCCCATGTGTAACTGCCAAGTATGATACCGTCATATAGGGTAATTTCCTCAGCGTTCGTGTCGATCACATTCTTCACAACAGGCTCAATGCCTGCTTCTTTCAATCCTTCAGCAATCGCATCAGCCATCTCTTCCGTATTACCTGTCATGCTTGCAAACACGATAATGATTCTACTCATCCTTATTCCCCCTAATTGTTATGATTTTATATTCAGGCTTACGAAGATCTCTGGTTTGTAAATCATATAATATCGATAGTTCTTGTACATTTATGTAGTTCGTATGCTCTTGAGTATATGCCCACTCCTGATCTCGGTGACTTTCCGTTTTTTTAACCATTTCAAACAAAAGTCCCACTTTAAACACACTCCTAACTGATCGAAATTATATTGATAATGATTTTCATTTTCACACAATGATTTAAATGATAACGATTCTCAATTGTATTGTCAATGCATTTGGGACAATTTTCAAAAAAACTTTAAGTACATCTTAAAATTAGAGATTTACAAAACTACTAGTTTATGGTATTTTCAAACAAGAAGAATATGGAATGCGAGCGGAAGAACCGCCCATGTGTCGCTGTGTGCTAGGCGATTGCTGGGCGGTTTTTTATATTTTGCGATACTTCCAATAAGGATAAGTTACGTTTAATGAGTGACCAATAGAAAGAGGGGATTTTTATGAAAAAAAAGTATTCAATTATTTTATGTTCGGTATTATGCGCAGCTTCCATTGGGTATGATGCGATTAACTCCTCAGCACAAAGCCCTATCAAGTTCATGGACACATCTCAGCATTGGGCGGAACAGTCTATTCAAACAGCAGTGGAAAAGAAATACGTCGATGGCTATGAAGATGGTAGTTTTAAACCGGATTTACCGATTAGCCGTGCAGAGTTTATCAAAATGTTAGCTTCTGCGGCAGGTGAAAAAGTAGAAAAGGTTGAGGGGAATGATTGGTTCGTTCCTTATGTTAACAGGCTGAAGGAGTTAAGTGTTATCCCTGTGGAATTTCCGGAAAGATATAATGAGCCACTACAACGTTTTGAAATGGCTATGTTAAGCGCTCGGAGTGTGGATAAAACTCTGAAGGGGTCAATGCTTGATGCAGTGAAGCTAGGGCTGATTCATGGAGTTAGCACGACTGATTTAGCGCCTTATGGGACAAGTACTCGTGCACAGGCGATCACGATTATTGAGCGTATTTTGTCTGCGAAACGTGGGGAGAAATTAGTAGTTGATAAATATGCTGCCAGTGCTGCTGAGATTGCTGAGACTGGTAGTAATGTGGGTACAATGCTTGGTTTGAAGCCAAAGGAGATTGGAACCACTTGGAAATATTCTGAGGGCGTTGCGGTTAAGTTGAATAAACTTATCGTTGCCGACCCTGCTGATCCGGATGATCCATATATGAAGCTTATTGACATGCGAACTTGGGGTAAGTCCACAAGCAAAACAGACAACAAAGTTATTTTGGCAAACTTCACTGTGGTAGCCTCTGAAGCTGGTGTTGGCGCACCTGACATGTTGCCAACACAAGTTTTGACGCAATTAGGCACTTCTGATGAGCTTCTTCTTACTGAGCAAGCCTTAACTGGGTGGATGGAATTTAATAAACCACAGACCCATGAGGGTTTTGTTGCTTACGCCCTGCCTAATAGAATTGCTAATCTTGGAATTGTATTTGATATTCTATACAATAAAACAATTTTAGCATCTAAATAGGAGCGTGGTCATATTGCGCAAGTTTATTAATAAGGCATTGCTCTTCTTAATTTTAATGGAATTATTAATACCATTTTTAGATCCGGGAGGCACATCTCAGGCTGCGTCTTCAATTACTTTGTATTACAATTTTGAACAAGGAACTTATAACACATCATCTATTGCTGCCCAGTATTCTTCCTCCGCAACTAAAACATTCACTAAGGATGTCAGTTCACTTGTGGGTGGGACAATCACTGGGGTAACTTTGCATAATCAAGGTGGTTCTGGTGGTAGTGCCTCATTTACAGCAACCACTATAACTTTGAACAGTTTAGCTGGTGGGAACACCACAGTTTATGGCAAGTCTGCGACAAAGCCAATGCACCAAATATATCGTCAACCATCCGGTAAAATATGGGAACACAAGGGATCAAAGACTATTCCGGTTGAGTTCGATGGTGCTAGTGGAACCCCTTCTCCTTATCCAGGAAATATCCCATTGTGGGGACGACAAAGATACACTTTAGTTGACAATTTTAATTATAGTGACTCTGGCACTTTTGGACCTGACTTACGTTACTCCTATCAGTCACCTCTATATCACGCTAACGGTGCTAGTGGCGATAAAGTAGCTGATTACGCTAAAGATATAGAAGGCTATGCTGTTACCACAGCATATGAAGTGCCTCGTGCCACTGGTTGGTTTTTTAATCAATCTTCTGCCGACCCTGGAGATATGGGAGCCGATATCACCGATCCGGATAAATTAGATCAAAGTAGTATATCAATAATTGGGGCTGAAAAGCCGAGTGATGATTATGGTGCGATACCATTAGCTTATGGTAAAGGTGACACTCCAGGAACGGGTATGATCCGTACTATGATGTTATTGGACGGATCGGTTCCCCCTGATCAAATTAAAGATAAACCTGACTCTGACGGATCTGGTGGGATGCTTCGTAACTATACAATGTTCGCTATCGGCCTTTGGAAAGGCATCACCTACAAATACCAAATGTCCATAGACGTTTCTTACACCGCCCCAGTTAAAGCAGATCTATCTTACATCTCAATCGACGTCGGAGCCTGTGTACCACAAAGTACAAGCGTAAATATTACAATTAAATTTAAAAATATCGGTGTAGCAATTCCAAGTGGTGATTCCTTCAGTGTGACTCTAGCTGCGGATGGCACGGTGTTCAAGACTTTCATCTATTCCTCAGGATTAGGTGCAGGTCAGACGATAACCGAATCGGTGCCATATACATTCAGTAGCATGAAGAGCATCACCATGAATCTAGATTCGAATGATGATATTCCCGAGGCAAGTGCCAGCAATAACGTGCTGAGTCAATTCATTACGCCAGTCCCAAGTTGTACGCCAAGTGGAGGGGATTTTGATGGAACTACCAAAGCTGACAAACCTTCGATCTCTTGGAAAGAGAGTGATTTGATTCAAGCAGACTGGACGATTCCACCGGGTTGTACGCCAGTGCGCGGTAGATTCATCTTGTCCCAAACAACGGGCGGTTATGTGCAATATGGCTGGAGTACATTAACCAGTACGGCAACAAGTGACATGTCGATTTTTGCTTATGGGATGATGGGATTCATCGGTTATCCGGGTAATATGGAAAGTGGGACCGTTCTTATCGAGTATAAACTTGAAGATAGTTGCGGGGGGACTTCATACTTCGGATCAGGGACTTTTGTAATCGGTCCAAAACCTCCGAATCGACCACCTCAATTTGAGATCGGATGGTTTGCTGATGCTGATTATTACAGCAGGACTCCTTTGCTCGATACCATTGTAGGAGACCGACTGAATGTGAGGTTGCTTCCCGAGGTTGCGCCTAACCACTATGACCCTGATGATGACTATGTTACTTTTGAGTGGAAGTTTGCTGATAGTACTAGTAACTGGATTAAAAGTTTCCCATCTCTAGGTTATCTAAAAGGAGAGGAAAAGTTAACTTGGTTAACCGCTCCAAATTCCGTTGGCGATCATAAGATTACAGCTAGAATGTGTGATGATAAGGGAGCTTGTACGCAGAAGGATGCAACAATAACAGTCATGCGCCCGGAGCCAATTCCCTGTATTAATGTGCCAAACCGCGTCGTACAAAACCGTCCTCTTCCAGCTAACGCAATTAATGGAGCATGCAGCAAACCAGCTAAAAACAGAACGATAACGGAGTATTTCTGGACGAATAATCTCCCCGTTTATCCGAATGTTGGTATCGAGACTGTTACCTTAGAAGTAAAGGACAATTACGGAGTACGCAGCTTGCCAGAAAACATAGCAATTAAAAACATAAACGTTGTCGAGGATAAGCCTCCAGTAGCCGTCATCAACCTGCCTATTTTTGCTGTTAGAGGAAATGTTCAATTCAGGGATTTATCTTACAGTCCTGATGGGGATGTAATCGTAGAAACGTCAATTACCTATGTGTATGATAGCAATGACGATGGAATTTTTAACGATCATATGCCATTAAATATACCGATATCCGTTGGTGGACCGGCAATTCTTACAGCTCCTAAGGTAGGTAAGTATAAATTAACGGTAAAAACAAAGGAGGATTGGGGTTTAACGAATACCAGAAGCTATGTTGTTGATATCAAAAATGATTCCCCCGAAGTTTCATTCTCTGTCACAAGCGCAAATCCAGAACCCCCTTTATTTCATACAACCTCGGAAAATGAAATGCTAATGGCATATGGAGATCATTGGCAAGGCTCTTCTTTAACTAATCCTAATTTGAATAAAGTGAGAGATATTGGATTTACATACAACACTGCTACCAATGGTTTAACATCTCATTATGGTAAACAGCCCTTCAATGGACCTGCAACAGGATTAACGATTACTCCTGAACAGTACCAAAAAACAACCTATAACGCTTGGCATACCTTCCCCGTTCCTCAGTTATTTAACACACAATTTTTGGGTAATAGATACGGAGTTGGTTCTGTTGGTTCCATTCCATTTTTTGATGGGACGAACATCAGGATAGATGGAGGTTTGGGAAATACTTATGATTATGTTCAACAGAAGTATGTTCCTAATAAGCCCACACCGGATAATCCAGGAAAGTTTCTAGCCTATGATGCTAAAGGTGGCGCCTATTCGTTAGATTACCAAGCCTACAATTATAACGATAATGATTATATTGAAAAATGGACTATTTATCGTAAAACAGCTGACGGTACAGTATCTTGGAGTCGTTCTGGTCAATACAATTATGATGGATGTTCTGGCGACTGTTCATCTAGTGAAAGTGGCGTAAGATCACCTCATGGTAACTTAAAATTAAACAATGATGGAACTAAGGTATCACTTGGAGGTACCTATTCCTATGGATGTTGGTGTGTAGTAACTACTTGGCTTGACGTTGAGACTGGGTTAGAAGTAGCTGCGAATACTGTAATTCCTGCACCTACACTTACGGGTATTTATGAAGACTCAGAAGTTTATCTGTATCGAGAACAACCAATGAATCTAACTACGGATACATATAGTTCTGGAAGTTCGGGTTCTAGTAGTAACCAAGCTGGCACCGTCAGTGAATACTTTGTTTCTTATAACAAACAAACAGGTGTTACGAAGAAGATAGAAATATTCAAAGATATTTACTTCAATAATCGTTCAAGGACTACAGATGGCAGTGTAATTCGAGGGGACGGTTCAGATAGCAATAGTTCAACTTTAATTGATGTGAATTATTCTGTTTCGGCTGACGGATATGTCTATATCGTTGACGGTATGAACAAAATCGTAGTTGCTGATAAGTATGCAAACCAACTAGCTTCATATACGACCAAAGGAACTAGACCAACTAATACTTTCTCTCACGAACAAACGCTTCAAGAGAGGTTTAGATATACGGTAACTTCGGCAGGATTAAGTGCAGATGGAGAATTTCAAGTCGTTCTTCAAGAAGAGCACTATAAGTTGAGAAGATGGAATTTCCAATGGACGTCTTGTGGTTCTTGTAGTGTAGGCAGCTATGTTTCTCATTATGATGAAGATGATAGTCAATCAGAACGTAAATTCTACTACTATAAGATAAATGGTGGAACGACTAGTCCTTCTAGCTATGCTATAGCAGAAATTGGTCAAACCATGAAGAAGGATACGAGTATTGCAGACGCAGATTACGTGTTCGATTTCTTACAATCTAGTGTGAATACGAATGCGAATGCTCCTTCGGGTTTAATCTTTAGAGCAACGAATAACAATACGATGTATCGATTAGAGTTTACAACTAACAAAATAAGCTTATCGAAGCTTGTTGGTGGTGTGCGTACCGAATTACGGTCAACGCCAGTCTGGTTGTCTACGACGTCTTTTAACAACATAAAGGTTAGTGTCAGAGGTGGAAAAATAAAGGTGCGGATGGGTACAGTTCCTATTATGGAAGTAACCGAACTTGCCTTAACAGAAGGTACGTATGGATTTTTCATAGGCGGATATGGTTCTCACTTCCGTAACTTCTATGTCAAAGTGCCGATTGTAGATAACAATAAAATTAGTGATACCGGCATTGCGGGGGAAGAACTGACGTACTCTACGGAGTTTGTGGATCCTGAAAGTGATGATCATTTGATTAGTATGGATAAATGGAAGTACGAGCATACGAACTCTACGAAGTTTTTGGATTCGGGAGATGGTAGAAGTGGACTTTCGGCTTATCATAATCAGACAGTCATGGGTGATCCGATAAAAACGTTAGACAAAGTAGGGGTCTATAAATTAACCTTCATTGGTGCAGATGATCCTACGCCAGTTGGCTTTAAATATCCAAATCCAGCCTTCGCCGAGTACTTATCTGAATCTGACCCGTACGCAAGAAATGTTTTGATCCATCGTAGACCTATAGGGGTTTTGAATGTAAGTCAAGATCCATATTATAACGTATCTTATGATGATCAAAGCTATGATCCAGATCGTTGGTTAAACAACTGGACCTACTCTACGGAACCAACTGGGATTGATTACTCCGCTACTCGCGGAATCGTTGATCGAAGATATGAGTACATTAAGCCAGATGGTACTACGGTTAGCGGTAAATTAACGAGAGTGAAAGAAATGGGGGCTTACACATTTAGGGTGGCTGTTAAAGACGAATACGGAGCATGGTCGGATTGGGCTGAAGCTATTTTGTGGCTAGACGCACCACCTGCGAATCATGCGCCATTCGTTGATATTACGAGCCATACGAGTACGGATATGAATAATCCGTCTGGATCAGCAGGGAATAATCCTTTATTTACTTGGAATGCGGTAGATTACGATGCTGATAGCCGAATTGTTCGCTCGGAAATTGATGTGCAACAATACTACTATAATTATTATAATAATCCGCAATGGCAATGGTTTAGCATGAATAACCCAAATATTGTAAAAGTCTCTAACGTACTCAGTGATGGTCATACAGTTTCATTAAGCTATAACTATCCAATGACTGTGTACTCCAATCTAACTTACAAGGTTAGAATTAGGGTACAGGATGAACAAGGAGATTGGTCGGGATGGTCGGAAAGGTATTTTGCATTAGGATTCCCTCCCACGGCTACATTGACGTTCCCTAATGGAACCCAAGCCAATCCTACCCCTATTTCTGACGGAGTTTTGAAACCATCTTGGAATCAGAATGATCCAGATGTCCCTACGGAGTATCGTAGTTTCCAATACCGTATTCTAAATGCTAATGGTACTCAAGTTCAGTATAACCAATATGGGTACGTATACGATGCTCAAAGATATGGTAGCTTTGCGCACTCTTGTAGCTATGATAGTGACAATAACTCTTGGAACAACTGTGATTACTATACTATCGCTACTACTTGGAATACTCATCCTACAGAGTGGTTTGGTCTTTCGTTAATTCAAGGTCAAAATGGCCCTTTCCAAGTTCAAGTTAGAGTGCATGATGGAAGATACTGGTCGGCGTGGTCTAATTCCGGTTGGTTCACTATGAATAGGCCTCCAGTAGCCAACATGACGATTCCAAGCGGGACGCAAGCTGCGCCTACCATTTTCTCCGAGCTGCGCCCTACCTTTGAGTGGAACCAAACCGATCCAGATCCGGGTACAACCTTCACGTATTTCCAAATGCAAATAACCAACGAGGCTAACGATGTACTGTTGCTGGATTCAGGGCAGTTCTACCAAGGAACTGTTTCTAACGTGGGGAGTTGGATGGTCAATCAGGAGCTTCCAGCCGGTCAAAAACTCCGCGTCAGAGTTAGAGTATTTGATGGGGTTACTTGGTCAGATTATTCCGCTCAAACTTGGTTTTATATCAATCGAGCACCTGTAGCCGAATTTGACTGGACACCAAAGCCGGTTTGGGAGGGGGATGTAGTGACAAGCATGAATACATCTTTTGACCCAGATGGTGATGTTCTAACCTATGCGTGGAAATTAGAGCAGCCTGACGGGGTTACTTCCACTTTTTCTACTAAAGATATCTCTCATCGATTCCTTAAGCCTGGTATGTATAAGGTGTCGTTAACAGTATCCGATGGACGTCTTTCTAACACCGTAGTTAAAATGATTTCGGCGATGCCGTTGACGATTCGTTCGGATGTCACTTATACAGACAACTGGCTGATTTTGCATGAAAAGAGCGGTCACCAGACGGTTTCGGCACCTAAGGAATTCTACTCTGGGGAAATTTTCATCGTTTCTAGCAAGAGTTCACCTGCTCCTGTAGACGAAGTGACAGCTTGGATCGATACGACAGGGTTAGATGGGCATGCACTATATGTATCTGAACGTTTAGTTGCAGCAGGAGGGGATGCGACCTCTTTTAGCGGAGAACTGTTTGATGCGAAATTCCAGTCATTTGCGGAGGGCTTGCCTCAAGGACTGCAAACCATTCATTTTCAAATTCGTTACCACAACGGTATTGTGAAAACGGAGGACATTCCAGTCCAAATTATTGGCAATGTCAATAAATCAGTAGGCGTTCATAGGGTTCAATAATTGGAGGCAGTTATCTTCGGATAGCTGTCTTTTTTATGTAAATTCGATGAATACAATGTCTTCCTATGGTACAATAGTCGATAAAAAAAGCGAAGTACAAGGGAGAGAGAAAACCTTGAGATATCGATTAATTGCACTGGATGTAGACGGAACTCTTTTAAATGATGAGCATGAATTATCAGAGCGCACGATTGAAACAATTCAGGAGGTCCATGATCAAGGGTGTCACATTGTACTATGTACCGGAAGAGCTCCGGCCAGCACGCTGCCTATTCTTGAGCAGCTCGGGCTTGAGGGAACGATGATTACGCACAATGGCGCGGCGACAGTTCACGCGGATGAACGGGGTCAGACATTAGTGAATGAGTTTGCTTTTACGATTCCTGAAATTGAGCCTATGTTGGATTATGTGCGGAGAGAAGGCATTCATTTCGATGTTTGTACCTCTTTTAATATGTATATCGAACGGATCAGTGAGTACGAAAAAAAGATGTATCAAAAATTTCTGATCAACCCTAAACTCGTGACGGATATATCAGAGCTTGGGCTGCCGATCGTGAAATTTACACTTTTTAGCCAAACTGAGTTGGATCGAGTTCAAAAGGAATGGGAAGAACAGAAGCTATACGGTCATTTGCGGATGATTCGCAGTGGCGACCTCTTTATTGATGTGATGGGTGCAGAAGCCAATAAGGGCAACGCCTTGAAAGCTTTGGCTGCTTCATTAGAGATTGACCCTAGTGAAATCATGGCTATCGGCAACTACTATAATGATCTGGAAATGATGGCATTTGCCGGACTAGGCATTGCTGTGGAGAATTCACCAGAGGGTGTGAAAGAAGCAGCGGATGCGGTAACTTCCTCTAATAATGACGAGGGTGTACGTGAGGCGATCTTGAAATACTGTTTATAATATAAAAAATTGATAAAATCCTCGATTTTTGAGGATTTTTGTCGTTTTAGGGGGTTCTTCCATATTATGACGTATGGTAGAATAAGAGAAAGAAAATTGATGACGGTGGTGTAGAGATGAGGAAAGAGAAGAAAGCTTTTAGTAAAAAGGAGAAAATAGTAGGGGCAATTGCTAGTACGGCGATGATGGCTGTGCCTTTTATGGTGGCTCCTGCTCAGCAGGGGTATGCAAACAATGAAACACCTTATGTAACTCCTTCAGCAACTCCAGTGGATAAGATTCATACGATTGTCCTTCCGGTAGGTGGAAAGAAGTATATTGATTTGCATAATTTGTATAGTGCTTATGAATTTGAAGTTATTAGTAGTAACCCAAATATAGCATCTGGAAACAACAGTTTATTGAATTATGGAATTTTGGAGATTAACGCAAATTCTATTGGGAGCAGTTCCACCACAGGTTATGCTACTTTTACTGTAACAGTAATACCATATGAATCAGAAACTTCTTATACGGATACATTTAATGTAGTTATCGTTCCAAATAGTGGAACTGGAACAGGAAATTTTGCTAATTTTAATATTAAAAATGTTGTAAATGTCCTCGAAGAATTCCCAACGAATTTTACGGATAAAAGTAGTATACACGAACTAATGAGTCATATAGATTTGGCTTCAACGACTATAAAGAAAGAAGATCCATTTAATCAATTGGGCAATTTGCCTCCTGTTTCCAAGAACAATCCCAATGCATTTGAGACAATACTTGGAATGGAAGCGAATGTTAATGCCTACGATGAAAATTTATCTTCATTTAACATTAATAATTACTATGAAGATCCCGACTACAATCCAGACGTATATTCAGAACTAGGCGTTATATTTACTACTTCTGGAAATGAATACATTCAAGTAAATAATACCCCGAATGGACAAACTCTTACTCCTCTTAAACCAATATATACTCCAATCAATCTTCCTGTTGTCGTATATGACGGAAATGGTGGTGTTGTTTCGACTAGCATACCAATTATTGTTAAACCTTCTGAAGTATTCGAGTTGGATGAACATGCATCAATTACATTAGACTTACATAACTATTTTAGTAATTTGGATGCAGATTCTTATTTTGATTATGATATTTTAGATTCGTATGAAGAAGATAATGTAGGAAACCCGCCGGAAATTGATGGTACACAAGTAACACTAACTGCTCGCTATGGTGTATATAAATTTAAGTCTATGAAAGCAGACACTGAGCAGGAATCGAAGTATTTCATTGTAAAAAATAATTATGATGATCTTTATACCAATCATTTGTCTAAGAGCTATTTATACGAAAACAGTACTTTAGAAATTGATTTAGACCAGATGTTCCCGCAAAGTGAAACGTCAACTGTTCAATATTCTGTCTATCATGAGAATCCTTCGGTAACTTCTATTACATACGGCTTTTCAAATGGACATACATTGTATTTTTCTGCAAATGAATACGCAGCTGATAATGTTGAGATAGAAGAAGCACAAGCACCGAATTATTTTACAGTTATTGCTAAGGATGATTCACGTCATCTCACATATGTGGACAGAGTAAATATTGCACCAAGAAGTTTCTATGGAACAATTTATGCTGATAAATTATTTGATTGGGACAGTGAAGGTCCAGATGTTGTTGTAAACTCAACTACACCAGGTTTTGATTTTGTACTCAATGATTCTAATTATCAATATGGAAGTGGGGTTTATGTCCAACTTAGTGGAAATAATTCTGGATCTTCTAGTACAACTATCATTTTAAAACTTAGTAACGGCTCGATTGTTTATAAACTACCATATAATAATAACTAGGTGACCAATGGAACAAGCTAGCGTGCTGCTCATCGAGCATTTAAAACAACATAAATACAAAGAGGCGGAGTTTGCAGCGAAAGATTTGATTCGTACCAATCCCCTAGAGGCGCAGAATTGGGTGTTTCTAGGGGAGGCTTTGATGCATCAAGGCTATGGAGACGCAGCAAATAAGGTATTTCAGCGGGCTTGGTTGCTTGATCCTGAGGCGACGTGGGTCGTACCGGTATTGGATGCCCTCAAATCAATCCCAGTTGGTGATGAAAGAGTGGATATCGAGGGCCTTCTTCATGTGAGGAAGGTAACGATAACTGCGGGAATCATAACCTACAATATGGAGAGCACAATTGAACGATGCTTAGACTCGCTCCAGGGGGCTGTCGATCATATAGTACTCATTGACTGTTCCACGGACAGGACAGTAGAGCGGGCTTCCCAGTATCCAAATGTGACAATCGTTCCATATGTATGGATGGATGATTTTGCTGCCGCACGGAACGAGGGTCTGCTGCACATGCATACTGATTGGGTATTTTGGATTGATGCTGATGAGTACTTAGTGAAGGAAGATTTGGAGGCGGTTCGGGAAGCCGCGGGTGTCTATCATGACACACCATTACCTGCAATCTTATGCCTCTGGCAAATTAACTTGATTCAAAACCATGTGAAGCATAACTTTGCACAAGCTCGTCTGTTCCCTCTTCACCACGGACTTCGTTATTGGGGTCGTGTTCACGAGCAGGTGGGTACAGAATCAGGCGTTTATAATAAAGAAACACTTCGACATAAGGTCAAAGTAAGAGTGTTTCACGATGGATATGAGCCCACTGTCATGGAGAGTAAACAGAAAATTGAACGCAATTTGAAATTACTCCGGCTTATGATCGAAGAAGAGCCCGATAACCCTGCATGGTGGTTTTATTTGGGCCGCGAGTTACTTGGAGAGGGCAAAGTGGATGAAGCTGTTGAGGTGCTTGTGGAAGCTGAAGACAGAGCAGTTCCTCATCCGTTCTTTGGAAGACTGCTCGATGTGTATAAATACCTCATGGATATTTATTATCGTGGACAAAATTGGGAGCAAACATCAGTTTATTGTTTTAAGGCTTTAGCATATCAATCAGATTTCCCTGATGCTCATTACATGCTCGCTCAAGTTAGAATGAAACAGGCGGATCAACTGTATAGAGAAGCAGAATCAGGCTTCAAACAAGCGAGAGAGGCATTCCATACGTATCGGAGTATTGTCTCACCGGATCATGAAATTGGTGAATGGAAAGTTGATGTAGCACTTGCAGAGATAGCACAACGGGCGGGAAAATCCTCCGTCGCTAGATCCATTTATACCAACACTTTACAACATTTTCCACAAATGGCCAACTTACTTGGTAAACGACTTGCAACCATCGAAGCCGAACGCCAACGCTTAAATAAATCACAATAGTTAACAAAAGGGCGGCCCCACTGTCATGTACCTTGACGCTGGGAGCCGTTCTTTTCATTTCAGTGTACAACGGTTATCCTGAATACTCATATTTTGGACGATGTTGGGACAATCTACAGAAGAATCATAAGATCTGTAGAGGAGGCGAGGAAAGTCGTGGCCGATATTATGCTTAGACCCGACCTGAAAACGGCAGGCGGAGAAATCTGCGATATTGTGTACAATGGGGAGTTTGTCGGTACGTTAACGCTTGTCTACAGGGAATCGGATCGACTTAAAGGCTCGATTCATCTGGAGCAGCAGTCCATTACGATCGTGGACAAACAGAAGGTGTATGACTTTGTTCAGTCTTACATTCAGAATGTCATTGATGCACTGTCCATTGAGGAGTGCGAGGTTTTAGTTAGTTACAGTGAATATGATTTCGTTATCGCGACAGACCATGCCTTACAACCTACCATGATCGAAGAGGACTCGCATTCGTACACCCGGCACGAACATGACGATGAGGTTGATTATGAGTGGGTGAGGGACGAAACCCGATTCGATGACATCGACTCAGAGAATGCTCTTGATAAAATGGATATGATCCAGGAACGCAAGAATCAACAGGGCTATGAGCTTGTTATTGTAGGTGAAAGTAGAAACCGTGTGGATTATCATGTATATGATAAAGACTCGGAGCTCATTGCTGAGATTACTCTTCATATGTATGGTACGGATGTGATTGGAGATATAACGTGGAGATTCGATCCTTTTGATGAGGAAATGGATAGGGTATCAGAGCTTATTGTTGAAGATTTCAATGAGGATGAAACGGATTCGTTTATTTTCAACATGATCTATAATGGGGAAACCGTAGATACGATAGAATTAACGCACATTGATTTATTAGATTTGGTTGATGACATGGAAGAGGAAACGATGCTTCCTACTCCAGAGGATTACACGATTAATTTGGCCAGAGATGATGGCGATACGCTCACGTATGAAATTTATCAGCAATCCCATGGTGGTTTGCCTATTGGTACGGCAACGGTGGATATTAGTTCTCGCCAGCTAACAGGATTCATTGATTTCCGCGAGCCAGGAGATTCGGATGATCGAGAATTAATTGCGACTTTATTGCTTGAAGAGTTGGATAAAGAAAAAGAGTATGAAACGTTTAATGTATCCATGCTGTATAGAAATAAGTTAATCGATGAAATTTGGTTCGAAACGGATCAGTATCACTGAGCTAGCACCAAATGAAAAAAAGGCATGAACTCCCATAATAGATGGAAGTCATGCCTTTTCGTTTAATTAAAATGAGTTGGAAACGATGATTTGATCCAGAGGAAGGCGTCCTGAAGGTCTTGCTGGAGTTGCTGCCAAACCTACGCTAATCAACATTACAGGTACATAACGTGCTGGAACGTTGAAAGCTTCAACGAATTTAGCAGCATCATAACCACCCATAGGACAAGTGTCATAGCCCATTGCTTTTGCAGCAATCATAAGCTGCATAGCTGCTAAGGATCCGTTACGAATAGCTTCGTCACGAGCAACTTGTGGGTATTGATATGCGCCTTCGATTTGACCAGCAAGTGTGTCATACAATTCTTTTGGCATGTGGCCAGCTTCAACTGCTGGACCAAAAACGCGTTCTGTGTTTTTGTTAGCTTCGAGATCGCCTAGAATAGCGATAACAACGGAGCTTTCAACGATTTGCTTTTGTCCATATGCGATAGGAAGCAATTTCTCTTTTTGAGCTTGATCATCAATAACGAGAAGCTTCCAGTGTTGAAGGTTCCATGAAGATGGTGCTTGAGATGTTGACTTCAACAACTGATCTAGATCGGCTTTCGGCATTTTGTGCCCAACTTGATATTGCTTGACGGAATGACGGTCTTCTAAAACTTTCAAAACTTCGGATTTAACTTCTGTACTCATTAGTTTTCCCTCCAAGGTTATAAATTCTTTTTAGTGTGTTTCGGATGCTTAAAAGCATTCAGTGTTATCAGTTGAAAAGAATTCCAATCGGTAAATCAATTGACAATAACTTACTGTAATCATAAATGTTATAGTTTAAGTTGTCAAGAGAGTCTTTCGCGATGTCGGAAAATGTTGGATAATGGAAGCAAGAAAGGGGATGTTCCTCTTGAAAATGACGCAAGAAGAGCTGAGTCACCTTATTTTTCTCTCAGAAGTCGTCTTAACCGGCAAGAAGAAGAGCCTTATGGATGAGACGCTGCAATGCTTGCTTTATATTGTAAAATCAGTTGAAGAGGTTGAGCTTCCCGATACTGTGGTTGATCAAATTGAAAGTCTTACAGCTCTTATTGAGTCGGATTTACGTAATGAGAATGAACGGATTCAGGAGATTCGCGGACATTTGGACTGGTCTCAAAAGGGAAGACGAAAACAGCAAGATTGATTGTGAAGAACGGTCTCTTCGTGATAGAATGTAGAGTACTGTTTTTTTCATAATTAAGAGGTGATAGATATGAGCTATGATATCCCCAGAGATGTTCAGATGTTGGGGCGTGACATCCAAGAGAACCAATTAAAATATCATCACAAATCCGTTTTGATTTCCAAAGAATTTACGTTTGACAGTGCACATCATTTGCATTGTTATGAGGGAAAATGTAAAAATCTGCACGGACATACCTATAAACTGCAAGTTATTATGCGCGGAAAAGTGGATAGCCGGGGGATCGCTATAGATTTTGGTGATATTAAACGTATTGCAAAAGAACGTGTCGTTGACCGATTGGACCATAAATATTTGAATGACGTACTGCCAGCTATGAATACAACCGCTGAAAATATGATCGTCTGGATGTATGAGGAAATTCATCAAGCTTTGCTTGAGGAACAACTTTATCCAGCGATTATGCTGGAAGAGCTCCGGCTGTGGGAAACGCCGACCAGCTATGCGGCCATCACACGCTCGATGATGGAGGAGGATGTGTAATGCGAGATATCCGCATTCCGATGGTCGAGATCTTCGAGACGGTTGAAGGCGAAGGGACCCGTGCCGGGTTCCCGACGGTCTTCGTCCGTCTTTTTGGTTGCAACCTGCGCTGTACCTGGTGTGACACCAAGTACAGCTACCCGCCCGCGGAAGCGGAGAACGTCATGACCATTGCTGAAATTATCAGCAAGGTAGAGACGTACCGCTCCCGGCATATTTGCCTTACCGGCGGCGAGCCGCTCCTATACGGCGAGAAGTCGCTCGCGTTAATCGACGCGCTCGCGGAGCTGGAGCAGGTCGATGACCTGCATATCGAGACGAACGGCGCGATTGATCTCGCCCTGTTCGTAGAGCGTGTCGCATCGCCGAAGGTGCGATACATCATGGACTTTAAGCTGCCCGACTCTGGTGAGATGGGGCAGATGATCATGAGCAATCTCGCCCTGCTGCGCGAGCAGGACGAGTTGAAGTTCGTCATCGGCAGCGAGCACGACTTCCGCACCGCGGTGGAAGTGCTTGAGCAGCACCCGACGAAGGCGCTGCCGATGTTCAGCCCGGTCTGGGAGACGATGCCGCCGCGCAAGCTCGTCGAGCTTATGCTTGACGCAGGGTTGTCCAAGGTGAAGCTGAACATGCAGCTGCATAAGATCATTTGGGATCCAGCGATGCGTGGCGTTTAAAGGCGCGTATCTACGGATTTATCTATTTTTCACAAGAATGAAAAAGAGGTGTCTATATGAGCGTAAACAATGAAAATAAGAAAAGAGCTGTCATTATTCTAAGTGGCGGATTAGATAGTACGACGTGTATGGGACTTGCCAAAGAAGCGGGATACGAGTTATATCCGATTTCTTTTGACTATGGTCAGCGTCACAAAATTGAAATTGAGAATGCCAAGCAAGTCGCTGAGCATTATGGTGTCCGTGCTCGTCACAAGATCATCAAGCTGGATTTCTTACGCGATTTCGGAGGCAGCGCTCTAACAGACGATAGCATCGATGTTCCGAATGTTGTGGGTGGTTTGACTGAAGGAGCCGAGGAAATTCCAGTTACTTATGTACCGGGTCGCAATCTGCTTTTCCTTTCCATTGCTACCTCTTATGCAGAAGTAACGGGATCAGAAGCCATTTATATTGGAGTAAATGCACTCGATTACAGTGGATATCCGGATTGCCGTCCGGAATTCATTCATAAAGTGGAAGAAGTGATTGCCCTTGCGACCAAGGTCGGTGTTGAAGGAAAAGGGATCACGATCGAAACCCCACTCATTGACTGGACTAAGGCACGAATTATACAAGAAGGCTTGAAAATCGGCGTTCCTTTCGAGCTTACGACGTCTTGTTACAATGGAAAAGCTGAAGCTTGCGGCGTTTGTGACAGCTGCCGTTTGCGTTTGAAGGGTTTTGAAGAAGCGGGTTCAACAGATCCAATCCCATACCTAGCTTAAGTTTCCCGCAAGAAAGGCGGAGCGTTTCGTGACCAGAATCATGGTGGTGGATGATGACGCAGATATCAGAGAGCTGATTCGCGTTTATTTGGCCGGAGAAGGCTTAACAGTCATGCAGGCTAGCAATGGACAAGAAGCGCTCAGTATGCTTGAAACAACACCGGCGGATTTAGTCGTATTGGATGTCATGATGCCTTTGATGGACGGTTGGGAACTTTGTCGCGAATTAAGGGCGCAATATGCAGATCTGCCCCTCCTTATGGTGACAGCCAAAAGCGAATCCGTTCACAAGGTGAAAGGTTTTCAGCTTGGTACGGACGACTATCTTGTGAAGCCTTTTGACCCCGTGGAGTTGGTGATGCGTGTAAAAGCTTTGCTTAAACGTTATAAAATCAACGCCTCACAGACAATCGCACTCGGTAATGTGATGATTGATCGTACCGCATTTGAAGTCCGATTGCAGGATCAACGATTGGCGCTTCCTTTAAAAGAGTTCGAGCTCCTCTATAAGCTTGCCAGTTATCCAGCACAAATCTTCACCCGGACTCAGCTCATTGAGCAGATCTGGGGGATCGATTATGAGGGCGATGACCGAACGGTTGATGTGCATATAAAACGTTTGCGTGAGCGGTTCGAACCACTGACGGAGGAGTTTCGTATTACGACGATACGCGGACTTGGGTACAGGCTCGAGGTGAATGCATGTTTAAGATAAAGTCGCTCTATCTGCGCGTTGTGCTGACATTTCTGGCCATAGTTGTAGTTAGTGTATCAGTCGCCTTTCCACTGGCAACGGTCTTTTTCAGAAATCTGATTACAACGGAATTTCAAGCAGAAATGCTCGCGATAGGCCGGCAACTAGTCACGTTGAGTGAAGACATTCAGCCGAAGAATCTTGATTCTTTTGTGGCAGGAAGCAACCGATTAAATAATAACTACGTCTTGACTTTATTTTACGAAAATGGTGAGCCAGCGACGGCAATCTCTATAGATAAAAAAGGGAATCCTCTTATTGAAGCATCGGAAGTGGCTTATGTTCTGCAGGGCAGCATTTATAAAAGCCTAGACTATGGGATGCCCAAAGATCCATTCAATCGGATTAAGGTTGGACTTCCTCTTCAAGTTGATGGTAAAACTTTTGCCCTATTCATTCATCCGAATTTCTCCGATGTGGCCCGTCGCCAAGTGCAAACAGCTGTCATTACCGTACTCCTGATCGTACTTATTGTTGGTAGTTTACTCATTCTTATCGCTTCACGCTATCTGGTAAATCCATTAAAGAAGCTGACGCTTGCTACGGAACGATTAGCTAGAGGGAATTTCAATGTTCATGTGTCTGTGAAGCAAAAGGATGAACTGGGGCAGCTAGCTCAAAGCTTTAACCATATGGCGGGTGAACTGAAACAGTTGGAACAGATGAGGCAAGACTTTGTCTCGAATGTTTCCCATGAGATTCAGTCCCCGCTTACGTCGATTCGCGGGTTTTCCAAAGCTTTACGAGGTTCAGAAATTGATGAGGCAGAGCGCGGACGCTACTTGGAAATCATTGAACGTGAGAGTGAGCGATTATCTCGCCTCAGTGAAAATTTATTGAAGCTGGCCTCTTTGGAATCGGAGCATCATCCGTTTCACCCAGCCACATACGATTTGGATGAGCAACTTCGCAGAATTGTTGTGTTCTATGAACCGCAGTGGTCCCGCAAGCAATTGGTGCTTGACTTGGATCTTCCTCGAGTGAAAATTAGTGCGGATGCAGACCAGCTAAGTCAAGTATGGATGAATCTCCTAGGTAATGCTATCAAGTTCACACCCTCACATGGGACGATACATATTCAGTTGGAACCTCTCAATGACCGGGTTCGTATACGAATTCAAGACAGTGGGATGGGAATAGTAGCTTCTGACCAAGAACGGGTATTTGAACGATTTTATAAAGTAGATGCATCTAGACAGCGGGAAACCGACGGAAGTGGATTGGGACTTGCGATTGTAAGGAAAATTGTTGAAAATCACCACGGGACGATTGAATTGCAGAGCGAGATTGGGAAAGGTACGTTAGTTATTGTAACGATTCCGATTCAGATATATCCCCCTAAAAAGTAAGAGGACAGCATGCGTATATGCTGTCCTTTTTTAACTTTAGAATTTATATGTTTTGGGTTTTGGTTGAAGGTAAAAGTTAACCCTTATTTATAAGAATTTAGCCGGGAAGCAAAGAAGGAAAAAAGCAAAAAGAAGAAGTCAATGTTTCCGCAAGCAACTACCCTCTGTCAGCGGATGAACAACCTGCATTTTATACATGATAAAGCATTCAATAAGTAGAATGATCGGGGATGACCTGCAAAAGATACATCTAAATCGAACATTTTATTCGCTATTGGCGCTTTTCGAGCAAATGAGATGCAGGTTTTACAGGTGAGCGCCTTGAAAACGGTAAATCCTTTAAAATAAGATGTACTTTTTGCAGGTCGAGGCAGATCGAGGCTGATCGGCAGATAGTGAAGTTTATTGGTTTGATTTGTTCGGACTGAATAAGCGCGTCATCCGCGCTTATTTTTTATTTCATTTATTACGTAGATAGCGAGCATATTCTAGCGGGCGTTTATATACGCTATCACGCTTGTCTAACTCATCATACAGGTCTTTTTGTGGTTTTCCATTCACTTCTATGATCCAAAGAAGTCCGGCGCTGTCCAACGCAAGATCAACGCTTAGTTCACCTAAATGATAGTTTGTGCCCATCTCTATGATTTCCGCGGCTCTTAAACTAATATTGTAAACCGATTGAATAATAGCCTTAACTTTATCGGGAGGATACAATTGTTCAAGTGCTTTTTCGGATAAACAAACCTTTTCACACATGCTTGTGTTAAAACATCCTTTATGAGCTAATCGACTAACAACGTTCGTTGCAGACCATTGACCCCGCTTATTCTTTTGTGCAAGTACTCGAATATCGAAAACTTGTTCATTCAGTGGTTGAATATCGATCCCTTTTTGAATGATGTAAGGAGTGGAACGTACTAGCTTATCGATACTCTCTTGGAATTGTAGAGAATCTCCTGCTACGATTTTAGGTGTAAAATGATGCTCACCGATGTGAATCTCCTGTGAATCTTTCACCTCCACACGATACACACTGTTTCCTTTATTTCCGTAACAAGGTTTAATGTATAGAACCTTATGAGTATCTAGTAAACGCAAAACATTCTCCTTATCGTAAAGAATTGTTTCCGGTAAATATTGTGCGAGCCATTGGCTTAAATGAATGTGAATCTCATGTTTATTAAATTGGTTGATATGATTGAAGCATTTATTACTGCCGAGTTTGGCAACTAAGCGTTCGATAATCTGATGATTGATTTGGTAACAACGGTTGTACACAACTTCGGGGAAAGAAAACTTTCTCAGCACCCATTTTCGGTTTATACGATGAAGGCCGGTAATCCTATTTCGTTTCCAGTCAATATCAGAAGGAGTAAAACAGAATAATTTCATGGAGGTCGTATTGCAATTCAGATATTTTTGCAAGGCATACTTTCTTTCAGAGTGGTTAGCAACCATGATACCGACTAAACCTCTTCCTTTGTCCATCTTTTACCTCCTTATTACTGTAAAGAAAGTCGTATACAGAATATGTTGGAAAATTGGAAATGCATGGACAAGAATACAATTGAACAGAAAATGTGTATTTGCTGTGTTTTAGAAAAATAATTAGCCTTTGGGGTAAATTAGCCCAGCCAAAATGCTGTTGGGTGAATAACTTGATTTTGAAATCAAATAAGGAGTGATTGTATATGGGTAGAATACCGGGTCCTCCAGGACCTCCAGGACCGCAAGGACCGCAAGGACCACAAGGACCACAAGGACCACAAGGACCACAAGGGCCGCAAGGACCACAAGGACCACAAGGACCGCAAGGTCCAGCTGGTGGGATTTCTTCATTTGCTTTCCTTTGCAGCACAGTGGAACAAAACATTGCTGCTGCATCAGTCCCCGGTGGGCAAGGCGGAGCCGTCTCTTTCAATGATTCTCTTATCAACGGTACGGCCATTTCATTCACAGCTCCGCAAACGATCAACATCCTTGAGACTGGCACTTATAATATAAGTTGGGAAGTGTTCCCAACACAAGGTAATAATGCGTTTGGCTTGTTTTTTGATCCAGCTGGTCCTACTCCAGCTAACTTGGTACCTTGCAGCAATTATGGCACAAACGCAGGAAACCAACCTTACCAAGGTCAGGTCGTTGCTCAATTAACGGCAGGAGGTACATTGACTCTGAATCGGATTGATAATACGGGGAATTTGGTATTGCAAAACGCTATTGGTGGAGGCACACCTGTAGTAAGCGCATCTATTGTAATTGAAAAGTTAGCATAATTGCCGATTCTGATAGGTTATTGTTTCTGTGTTAATTAGGATAATAAGTAAACGTCTTCATTATTATAGTTAGGTCACCAATTGATGCCCGTGCTTTCCGCGGCCATATTGGTGACCTTCTTTTTTTATTTGTTCATATTGGGTTCATATTGAACCTGTATGGTTAGCGTATAAACATTTGATGAGATTAAGTTTATGCTTGTCATGAAGGGAGTACAGGAATGAATCGATTAACACAGTTTTCCATGATGAATGTCTCGGCATTATTCATTATCATGATCATGCTTTTTGTAGGCGGATTTTATTCATCCACGCAGCTTAAAGTAGAGAACATGCCAAACGTTTCTTTTCCAGTAGTTGCTGTAACAACTACCTATACAGGAGCGCCCAAGGATGTCATGGATGAAATTACGGCTCCTATTGAAGAAAAGCTAGCGAACATTGAAGATCTGGATTCGATGACTTCAACTTCGAGTGATAATTTCTCTATGATTATCATTATGTTCAAACAAAATGTAGATATTGATAAGAAAAAGCAGGCTGTTCAAGACATGCTGGCTGAAGTTTCTCTTCCAGCAACGGCAGGTGCGCCAAAAGCCTCCACATTCGGTGCGGCATCTTTCCCTTCAAATTACTTAGTCGCTTATGCGAAGGACGGGGTAAGCCAGACAGAGCTCGACAAGTCTTTTAAAGATAAAATCAAGCCTGGTCTTGAAGGAATTAAAGGGATTGACCATATGGACGTTATTGGTGCCAGAAGCACATCACTCGATATTGAGCTGGATGCTGCTGCGCTTGATGTATATGGATTGTCACCGGCTTTAGTGAGCAATGC
This sequence comes from Paenibacillus andongensis, assembly GCF_025369935.1. NCBI lineage: Bacteria > Bacillati > Bacillota > Bacilli > Caryophanales > Paenibacillaceae > Paenibacillus > Paenibacillus andongensis. Next base: position 5,580,789 of record NZ_CP104467.1, on the reverse strand, counting down.
GATTAATTCCGCCGCGACGAAGAGCCCGATCGGCAGTGTAGAAATTAGCGGCAACAATAAGATGACTCGTGTTACAGGTAATTTATCAAGCTTGTACGATTTGCAACAGGTCGAAATCACTACCCCTAAAGGAGATATCGTAACACTAGCTCAAGTCTCCAAGGTAAAGGCGATAACGGAATCTGACTTCAATGGTAGATTGGATGGCAAGCCGGCTATTGGTATGATTTTGTACAAAGCTGGCAGTGCGAATGCGGTTGATTTCTCAGGATCCATTGAAAAGCTGATTCATGAGTGGGAAACCACACTACCTAACATTACTTTTAAAAATACTTATGATAGTGCAGATCAAATTAAAGAGTCCATTACAGGACTTGTGCGTGAAGGTATTGTAGGGGCAGTTCTAGCTTCCTTGATGATTCTCATTTTCCTACGGAACATTCGGATGACACTCATTGTTCTCGTCTCGATTCCACTTTCCATTTTGATCACATTGTTATTAATGTCGCAGTTAAATTTAACGCTTAATACAATGACACTCGGTGGTATTTTTATCGCAGTAGGTCGTGTAGTCGATGATTCCATTGTTGTTATCGAGAACATATATGCTTCATTGGAAAAAGCGCAGGAACGTAAAGAATCCGTTATCGCCTTAGCGACAAAGCAAGTTTCGATGGCTATTACATCCTCAACTCTGGCAACTGTAGGGGTTTTTGCTCCGCTTGCTTTGGTAACGGGGGTTGTTGGAGGGTTCTTTAGACCTTTTGCCTTAACTATTGCTTGCGCACTTCTATCTTCCTTAATTGTAGCTTTAACGGTTATTCCGATGCTTGCCAAATTACTCGTTCTTCGCAGTAAGCCGGGTAAAGGTCACCATGATGAATCAAAGCCAACCAAATTAACAACATTCTACGAAAAAGTGTTGACCTGGAGTTTGAAAAATCGGATCAAAACATTGTTAATTTCAGGACTTATGCTTGTAGTCACAATTGCGGCAACGGTACCTTTCCTATCGGTTTCGTTCTTGCCTAGCTCGAAGCCTGCGAAAACAATGTACTTCCAGATCAAAATGCCGTATGCGACTTCTTTTGAAGCTACAGATTCGAAAACGAAAGAGATTGAAACCGTCTTGCTAGATACGAAAGATTCTAATGGCGAGCCCGTTTTCAAATTCGTTGAAGCATTAGTCGGTTATGCAGGCAAAGATGACGAACGGACGCCTTATGCTTCACAGATTTTTGTCCAAGTGAATGATAAGGTTGATCCGAATAAAGTGAAAGACCAAATGAAAGCTTTTATTCTCTCTGAACTGCCGAGCGGATCCGAAGTACAGCCTAAATCCATGGAAGGTGATTTCGGTGTTTCATCGACTGATTTTGCCTATACGTTGCAAGGGGAGGATCAGCTTCAATTAGAGAAAGCGGCCAAATTGGTTAAAGAGAAGCTAAATACATTTACGGAGCTTAGTGAAATTGGGGATAACCTGAGTGATGCTAAAACAGAAGTAGAAATTGCTGTGGATCAGAAAAAAGCGAGAGCATATGGATTAAGCTCATCGACTGTACGTGATACCGCACGTGCCTGGATTCAAAAGCAAAAATTAGGAGATATGAAATTCGATAATATCGTTTATACAACAACGGTATCGTTAGATAAATCGGACAAAGATACACTGGAAAAGCTAGGTAATATCCCATTGACCGGATCGAATGGTTCAAAGGTATTACTGAAGGAAGTAGCTAAGGTCAGTGAAACGAAAGGCGCTGCTTCGCTTGCACGTGAGGAACAGCAGCAGCTTGTGAAAGTGACTGCAAAGATCAATGCAGCTGATAAAACGGGTGTGAGTGCCAAAATCAGCGCGGCAATGAAAGATATCGAATTGCCTGAAGGCGTGACACCAAAAATAAGTGGTGTTTCGGATGACGTGAATGAAAGCTTCATGCAGTTGTTCGTCGCGATGGCTGCTGCGATATTCGTGGTTTACTTGATTATGGTTTTGGCCTTTGGTAACGCAAGTGCACCTTTCGCCATCCTGTTCTCTCTACCGCTCGCTGTTATTGGGGGTCTTCTCGGACTTGTCATAGCAAGAGAGCCGTTAACAGTAACCTCAATGATTGGTTTCCTCATGCTTATTGGGATCGTAGTGACGAATGCGATTGTATTAATCGATCGTGCACAACAGCTGCGCGAAGAGGGATACACGGTGCGTCACGCTCTAATTGAAGCGGGTAAAGTAAGACTTCGTCCTATTATTATGACCGCCGGAGCTACCATTATGGCATTGGTACCTCTTGCGCTCGGTATTTCTGGTGAAGGCGGATTAATCGGTAAAGGGTTGGGTGTCGTCGTTATCGGTGGTTTGATTACCTCTACGCTATTGACACTAGTTGTCGTACCGATTGTGTACGAATTGATTGAAAGTATAAAGAACCGGATAGGTCGTATGTTCAATCGTAAAAAAGTAAACGAAAAAACGATGTTAGAGGTATAAGGAGGCACATAGATGATTAACGACAGTTCGCGGAAACGAAAATTTAAATCCCGTTCGATGGGGGTGATCGTGTTATTGACCGCAGCGGCGGTCTTGGCGTCAGCCTGTTCCGCTCCAGGCGCAAAAGGGGCAGCAACGGTACAGTTAGCACCAAGGGCGATTAAAACGGATGTCATAAAGAAGCAGAAAATTAGCAATCCGATCGAACAGGTTGCTGATGTAGCGGCAGGAACAACGCTTGATGTTGTAGCGAAAGCCAATGGGGAAGTAACGGAAGTATTGAAAAAACGTGGCGAGTATGTTGAGAAGGGTGAAGTTCTCTTCGTTATTGATAATAAAGATGCCTTATCTGCCAAAAGGAAAAGTGAGCTTTCTGTAAGAAGTGCCCAAGAATCCTTGCAGCAAGCAAAGGATAATAAAGTTAATAACCGCAAAGATCTGGCGGACAATGTAACTAGATCGCAAACGGCATTCCAGAATGCTGAGCAAGAATACAACAAAGTTCGTAATGAATACGACGCAGGTATTGCCGTTCAGCATCAGGTGGATCAATCCAAACAAGCTCTGGATAACGCCAAGATGAATCTAGATGCTGCACAGAGCAAGCTTTCAGCTTTTGATAACTCGGATTCTATCTCTTCTATTCAAACCCAGGCTGAATCCGCAAGCCTATCACTTGAAGATGCGACTCGCGCTTTAGAAAATTATCAAGTTAAAGCACCAGGTAACGGAGTTCTAACGGATTTCAACGTCGTGGTTGGGCAAACAGTAGCTGCTGCTGCAGGGAAAGTTGGGCAAGTTCAGCAGATTGATCCTATTAAAATCAAAACCGAGCTTACGGAAACGAATTTCCTACTTGTTAAAGGAAAGCAAGAACTCATTTACTATAATCCGGATTCGCCTGATAAAAAAGGAACAGCTAAAATTAGCTACTTGGCACCTATTATGAGTGCTGCAACAAAAACGTACACGTTAGAGCTGGAAGTTCCCAATAGTGATCATCTGCTGCAGCCTGGTAATCGATTCATGGTACAGCTTACGACTGAAACGGAAGAACAAGTGGTTGCTATTCCTACATTAAGCATCATACGTGAAGAGTCCGATACGTTCGTCTTTATTCAGCAAGGTGACCAATATCAGAAACGGAAAGTGAAGTTGGGACGCATTAACGGGGAAAATCAAGAAGTGATTGAAGGGGTCAAAGACGGTGAGAAATTGGTTACTGCCGGACAGAACACTTTGAAAGACGGACAAAAAGTAGATAGTGCTAGCACTGTGCCGCAGCCGACAACAACACCAGCAGCCAAATAGACATCAGCGAAACTTCACAATAAGGAGAGTACTTAGATGAAAAACAAACCATGGAAATCTAGTCTGACAGCTATCATGCTTGGAGCAATGATCGTTCAAGGAGGCACGGCCGCATGGGCGGCTGACCTCGCGGCACCTGTTGCCTCTGCACCAACGGTCAATTACGGATTGACACCTGATATCCGTGCCGCGATTAAAAGTGCATCCGTGACGCCAACGGCGTCAGGTTCACAACTAGCGGTTACTGTCCGCTTATATAACGGCGGTGCCGTGCAAAACCGAGTTCCCGAACACGAGCTTCGTGTTCAAACCGCTAATGGCGTTTCATATACATTGAAACCAAGTGCGAGTAATAAAGAAGCTTTGCAGCCCAAAGAAATCGGCGAGCTCGTATACATGACATCCATTGATAGCAAGGAAATTGGTCAAATTGAGCAGTTATCCTTCGTCAATGTGGATATCTATTCCTATCCAAAGGTTGAAACTACACTGCTAGCTATGCCTACTAAATCCGTATGGTATGGCGGTATGGGAAGTACAGCTTTGCAGAGCCTCGAAAATGCAGCATGGGGTCAGGCATTCACCATTCCTGGGGTTAATTCAGGACTGACGTATTCGACAGTAGAAGTTTCTATGCAAAATACGGCCTCAGGCCGCGCAGCTGTCGTGACGGTTTTGGCTAGTAATCCTGGAGCGGGGCGAGAAACGGTTCCTGCCTTCCGAATGGACGCACAGTCCGATCAGAAAAGCTATGAAGGCAAACGTTCCGAAGTAGACCCGGTAACCTTGGAGGCAGGTGAAAAGAAATACATTCATTTCGCAATTCCAGTGGAAAATGGTGTGACACTGTCTAATCTTCTCGTTTTATCGACGGATACGTTTGTGCCCAAAGGTGGAGGTCAAGCCAGTACGCTAGCAACAGGCAAACTAGCTATCGCATGGCCGAAAGAGCAAGGGAATTCGGCTGCAGCGCCTTACACGATAGGTCAACCGATCTCATTTGATGCTTTGACCAAAGTGGTTGATAAGTCGACAGAAGTGTCGCTCATGGAGCTTCATCTGCATGAGAATCCAGGCGAAGGCTACCAAACTGCGGTAGCTAAGTTCAAATTAACGAATACAAGTACGACGCCAACAGCAACGCCTGCTTTCCTATCGGAATTAGTGAATGCGCAGGGTGTTACTTATCAAGGATCTCGTCAGACGAATGTAGCGACGATGTTAAACCCTGGTTTAAGCTACGTGGTAAGCTACTCCTACATTGTGCCGCAAACCGAAGAGAGCACCAACTTCTCATTAAAGCTGCTCGATTCCGTGGCTGCTGCACCTTTTACAACGACGATTGCCGCTCTGCAAACGGATGTACAGAAGGAAGGAACGGATGCTAACATTTCCTTATATCCATTTGACCTGACATTCAATGATGTAACAGTGAGCACACAAACGACGGCTCAATTGGCGTATACGTATAAGTTCCGACTTGATCTGGACATTAAACAGAAAGAAAATGTCGTGGTTGACAACAACTTCTCGAAATTGAAATTTGAAATTGTTGATAATGCCGGACGTATTGTCGGTTCTAAGGATGCTTCTTTCACAGGTGTAAATAAACTAATCAGCGGGAAACAAATGCTGGATGCCACGAATATTACAACCGATCAATTCAGCTATCCATTCACTGTCAATGTCTATGAAACCATCGAAACGCCTAATGGAACGGCTAAGCGCTTGTTGAAAGTAATCAAATAAGAGCCAGTTGAACGAATGAAAAAAGAGAAGGCAAGATGATCTTGCTTTCTCTTTTTTATGTTTTCTTTCGATTGTAAGGGAAAGTTTCACCCATCTTTTCAAAGCTAAAGACGAGCTTTAACGGACTTTGCATAGTCGGATGGCGGCATGCCAACGGTTTTCTTGAAATCTCTTGAAAAATAGTGAATGCTGGCGTATCCCAACATAGCTGCAATCTCTGTGAAGTTATAACGGCCATCCCTAATATAGGTTTTGGCTTGTTCAATTTTGAGGGACTTGAAAGCTTCCAAGACGCCTGTTTGCATCTGGGATTGGAAAAGTTCCTTCAATCGACTTTTGCCCAAGTGAAACGTTTGGCATAAATGGTCTTGCGTGAAGGATTGAGAAAGATTGGCTTTCAAATAGTCCATTATTTGCTGAACAATTCGTTGTTCGGCTTTTTCTTTTTGAAGGGACGATTGTTTGTATTTCATCGAATCTGGCGTAGAAGCTTGCTCTTGATTCCGAATGAGTGTGATTAACAAAACCTCTAAATAGGATTTGATCATTTGTTCGCTGGCAAAAGGGGCATGCGGATTTCTTTCCAAATGATGAACGGTTGGTTTATCAAATGGGGGCAGGAACGCCTGAAACCCTTCTTGGATAATCAGGGATAGGATATTTCTTTCCCGGTCTCCTAAAGACAGAATCTTTTTCTCGAAAATAGCCATGGCTGGTGACGTGCATTCGAAGCAGATGACGATAAGGTTTGGCGGTGTATGTTCGTGTTTCACGCTAACCGTATGGAATTCCTCGGGTTTGTGAAAGATCATATTTCCTTGATGAAGGGTATGAATGTGATCATCGGCTCGAACTTCAACTTCCCCTTTGTCCACGTAAAGAATCTCCCAGAAGTCATGCTGTTCTCCGTCAAATACAAATCCCTTTGCATACTCGAAATAATGAAAAGAAAAGAGGGTTTGAATGGTAAGTGATTCCTGTAGTTGTATACTTGGGAAATCCATGCTGCTCGTCCTCTCTCAGGGTGGTTCTTGATCCAGACTCATTTTTAATCTCATTTTACCATATCCATTTTTGTAAAAGTGCAAATAAATCGGCTTTTTGGATAAATCTTATCGAACGTGGCTCTTTTATAATAGAGGGAAGAGACGGAGGAGATAACAATGAAAAAAGGGATCAATATTTGGTCATTTCCAGACTCCATGAAGGTAGAACAATGTATAGCTGTTGCCAAGAAAGCCGGATTCGACGGCATTGAGTTGGCTTTAAACGAGACTGGCGAATTAAGCTTGGAAAGTAAAGAAAGCGGAATCAAAGAATACCGTAAGATTGCAGAAGATCAGGGCATTGCGCTTTCGAGCTTAGCCAGTGGATTATACTGGACATATTCTTTAACAAGTGGACATGCACAAACGCGTCAGAAAGCGAAAGATATCGTCAAGAAACAATTGGAGAACGCTGCTATTCTAGGTGTTGATACGATATTGGTTGTGCCAGGTGCTGTTGGTGTTGATTTCATTCCGGATTCTGAAGTGGTTCCATATGATCAAGCCTATGACTTCGCCTTGGAAGCGTTTAATGAGCTTTCCGATGTTGCCCAATCATTGAAGGTTTCCATTGGTATAGAAAACGTATGGAACAAATTTCTGCTATCCCCGCTTGAAATGAGAGACTTTATTGATAAAATCAATTCGCCATATGTGGGCGCTTACTTTGATGTTGGGAATGTTTTATTTGCCGGTTATCCGGAGCATTGGATTTCCATTTTAAATAAACGTATCAAAAAAGTGCATTTCAAAGATTATCGCCGCGCCGCAGGAGGCCTGCATGGTTTTGTTGATCTTCTAGCCGGTGATGTGAATTATCCAGAAGTTATGAAAGCCCTTCAAGCCATCGGGTACGACGATTATGTCATTGCCGAAATGATTCCAGGTTATACGCATCATGGCGAACAGATTATTTACAATACATCGGGTGCTATGGATGCCATCTTAGGGAGGAAGTAATCAACATGCTAAGAATCGGATTAATTGGGTTAGGTTTTATGGGCAGGACTCATCTGGAGAATTACGTTCGTCTGGAGTCAGAAGGAGTTCCCATTCAAGTTGTGGCTTTGTGCGATATTGACAATGAAAAGCTTGAAGGCCGCGCGGCTGCAGGCAACATCGATACGGGTTCATCCGGAATTGACTTCGGTCGCTACAATAAATATACAAGTGTGACGGAAATGCTCGAGAAGGAACAGCTTGACTACGTGGATATTGCACTACCTACGTATCTACACAGAGACATAGCGGTTCAATGTTTGAATCATGGTCTTCATGTTATGTGTGAAAAACCGATGGCGCTGAATGCTGCGGAATGTAAAGATATGATTCAAGCAGCCGAAGCGAATGGAAAGCAGTTGATGATCGGTCAATGTTTGAGATTCTGGCCGGCTTATGTATACCTGAAGCAGGTCGTTGAAGAGAAAACATATGGGCAAGCACTTGGCGGTTACTTCTACCGCGGGGGAGCAACTCCGACTTGGGGACCATGGCTTACACAGAAGGAGAAAAGCGGCGGAGCACTCTTAGATATGCACGTTCATGATATTGATATGGTTCATTGGTTGTTCGGTAAGCCTGAATCCGTATCCTGTTTGGCACGAAATGTCGTTCCCGGCAGCGGATATGATGTGGTTTCTGCCAACTATCTGTATGAAGATGGCAAAGTCATCAATGCTCAAGCAGATTGGACGCTTGAAGGAGACTATGGCTTCGATATGCAGTTCCGAGTTAATTTTGAAAAAGGCAATGTTGTTTTCAAAGGTGATTCCTTACAAGTAAATGTAAATGAAGGAAAAGGATTCAGTCCTGAACTTTCCTCGGAAATGGGCTACTATAACGAACTTAAATATTTTATTGAGACATTACTTTCAGGTGAGAGTATTACCACAGCGACTCCATCCAGTACGATGGGAAGCATTGAAATTGCTGAGGCTGAAATCGAATCTGCGGACAACCGCGGTGCGTGGGTTAAGATGAAATAGCTTGCAGTTTATGAAAAACCTTGGAAATCGGAGCCGATTCCCAAGGTTTTTTTCTAGCTTTTAGTTGCCGGCATGTTTATTTGCATCATCAATACCGTTATTGCTACTATTATTGTTTTTGTTGTCTTCACTTGCTTTTTGACCTTTTTGTTGATTGGATTGATTTTTTTGTTTGTTCGACATTAGCCCACTTCCTTAGATATATTTAAAACCTTCATTATTGTGAGCAGTCTCAGGCATATTATTCAGGTGTAGTTAATGGACAATAATAGCATTTGACTGCAATCGCTTACGTATCCTACACTGAAATCATTTGAAATGAGAAAGTGTAGGGATTGAAAGACATGGAATCAATAGCATCTTGGAAAAAGCTTGGTCTATTCGCGGTCACATGGCCGATATTCGTTGATTCCGTCCTGCGGATGATGCTGGGAACGGCTGATGTATTTATGCTCAGTCTGATCTCAGATCAAGTGACAGGAGCAGTCGGCTTAGCGAACGAAATCATCGTTTTCTGCATTCTAATGTTTGGCTTCGTCGGGATTGGAACAAGTGTAGCAGTCGCACAAAATCTTGGTGCTGGCAGGGCGAAAGAAGCTAGCCGCATTTCAGCTCTCGCGATTACGATAAATTTGATCTTTGGAATTTTGATTAGCATTTTGTTGGTTACCTTTGGTGAATCACTGATGCGGTTAATGAATTTGGCGCCGGAGCAGGTAGAGATCGCTAAAAAGTATTTAAATATCATTGGCGCTTTTATATGGATTGAGGCGTTGTCCTATGCGATCTCATCTGTACTTCGTTCCAATGGTCAGACTAGAGACGTTATGTTTGTTACGTTGGGTGTGAATCTGATCCATGTAGCCGGTAACAGCCTTCTTATCTTTGGAAACCTTGGTTTTCCCGAGTGGGGAGTAACTGGGGCTGCTGTATCCACGGTGGTAAGCCGTCTTATTGGCCTTATCGTTCTGATTGTCATCTTGTATCGCCGTATTCCGGTACCGATTCGTTTGAAGCATTATGTCACCTTCGATAGCCGTATTGTGAAGCAAATCATGAGCATTGGCATTCCGTCAGCTGGCGAGCATCTGTCATGGCAGTCTCAGCATATGATGATCGTCAGTTTTATAAATATTATTGGTCAAGCGGCTTTGAGTACGCATATCTACATGATGAATATAACCAACTATTTCATGGCGCTAGCTATGGCAATAGGAATGGGGACGGAAATCATTGTCGGTCATATGGTGGGTGCTGGGGCTTTCAAGGCAGCCTATCATAAGTTAATTCGAAGCTTGCGAATTAGTCTTCTTGTGACCTTTGTGGTTGTGGGAATTGCTTCTATTTTCCGCAAGGATCTGATGGGACTATTCACCGACAATCCGGAAATTATTGCGATGGGTTCTAGTATTTTAATACTCTCCGTTCTCTTAGAGCCTGGCCGGACCTTCAATCTCGTTGTTATTAACTCCCTTCGTGCTGCTGGAGATGCGAGATTTCCCGTATTCATGGGGATTCTATCCATGTGGGGGATCGCAGTGCCGCTTGCATATTGGTTTGGCATTGTGATGAAAATGGGACTGCTTGGTGTGTGGGTCGCATTTGCGGTAGATGAGTGGGTGAGAGGGCTGCTCATGTATCTACGGTGGAAGAGCCGAGTATGGCAAAGTAAGGCCCTTGTGAAGCCAACTGTAGGAACAATCGCTAAGTAAGCATGCGTCCAAAATGTAAAGAAGCACAGGCCCTTTGAGGGCTCTGTGCTTCTTTAGTTGGAGTGACATGGCACAGGTCGCTGCTGGTGACTGGTGCAATACTAGTATATTCAGTTTCTTGTAAAAGAACTGGATGTTTAACAGAGATAATAGAAATAGTGCTAGTGTCCCATGCAATAGAATTACTTCTTCACACCAGTGTAGATATGAATGGCATCTCTTAGAAACTCAGCCGTACCGGGCTGCTTTTCATCATAGTAAGCCTTAAACCTTTCGTCATCCACATACATTTGGGCTAAACCAGCATGCGCTTCTTTACTGTATTCATTCCAGTGATAGCTTAACCACGTCTTATGCAAGCCCGCGGCTGCTTGAGCCAGATCGCTGGCAGGGTCCCCGGTTTTGAAAGCTTCCGCCAATGCAGCCATGACTTCATTCGCCAATCGAGTTACTTCGTCATGCTGCTCTTGTGTCATATTTTTTATTTTTTGGTTGGACTTATCTACGGTATCATCGCCATACTTCTCGCGTATTTCTTTCCCGTACTTTTCCTCGTTATCATCAATCATCTTTTGTTTGAAGCCCTCAAATTTCTCAGTATCTGTCATGGTCATTCTCCCTTCCGTAAAAGCAATTGTTTTTTCAACATTTGCAATCAGTACATCTAATTGTTTTCTTTTGTCGAGGAGTTGTTGATGGTGTTCTTTCAGGGCAGTGGCTCCATGGAAGGAAGGGGCTGTGACAATTTCTTTTATACTGTCCAGACTGACTCCTAGTTCTCTGTAGAACAGGATTTGCTGTAATCTATCCACTTCTGCTGGACCATAGATTCGATATCCTGACGAATTGATTCTTGCCGGCTTAAGAAGTTCAATCTCATCATAATATCGAAGCGTCCTGGTACTGACCCCAGCCAATTTACCCAGATGCTGCACGGTGTATTCCATCTGTTCACCTCCTGACAACATAACTGTACAGCTTTACGTAGCGTGAATGTCAAATGCTTTTTTGAAATTTGATGAACAGTATTCACAAACTCGTGACTTCAGTCGTGAGTTAGAAAACTTCGGATAGGGCGTGGCTTTGTCACGTCAACTATCCGACAGATGTTTAGGAAACGGGAACAAACAATCCATTTTAGCGAACATATGTTCTATAATGGATGTATATTCCAACACGAGAGGAGGCCGTTTTCACCATGCTGCATCACAAAGCTTACAAATTCCGCATTTTCCCAACGCCAGAACAAACAACACTCATTAACAAGACGATTGGATGCAGTCGCTTTGTGTTTAATCGTTTTCTAGCCCTATGGAACGACACATACAAAGAGACAGGTAAAGGTTTAAGTTATGGAGCATGCTCTTCTGAACTCACCAAACTAAAACAAGAAATAGACTGGTTGAACGAACCGGACAAATTTTCTCTGCAAAATGCACTGAGGAATTTGAGTGATGCGTACCATCGCTTTTTCAAAAAACAAAACGATGCGCCTAAGTTTAAGAGCAAGAAGAATCCTGTACAGTCTTACCAAACCAACTATATGCTCTGAGCGCTCGAATGTTTTCGTCCCGAGCAGGATAACACCCAGTCCAATGAAAGCGTAAACTGTTGCAAAAATCCACATAGGTATCGCTGGAAACCAGAATCGGGTAAAGAGAGACAAAGCTGTTAATTGACTCCCCATAATTAAAAGTTCTGAGCTCCAATAGACCCATCCGCTGCTAAAGCCTGCCCAACGTCCAAATGCTCTTTTGGCATATGCCCTAAAAGATCCTTGCTGCGGATCCGCCTGCGTCATTCGAGCCAAAACATCAAAGACCAAATAAGTGCCTAATGCTGCGAGAATGAACATGAAGATGACGGATCCGCCGCCCATTTTGATACCAATCCCCGAGCCTAAGTAGTAACCAGTACCAATGGTGCAGGCAACTCCAAGCAACGACAGCTGCCACCACTTCATAGTTCCTGATGTATTACTCTTTGCTTTTGTGGACATATAGCCTCCTAATGCCGTTCGTCTAGAAATAACAGCTTTTAGTTTAGCTTGACCATTGGTAAAATATACTTAGAGATTAGCCCATCTGAGCTGCTAGGTTAGTTTGATTATAAGTCACGGCCGTTGTTCCACCAAGTGAAATAATGACAATGGAGGTTTATACAAATGAGCAAGCATAATTCCTTACTAGAAGCGTTTAATCAAAGTATTTATCCAGTAGGTGGCCATAGTAAAAGAAACATTCAGATTTTGAAAGAGGTATTGAACGATATCGATGGGAATCTGGACAGTGATACTTATGGTTCGGGAAAACTTATCGACAATTTTCAAGAAGAAATGGCGACGTTCTTGGGTAAAGAAACTGCTGTCTTTTTCCCTAGCGGAACCATGGCTCAGCAAATTGCCTTAAGAATCTGGTGTGACAGGAAGGGCATTAAGAAAGTAGCTTATCATCCTTTGAGTCATCTGGAAATTCATGAAGAAGACGGGTTAAAAGAATTACACCACATTGAAACTATTTTGCTTGGGGATAAGGACAGACTAATCCGACTGGAAGATGTTCTCCAAATGCAAGACGATATAGCTTGTTTATTAATAGAATTACCACAACGTGAAATTGGCGGGCAGTTGCCGGACTACGAGGAGCTTGTTGCCATATGTTCGTATTGCCGTGAAAAAGGGATTAGACTGCATCTGGACGGAGCCAGACTGTACGAGATTCTACCTTATTATCAAAAGACAGCTGAAGAAATTTGTGAGCTTTTTGATAGTGTGTATATCTCTTTTTACAAAGGAATTGGCGGGATCGCAGGAGCTATCCTAGCAGGGGACGAAGCTTTTACAAAAGAGTCCAAAGTATGGAAAAGACGACATGGAGGCGATTTAATCAGCCTTTATCCGTATATCCTAAGTGCCAGCCATTATTTCAAACAGAGATTGCCTAAAATGAATCAGTATTATGAAGAAGCCAAAGTGCTTGCTGGCCACTATAATCAATGCCATGGTGTTGCGACAAAACCGTTAGAACCTGTGACTAACATGTTTCATGTACATGTTGATCTGCCGAAAGAAAAGTTTGAACCTATATTAGTAGCCATGTATGAGGATTCGGGTATTGGCTTAACCCACTATATAAGAGAGAGCAGCGAGACAACTTGTTGTTATGAAGTAACTATCGGTGATCGCTTTGCGAATATACCTAAAGATGAGCTTAAGAAAGCATTCCAGTTATTGGATGCGAAAATGAGAGAGGCAACCGGTGTGAGCGGCTGACAGATAACCCGCCTCTTGAGAGCTGTTTAGATCGGATACGATAGTGCCACACTGGTGTAATGGGGTGGTTAGACGTGCTATTTGAGCCAATAAAGCCAATGATTGTCAGTATCGGTAAAGAAGCATTTGATGACGAGAATTATTTATTTGAACCCAAATGGGACGGATGGCGAATCCTTATACACAAGCAGGGCAATCGCATTGAAGCTTTTACACGAAACGGTATGTTGATTTCCAGCAAATTTCCCGAATTAAAGGAAGCAGCAGCGGCAATCAAGGCTCATACAGCGATTTTTGACTGTGAGGGAATTGTTTTACGTGATGGCAGACCGGTCTTTGATGATTTTTCTTATCGGGGTCGGTTGAGTATTTCCGCAAAGATTAATCGCGCTGTAAACACTCATCCTGTTACTTTTGTTGTTTTCGATGTCCTTTACACAAATAGGGATCACTTGGATGAATCGTTGATGCAGCGAAAACAGCGGCTAGGCGACATCATCGATGCTACATCTGTTATCATGCCTACTATGTTCATAGATGGACAAGGTAAGGCGCTATTTGAGTTAATGAAAGAACGGAATATGGAAGGCATTGTAGCGAAGCGGAAAGATTCCAAATATCAACTGGATACCAAGAGTAACGACTGGCTGAAAGTGAAATATTTTAAATCGATTGATGTAGTTATTTTGGGGTATAGATCAAATCCGTTTGGCTTAGTAATCGGCTTGAATTTCAGAACGGTGAAGAATAAGGCGGTTGGTGTGGTTGAGTTTGGCTTTCAATCCGAAGATAAGCAAATGTTCTTACTGTTAGCTAAGCAATTGAACACGTTCGTGGAAGAGAAAACGCAGTGGATTGAACCACGCTTGTGCTGCAGGATTGACTATTTGGAGCGAACCGACACGCATCAATTAAGGACTACGGTGTTTCGTGGTTTTTTGCCGGATAAGAAGCCTGAGGAATGTAAATGGGAATCGTAAAAGAAGCTAATGGTAAATAAAGTATGCTAAAATAGGCTCAGGCCTAATCAAAAACAATGAATTGAAATCAGCTAATGACAAAGGAGCGATTTTATGAACATTATTTTTCATGGACAAAGCTGTGTTGAGATTCGATTAAAGGAGCATACGCTCATCATTGATCCCTTCTTGAACCATAACCCTCTAGCCACTGCAAAACCGGAAGATATTAAGGCTGATTACATACTCGTCACACATGGTCATGCCGATCATTTAGGTGATTCAATAGAGATTGCAAAGCGGAACGAAGCCACGATTATTGCACCCAATGATTTGGGAAGGTACTTGTCTTTCCAAGGGGCAAAAACCCACGGAATGGGGATTGGCGGGGAATATCAGTTTCCTTTTGGTAAAGTGAAAATGACGCTGGCGCTGCATGATTCTTCCTATAACCCGCCTGGAACCAAAGAAAATATGTATACAGGGATGGCTAGTGGTTTCCTCCTTACCGTAGAGGGGAAAACGATATACCATGCAGGCGATACGGGCCTTTTTGGAGATATGCAATTGCTTGGCAAATTAAATGCGATCGATCTTGCCTTTCTTCCAATTGGTGACAACTATACCATGGGCCCCCGCGACGCTGTTATCGCTGCACAATTTTTACAAGCAAAAATGGTTGTTCCGATGCACTACAACACATTTCCTCTCATTAAGCAGGATCCGACGGCTTTTGTAGAGAGTTTGGCTGCTGAGGGAATAAAAGGTGTTGTCGTAGAACCTGGTCAAAGTCTATCATTCTAATTTAATTCTAAAGGAGGCTTTTTTAGCCATGATGTTTGAACACTTAGTTTCGTTCAAATTTAAAGAGAATTTAGCTCAACAGAAGGAAAAGGAATTGCTTGAAACCTTATGGTCTCTTAAAAATAAGATTCCTGGGATCGTTGATTTATCAGCAGGCGTAAATGTGACAGAAGAAACAGAAAATGTGCAAGGATACACGATAGGACTTCGTGTGACTTTTGAAGATCAAGAATCTCTGCGTCAATACGGACCACATCCTGCGCATCAGCAATTCGTGCAATCCTTAGAGGGAATCCTTGAGAATGTCATTGTGATCGACTATCCAATCATGAAGTGAGCGATAAACAGGGGGAAAACCGGGTGAAACTAGCCTTTATTTCGGATATACATGGGAATGCAATCGCTCTGGAAGCCGTTCTGGAGGATATAAGGAAGAACCAGATTGACCGCGTATATGTGCTGGGGGATCTTTGCTACCGTGGACCGGATCCCAAACGATCTCTTGCATTGGTCCAATCTTTACAGACGCAGGTCATTAAAGGAAACGCAGATGAATGGGTTGTGCGCGGCGTAAATCAAGGAGAAGTCCCGGAGCAGGTCATCGAAATGATGAGGGCGGAACGGGAGTGGACGGTTGCGCAATTGGACGAGCAGGATGTCGAATACTTATCAAGTCTGCCGACTGAATTGAAGCTTGAGATAGAAGGTATCACGATTCATGCATTCCATGCGACGCCAGATAGCCTGTTCGAAGTTGTTCTTCCTGGCGCTGGTGATGAGGTGCTGAAGTCTAAGCTTATGTCCGCTTCGGATGCTGACATCTTCATTTATGCTCATATCCACAGGCCATTCATCCGTTATATGGAAGGTAAAATACTGATGAATATCGGAAGTGTAGGTCTACCTTTTGACGGTATGCCGAAAGCAGCTTATGCCATTGTAGAAATCGAAAATGGACAAATCCGAACATCGATTGAACGTGTTGCATTTCGGATTGAAGACGTGGTCAAGCAATATGAAGAAGTCCAGTACCCGAACGCAGAAATGATGACAAGAATTGTTCGAAACGGCCTTGTAAAATAAGAACGAATCATTGACCGTCGATTTTCGTTTGACGTTCTTTCCAAAATAAGACAGTCAGCATACGCTCGACCCATTCTTTATCTTCTGTCGTAAGTACAAAACCATCAAACATGAGTTCATTCTCACGGAGAAAACGCCGCAAATTAACGGGATTGCTTTGAAATTGCTGTTCAGTCGGGGATGACTCCAGATATCCTGCGATATCCATTAGTTCGGAATAGGAAGTGTTAAGCCCTTCGGACAGCTTCATTAATACTTCCGGTGAAGGTATGCCGCGGTTACCGTTCTCTAGTTGGGAAATATAAGCGGCTGAGACTCCTGAACGGTCGGCAAGCTCACGAATGGTGAAACCTTTTAATTTGCGCATATCTTTTAATTTATCGTAGAAATACATAGACTCTCACTCACCCTCACTAACAAAAGTAAACATTAGTAAACGATATAATCGTATCAGTTTACTAAAGTAATTACAATCGGAGCAATGAATAAAATTGATCCACAGTAGGTTACTTATGTAAACAAAAATGGTTGCATAAGTAAAATTTAATGGTATAATGTTACAAGGGGAACAAAATGAGAACGGGGGTCTATGGCAGAATGAATATTAAGATCTTGGCGAGGACCGATGTTTTTATTAAAGCGAGAGTCATTAAAGGTTACTCGCAGCGAGAGTTGGCGAAGCACTCGGGTTTAAGTCATGCTTATATCAGTCTGCTTGAACGATCGATTAAATCAGTGGGTCCATCTACGGCAAAGAAATTGAGTGATTTGCTAGAAAAGGATTTGGAAGAATTGTTTCTGATTGAGATGTAGTTGGGTTAGAATGATTTGGCATTGAAGATGTAGGGGAGATGTACAGTAATACCAAAAAAGGCAGTCCTCATCTTGAGGACTGCCTTTTTGTTGATGCTCATTTTTTATTTTTTGATAGGAACGACCACTTGAGTTGACGAGGTTGTTGTATTTCCAGCTAGATCGGTGGCTGTGTACGTGATCGTATAAATTCGTCCGCTGCCTTTACCGGAACGCTCCGCGCGGAGGCTAAACGATGTATCGTTTGTTCCGATCGCCGCGTCTTGAATGTCGTTCTCCGTATTGCCATCGCCTAGTCCGTTTTCAGGCTCATTCGATGTGATCGAGGTCAGCACGACGGAAGCGACACCGGTGCCGGTTCCGTCCGTCTCCACGCCGACGTTTATTTGCACCATTTTGTGATTATTCTCCTGCAGTACCGGTTTATCGACTGAGAGCTTGAGCAACGGCGCGATTTTGTCGATATTGCTGACAGTTGCCGTTACGCTGCCTTTGTTACCGGCTGCGTCCGTGAATTCGAATGTGAAGCTGCCGTTATCGCTGAACGTGTGGGTCAGCGGACCGCTTACCGCTTCGCTCGGCGTAATCGTCGCTATTACATCTTGGTTTGTAGGAGCAGTCGTGCTGTATGCGACGGTTGCCGTCGGTGCCACCTTGTCGATGTTCGCGACTGTTGCTGTTATTGTACCTTTGTTACCTGCCGCATCGATGAATTCGAACGTGAAACTGCCATTATCTGCGAAGGTATAGCTTGTCGAACCGCTGTTGTTCGTGATCGTCACTGGTTCGCTTGGTGTGATCGTAGCGGTCACATCTTGGTTCGTCAGAGCAGTTGTGCTGTATGCTACTGTTGCTGTCGGGGCAATTACGTCTGCGAGCTCTACAGCGCTGATTGCAAGCGGTTTGAGCTGGTAAATTCCTTTAAAGATTGATGAAATGCCTGTCATGTGCACCAGGCTTCCTTCTGGGAATTTAGCCTTAAATTCAGTGAAACTAATCCCTGTGCGGACATCTGCACGAACGTGTGTGGAGCCCGATCCGTTCACGACGTCAAATTCAAAGGAACCTGCAGGCGATGCTGTTTTATAGCTTTGAATGGTGACGTTTTCCAGCTTTACAAGTCGACCTTGATTGTCATCATTTATTGCCGGTTGGACGATGGCTCCCGGCAGACCAACTGTTCCTATTTTTTCGAGAACAACAGGGTCGGTTAATTCCAATTCTGTGTTATATACCGTCTTTTTCGCGCTAATGGAGATCTTATCACCGGCATGATAACCTGCTGCGTTTTGGAACACGTAAATTCCGGCTGTCTCATCCTGTAGGTAGAAGCCTTGACCGCCGAATGCTCCCGGCTCCGAAGTGATGACGCCTTCTACCGTTACCAAATTGTTGTCTGCCTTCAGGCGAGCATCCGCAATTGAGATTTTGTCCGGAACCGGCGGATGATCTTTAGGCAATGGTTCGGCAGGTACGTTGGCGATCGACACGGTTTCTGTCATTTGATTATTGCCGTTTACCTTCAATCGCAAGCTGGCTTGACCTGCGGTTGCCGGGTTGATTTGAACCGTTAAGTCTTTATAGGCATGGCCAGTAGCGTCGGCAGTAGCGGAGAAGCCCGCGCTATATCCAAAGTTGGTAGGCCATGTGCCGTCTGCATTCTGGAATTTGGCTACCTGGGTTCCTCCTGATAGATACAAACCGACTGTCAGGTTCGAAACGGTTTGCCCTGGCAAGAGCTTATCTACCGTTACGCGAATTTGGAACTGCTCGGCGTTCGGCAGTGTGCTCTGATGAACAAATGTATACTGCGCTTGAACTGGCGCTTGCTGAGTGGATCCATAGGATCCCGCTCTAAAAGTAGAAGGGTCGTACCACTTATATCCGGCATCTGGAGCGGCCCATGGTTCCGGCTTCGGCTCTGTAGATTGCGCCGGATTCTCGAAAGCGAGCAATTGAGTCGGTTGATCCAATTGAAGCCCCGCTACTTGAGCCAGGCTGGTGTAGCTTTCATGATTTGCCAACCATTCGACGGTATGAACCAAGAACGCGGCATCGTTGGCTTCGCCCTTGAAGCCGTCATAGGTCGTCTTCTTCGATCCGTTATCTTCGCGCAAATATTTAGGAGTGGCATCTTCAACCGGAGAGGAGTCGCCGATAAAGGCCGCTTTCCCTGCACCAAGCTTGGATACGGCTGCGAACGGGCCTTCCGCACGGCCACCTCCGCTATAAATCCCGCTGTCTACGGCATTAGCCCAAGCAGGAACGCTGGTTGGAACGTAAACAAGTCCCTTTGCTTTAGTCGGATCTAGAATCGCAAGAGTGGATCCCGCATGCATCGCAACCGAGTTTACTCCTGCGGTAATTCCAAACGATTGGTCCGGCGTTACAACATCCGTCAGGTTATCTACGTCGCCAAGCGCATTATAACGGAAACGAACGCCGAAGTTTTGGGCTAACCAGTCCGAGCTTTGTACGCCTTGCATCGCTGCGGACGCCGCTTCTTCCGCGGACATTCCTTTGGCAGGGTTGTCCCATGCGCCACGGCGGTAACCATTCATAACCTCCGAAGCATCCCAACGGTTTTTATTGCGGTCTGCATTGTAATGGTCGGCAATGAAGTATATGCTGCCGCCATCTTTGACGTATTGAAGCATTGCATCTTGTTCGGATTTCTTATAAGGAATGTTTGCTTCTCCGATAATGAAGACGTCGTAATTTTTCAAGTTATCGTAGGTTACGGCTTGTTCACCGAATGTATAAGGGATCGAGCGTTCAAGCGCATCTACGGTAAAACCTGCCGCTCTCAATCCGTCAGCGAAATCGGAGAATCCGCCTTCAATGACCCAGTCGGCTGCGCCGGCTGTTTGACCGTGCGTGTTGTCAAACAGTACTTTTTTGCCCGTTCCATCCGGAAGAGGAGGAACCGGAATTTGCGCTGCTTTGGAATATCCGTTGGCAATCGCATCGGCTTCCGTGTTAAAGAAAATACGTTTCTCTACCGGAACGGAGGCCCACTCTTCTTTGTCCACATAGATTTTCGTATCGGAGTTTCCGACCGGGCGAGTCAAGCCTTCTCCGGAGAAACGTGCACGGAATACGAATGGAAGCTCTTGCAACGGATTAGCCGGATTCCAAATCCCTAATTCTTGGTCCTTTGCCGCTTTCACAGCTGCTTGATACATATTGTACTCATCTGCAGTACCGACCGGCCAGATGAAGTAAGTTACAGCGTAACCTTTATTCACCATTTCAAGGTTCGTATTCAAGCTATCGGACTTGCGTACAACTTGAGCCAATAAGCGGCCATAGTGATCCGTCGCTTCTTCTCCAACCTTTAAGACGACTTTATCGCCCGGCAGAAGTAGGGTTTCCATATAGTGCTTGGCCGCTAAACCAAGATCCAATTGGTTCTGGTCAGCTGGAGTTTTTACCCCGCCGTTTAGATTGATGTATCCATCAGATTCTGGAGTATCGATATTTAAGAAACGGACATTTGTAGCGCCCAGTACAGGACTTTGCAAGGCGATTGTATCTCCATCTACAACCCTTGCGACAGTTGCTTCATAGTCGCCAGGTTGAGTCGGATACAAGGGCGGTTGGTTGGCGGCAAGAACAAAGTCCGCTGCTTTACGAGGAATTACTTGATAGGTAGTATACTGTCCCAATATACCTGTAACCTCATACCACTTATCTTGTTGAACAGCAGCCATATCAAGGGAGCCGTCAATGATACGCACAGTAGTACCGTTAAATTGTTGATCGACGACTTGAATGTTATATCCGCCGCCGGCAGGGGTTGCCGGAACAATCTTGAAATAACCGCTTATATGCACAAGTTGGCCTTCATACTGCTCTGCTTTTGCCGTGTCTTGAAGATCGGCTAAGGACACCTGAACAGGCGCAGGGATAGCTTGATTGTGAGCGGTCACAGTAATGGAGGTAGGGCTAATCTCCGTTAAATCTTTATATGAGGTAATCGTTCCTGTTAATTGAATTTGGTCGCCCTCTTTTAAATCCGGGAAACCGACCGTGGAGGAGTTGAAGATGTTGATTCCTCCGGTGTTATCCTGCACAAATGTAGAGAGCTTTCCTCCGCCGATGGCAGAGTTGTCTGCTGTAACGACACCTGCAATGGTAACGGTGCCGGCGGCTTTTTTCGCATCAGCAATGGAAATGACGCCGGTTGGCGGAGGCGTAGTGTCATCAATAAAGGTAAGAGCAGTAGGCGTTTTTAACCCGGGGAATGTGTTGTAAGCGGATAACGTCCCTGTGACTTTTACTTTTTTTCCGATAATACTGGGGTTGGTTTGAAGTCCGAACTGGGCACGATATGCTGTTGTAAGCTGGACGTCCAATAATTTGGTTTTGTCCCGTTCACTTGAGGTATCTGCAATTAGGAAGTTGAAATCATTGCCGAACGGAGATTGAAAGTTCGCCGACAATGAACCGGTGGCATGTCCGACAATGTACCCTTCCACTGTTCCAGTCCCGCTGTTATTGGCAATAGCCTCGGCAACAGTCATGGAACCATCAGCATTAGCAGCCGATGCCGTACTAGGTAGAACACTGAATAAATTCGATAGTACCATAATCGCAGCCAGTACTATCCATGAGAATTTCTTGAGAAAGTTTGTTCTCATTTGTTGACTTTCCTCCTATTTATAAATTTAAGATTACTAATCTAGTATAATTAACCACTATTTTTTTACAATAATGATCATGTTAAGATTGTATAAATGTTTCGTTAGATTGTAATTAAAGCTATTTAAGTAGGATGCTTCCGTATAAAGATATTCTTGTCCTTAATTAATGTGGGCAGATTAACGTAACATTCGAAATAATTTTATCGTCCTAATGTATAGGATATTACCCCATCATTGAAACTGAAGGAGGGGAGTGCATGAGAATCGTTATGTTTATTCTTTTGTTAACGTGTTTTATTACAGCAGGGTGCACGAAAAATGAAATATTAATGACTTCAGAACAGACTAAAACAATTGGAAATCCAACTGCACAAGAAGTTTTAAGAATGGATCCGAATGCAAATGTTTTTATGTGTAAAGACACCATATACAAAGCAGGAATTCCTTGGGTAGACGAGTTAAAATTAACGAAAGACATACAAGTAACTGAAATTACTCAACAAAGTAATAATGGTAAAGCTTTTAAAAACGGAACAGCTAATAAACTTGTAGTCGGAACAAAGATCTTTCGTGTCAAAGAGCGAAATGACATACTAATAGCTGAAACAGAAAGAGAAGACATTAGATTGTATCAATTAGTTGAAGGATAAAAAACGACATCCAGTTAAAACGAGTTTTATCCTTTTATCATTTATGAGAAACAAATACCGAGAGTGGAAAGCTAAGGGTTAGCTTTCGTTCAAAGAACAAGGAGCAGTTTGCCGAGCGGCATCTGCTCCCTGTTTTTTTGATCGGAACTTGTTGGTTACCAAGTCGGTATGGAAGTTTCCCAACCGAAATTCCCGGTTTTCGGGAATCGCCTCCTCTGTCGAAAGGGAAGTTTGGGGAGTTATAATAAATCCATCAAGTCAAAGAACGCACCTAGAAACACTTGACAACTAGTTAGTGGTAAATTCGTTCCATATCTGTAGAATTGGGAGAAGGAGAATGAACATGATGGTTACGTATAAAAAACAAAGAATTTGGAAATCAGCTGTTTCCCTTGTGCTGGCGGGCTGCTTGTCGTATGGCGGAGTCGCCGGCGCTTTCGGAGAAACCTCGCCTGCTGGAGTTACAATCAAGGAGTTTAGTCTGCTCGATACTGCGTCTGATGTTGTCGGAGCAGCTGACTTCAAGCCGGAGGGCAATAAGGATGGCCACTTCAAGCTGGTGCTGAACTTAGCACAAAAAACGCTCATTAATGCGGTTGTGCTCCGCTCTACGGATGATTACGGCAAGGATAATTCTCAAGGGATGTGGAGAACGAACCGCGCTACGACCGGCTGGTTGCTCGGCATCGTACAGGACAAATCGATTACAGCTGCAGACGGCGCTATAACTCATGAAAGCGAAATTATTAACCCAGGTTTTCGAAAAGATGTGAAGGAGCCGGTCGGCGAGTTCCAAGGGCAGCTTACGTTCGACTTGTACGCTAGTGACAACGGCACGATTAAGGAAACGCAGTCTTACGTGCTGGAAATCGAGACACCGCAAGGTGCGATAGTTTCCAAACCGATTAAATACAAGAAGCCAATGATTTCGGAAGGGACGTCTGCTCCTTCTACGACGCCAGTGCCGTTACCGAGTCCGACACCCTCGCAGGCACCTAATCCGAACCCGACGCCGTCGCCTAACCCAACACCGACCCCGAGCCCGGCTCCTGTCCCTTCTCCTGCGGATGGATCGAAGGATATTGCGATCCATGTACTTTTCAAAGGGGCAGAGCTTCATTTTGACGATGCACAGCCGATCGTGAAAGACGGTCGTACGCTTGTCCCATTCCGCAAACTGTTTGAAACCTTAGGGTTTACGGTGAAATGGGTGGAGGAGGGTGCTGTCCGGAAAGCGATCGGAACGAAGAACGGCCTCTCAATCGAATTGACGATCAATAATACGAATGCAGTCGTAAACGGAAAAACTGTCAGCCTGGACGTACCTGCCCAGATCATTGACGGCAGTACGATGGTACCATTGCGCTTCGTTTCGGAGAGCAGCGGTTACGATGTTGCTTTCTCCAGCAGCGGCAATGTGTGGACGATTCAGATTGAGGACCCCGCCCCAGGCACGAATCCGACACCAACACCAACACCAACACCAACACCAACACCAACACCAACACCAACACCAACACCAACACCAACACCAACACCAACACCAACACCAACACCAACACCAACACCAACACCGGCGCCCGTACCATCTGCAGGAGAGGTTGAACCCTACGTCGTTAAAGGGTATTTACTGAATTCTCAGGGCAATCCAATTCCGGGAATCACGATAAATGCGGATAACCTATTGCTTTATGATAGCAATATGCAAAGTGTTACCGATGAGAATGGATACTATCGAATTGAATTGGCTCACGTTCCCGCAACATGGAGTATGTCCTCGTCTTTCTCCCGTGAGTACAATGGTAAGGAACTTAGTTTCTTTTTAAGGTCTGACGTCGATAAACCGTTCGCCGGGAGCACAGGGGCTATTCGTAATTTTACCTTGAAGGATGTTGTAGGGCATATTGAAATCAATCCCGATTTTTGGTCGTTTGACGATAGTTTGCCAGAATTCCAAATGAGCGACCTTGAAGTTACACTCACACCTGTCGGAGCGTTATTTGACGGCAGCACCGGCCAAATCATTACGAAACGCGCAGATGTACTCGAGACAGGCGGTCACGGGTTGGATAAAATACCGCTCGGGCGGTACAAGATAGCTGCCAGATGGATGCCGGAGGGGCACGAACCTATGACTATGCTTTTACGCATCAAAGGCACGGGTAAATTTGTCCAGTCTGTCGAATTCGATTTTCATAATCCATTGGGCACACGTTCGATCTTTCTAAATGAGTTTGAAGCCAAGCTCAGTAGTACGGCCGGAAATTAGCCCCAGAACAAGCGCAGTCTCTCCTATTTGGAGAGACTGCCTTTTTTCGTAGGGATATGATGAACGATTTTGAGCCCGGTAAGGTTTACCTATAAAGACGAGATTGACTACGAGATGGAATCAGTTTCATAAGCTATTTTGATGTTTAAATCGCAGGCCAAACAAAATCAACTCATTGAAAAAATTACCTTTAGTCCGTTTGGTTTCTTATGTTATTTGACTCTAGCCTATGCTTCGACTCTCTTGCCAGACGCATAGCCTCTTTCCGATCGGCAACCTGCAGCTTGTTTAATATGTTAGTTACATAATTAGCTACCGTTTTACCGCTTAATTCGAGCTTCTGTGCGATTTGGGCGTTCGTAGAGCCGCCTTCCATGAGATAAAGCACTTCGCGCTCACGGCCAGACAGTTCAGGAAATAATTCTTCCTGAGCAGCCGGGCGCGCCATGGAGAAATATTCGATCATGCGGGAGGCTATGCCGCTGCTGAAAATGGCTTCTCCGCTGCCAACAGCACGTATCGCGCGAAGAAGCTCATCCTTCTCAGCATCCTTAAGAACGTAACCTTTAGCCCCGGCACGCATAGCTGTAAATACGGAGGTATCGTCTTGAAACATCGTAAGGATAAGGATCTGTATGCTCGGGTTTGCGCTAACGATGCGCCGGGTCGCTTCAATGCCGTTCAAGCCTGGCATGCGAATATCCATGAGCATGACATCGGGCTTCAGCTCTTCGGCAAGCAGAACGGCTTCTTCACCGGATGCGGCCTCACCCACGACTTCCAAATCAGGTATTGTACTGAACAGTGTACCTACACCATGTCTGAAGAGCGGGTGATCGTCAACAATTACAAGTCGTAATGATTTCATGTTCTAACCTCCGTCTCGGCATTCACAGGCAAAAGTGCAACAAGACACGTTCCTCCTTGTGATGCATTCTCGATTTTGCAGCTGCCCCCCAGCTCTTCTGCACGCTCCCGCATGGATTGCAGCCCAATTCCGCTAACTCGATCACGGCGAACAGTAGCTCCTAATCCAATGCCATTATCTCGCACCTCCAGCTTCAGCATGCTGGTCTGCTCATTCAACATTAGGCTGACCTGACAAGTGCTTGCCTTTGAATGGCGAACGACATTGACGATCGCTTCGGTAACAATGCGATACGCAGCCACCTCCACAGCCGCCGGAAGTGCCGGAAGCGCATCAGGTACATCGAGATGAAAAGTCAAATCGGGTATACTGCCCCATTGATGTGCACGCTGGATCGGCGAGGAGACATCACTTATTCTTTCTTTGACAGCGCCAATGAGCCCCAACTCATCCAATGCAGGAGGCCTCAGGTCATGCACCATGCCGCGTATTTCGGCAACGGTACTGCGTATCGTCGTTCTGAGCTCCGTTAGAATCGTTTTGGTCGCTTTCATATCCGTAACCAGCAGTTCTTCTGCTGCGGCAGCGGTTAGAGCGAGTGATGCTAATCTCGGTGCAAGATCATCGTGCAAGTTACTTCTTAACCGCCTTCGCTCTTCTTCCCTAGCCAAAACCAGCCGTTCCCTGGATTCCTGCAAGTCTGCAGCGAGCAGTTTAAGTTCGAGTGACACCTTAACACTCTTAATTACAGCACCCGCCTGACGAATAAGGGGCTCCAGGAAGCTTCGATCCGAAGGAGTGAAGGTTTCTCCACTCCCGCGTGGCGACAGATACAATGTTCCCAGCACTTCTCCCTGATGAACGATGTTATGTTCCACGTACTCCGGCTGCGGCCTGCCATCCTGAATGGTCATCCATACTTCACCGTGCTGCCTAAAGACAAGGTAACCGTACGGAAGTCTCAACGCTTCCCGAATCGTTCGAACGACAACCGCCAGAACCTCTTCCGGCGGCATGGGCTCCTCCAGCTTCTTCCCGAGCTTCGTCAGAACGGCGAATGGGTCGTCCTTTTCCCCGTACATCAGGCGGTTAATCCATCGTTGCAGTTTCTCTTTCACAGGGGTAAATATGACGGCCACAATACCCGTAGCAACGAGAGATACGAATAAATGATGCTGTGTGTTCAATAGTTTACCGATATACCAAACACTGATCACATAGATCCCGACTACACATGCTGATAAAATCCCATAAAGCAGGGTCCGGTTCATTAAAGGATCAATATCCCATAGCCGATGCCGCAATATGGCCATGATCAATGTAACTGCAATGATCATCATAGATAAATGAATGCCTATCTCCATGCCGTACATCAAAAATGGATTGTTATTCAATTCCGCTTCCCAAATGATGAACATAATCGTTAATCCGATTAACCCCGACAAGGCAAGTGAAAGACCGTAGACGACCCATTTGGTTTGTTGTCGTTCCAGCGGTCCCATCTCCTTCCTATAGCGGTACCACTGTATACCTATGAGAGAACAAGCCCATACGAATAACCAAGCAAAGCCAAGAACCGGTGAAACATGCTGCAAGTCAAACGCCGTTCCGGGAGCAATGAACCCGGGAATGCGGAGGACGCTTAAGGCGATCGCCAAAACTAATGACCATTTCGGCAAAAATCGTCCGACTGGAAATAAAAAAAAGAAGAATATTAAAGCGGAAAATCCAATGGATTCAAGAATCCGAATAAAAAACTGAAAATAAGGATTCATGACCGAAATAGCAAACGTAAAGGGAGTAAAGGTGCAGCCTAGCGTGAATAGCATTAGAGTACCTAGCAAACCGAGCATTTCATTCGACTTTCTGTAGAAAATGATTGCCCCTGCGATCATATAAACCATGCCAAACACGAGGTAAATCACTTCGTAGCCGAGGGCGAATTGTTCTGGACTTACCCGGTTAGCGGCGAACCATTCTGGTGCAGGCGGTGGGATATAGAAAGCCTCACACCCTTGCAGCGCGCAATGGTTTTTAACTTCATTGTAGAATACTGGAATACTGGCAACAAATAATGCCAGCGTTAACAAGCACAGAACGAACACAGCCATTCGCAGGAGCTTCATTTTACCTATCACAATCCTTATATGCGTTTTCTTACTATGAAAATTATAGCAGTCGAGACTAATCAGCGTAAATGCTTTTACATCACCACAAATGAATTTCCCGATCAAGTTCCCAACCTTTGGGAATCGCCTCCTCATGACTTGGGAAAGACTCAGATAGTAAGCTATGGATATAAACGGCTCTAAGGAGGATATAAAATGAACATTTCAATTCCAAAAGGTTTTTTGCGTTTCTCAGGGTGGGCATTATTCATCGGCGGTATCATGGGGGTAATTGGGCAAGTAATGCATGCAGGTGATGTACCGGAGACGGTTTCGGCCATTCCGTCTTTCTTGAAGCAAGCAGTTAATCTTCATGTCTTACTGGCTTTCTCTTCCACGTTTTTGCTTCTGGGTCTTCCGGGATTTTTCTTGCGACAATCCAAGGGGTTAAGAAAATGGGGGTGGGTCGGTCTGCCGCTGCTCTTTATCGGTATGATGTTTGAGATTTTCCATGGTCCGGTTCAAATTATCGCCTACCCGATTCTGTTCGGTTCAATTCAAGATGAAGCTGCCCTGAAGGTAGTCTCCGATCAAATCAATAACATGAGCATTGACAAATTTCCGCTACAACTGTTAGTTCTGATTCCAATCATTCCTTGCATTTTCATCGGCTTGCTGTTAACAGGCATTGCCACGCTCAAAGCACGCGTGTTGCCTAGAGGACTGGGCTTATCTGCGATCACAGTACTGGTGATTCTCGTTGTAGGTAAATTCATTCCTTTACACATCTTCGAGTATTCCTTCTCTCTTATCCACGTCGTTTTCACTTATTTCGGAGCGACTCTCGCTTTTGAATCCTACGCATCTATTTCTACGTCGGCATCTTCCTCGTTTAAAGATCAACAAGCTTAAGCCTTCCGTTAGAGTAAGAAAAACCGTTAGGGAATCCTGACGGTTCTTTTAGGTTCAACGTACATGAATTAATCAAGGAGTTTTATGATAAATATGAGATTAAATAAGAAGCTAAACAATCGAGCATAGTTACCTTCCCTCATGAATACTTCAATTACAAAGGCTGAATTGCCGTTGTGAGGGGGAGAACGTTATGAGGAAAAATGGGCTTACCGGGATTTTGCTCGCTCTAGTGCTTGCATTGTCCGCTTGTTCGTCATCGGATGTTGCTGTCGAGACGCCGCATCCATCGGAGCAGCCGTCTCTGGTCGTGCCGGAGGTCACGCCGACTACCACGCCAGTGCCTACACCAGCGCCCTTGGAGTCGCCGCCGGTGGATTCGAGCACGCCTGCGCCTAGTCAAGCGCATACATTTGATCCTCCTGTGCATTTCGAGTATCCAGATGCGGTGCGCGGTATTTATGTAACCGGCTGGTCAGCCGGCGGTGCTCGCATGCCGAAGCTGCTGTCGCTTGTGGACAGCACCGATCTCAACGCGATGGTCATCGACATCAAGGATGATGATGGCTATATTACGTTCAAACCAGACGGGAAGCTTGCCGAATTCGGCCAGCCTTACATCCATGATCCTGGGGCGCTCATGAAAATGTTGGAGGAGCATCACATTTATCCCATTGCGCGCATCGTATCCTTTAAAGATACGGTTTTGGCGAAAAAGCGCCCGGATCTTTCGTATGTGGATGGCAGCAGCATTTGGCGCAACGGGAACGGCGACGGGTTTATTAACCCGTTTCTGAAAGAAACGTGGGAACACAATGTTGATGTCGCCAAAGTTGCGGCGGAGCTTGGATTCAAAGAGATTCAGTTTGACTATGTCCGCTTCCCGGAAGGCTTCGAAAGCCGCGACAAATCGTTGATATATTCGATGGGCGACTATAAGGATAAAAAGCCGTTAAAATTCGAGGAAGAGGAAAAAAAGTATGCCGAAGCTTCAAAGAAATATGAAGCGGATTTAGCTGCTTTGGAGAGCACGCTGACTGACGCGACGAATACGTACAATGCTGATAAGACGGATGCGAACAAGAAAGGGCTGGATGATGCGCAGAAGAGCGTAGTTGATCTGAAAAAAGGGGCGCCAAAAGCACCGGATGTCAGTGAGAAATCAAGGCTAACTCAGCTTCGCGTAGATGCGGTCAGCGACTTTGTCGCTTACGCAAGAGAGCAGCTCAAACCATACGGTGTCAAAGTGTCCGTTGATATTTTCGGCTATTCAGCGACGCTGCCAGAAGCGCCAGGGATTGGGCAGAATTTTAACCGCATATCAAGCTCGGTTGATGTCATCTCCTCTATGATTTATCCGAGTCACTGGTCGGACGGCTATTTTGGCATTCCTAAACCGGATAAAGAACCTTATCGCCTTGTCGCCGAATATATGAAGGCAGAGAAAAAGAAGTTTGCCGAGATGCAGAAGCCGCCTCTTTCGCGGCCTTGGATTCAAGATTTCACAGCAAGCTGGCTTGGCGCTGGCAATTACATCAAGTACGGCCAGGCTGAAGTGGATGCGCAAATTAAAGCTTTGAGCGACGTGGGCGTTCGCGAATACCTGATCTGGAATGCGAATAATTCGTATTCAGAGGGCGTTACATATATCCCGTAACTTTCATTTGTAACTCCCGTGAATTGAGGGACGGGCAGGATAGTTGAAGATTATTCGCGGCGAACCGTATCATAAGTGAGCACATAGTTAAAATTTTCAGAAGCATCGAAGAACAATTGAATGTTCTTGATGCTTCTTTTTTTTCATCAAGTTTCGGTGAACCGTTTAAGTATGAAAGGTGCTTGACGATGGCAGACCGAATTTGGAAAACGGTAAACGTTGAAGGAATAATATGTTCAACTCTATGAATCTTCGACATTATTCCACATTTTTTTATCTTTATCTGTATCAATTTGGGCTTGGAGGATTTATAATCCTATTGATGGGTAGGTCTATTGATCTAGTTTTATCTGCCTTAACAGAACAAATATAATCGACTAAGGAAGTGAATTATGAAAAGTTTTACAAATAGGTTTGGTTGGTTAGCGGTTTTAGCTTTTGTTTTTATGCTGTTGAGTGGGTGTGTGGCTCCGACCGGCGGATACCCGAATCCAATGAGTTTCAACATTTCTCCGTCTCTAAGTGTGAATGAACAAGTCTATATTCGTTATTCTGATAGAACGCCGCCTTCATTTTCTAGTGTTGGGCCGGGAACGGAGAACCTATCCCTCATACCGGATGCTAACAAAACTATGGTCGGCTTCTATGTTAGTGACGGAAATACAAGTTGGGTGCCTAAGTATAACTATGGTCTCCTTGCTCCTAACAGTGTATCATTCAGTAATCTAAGTGAGACAAAACCATTAGAGCCTGCTTCTTATGCAGTTATGCAAGGGAAGCCTGCCATAAATACCGAGCACAAGGGCTTTGTTAATGTAACATTTGCGGTATACGGCTCCACCGGGAATCTCCTTGAAACCGGACGAACGGAAGTATTTGCCCATTCCAATTCGGATGAAATGTTCTTTAATACGGATCCTTCAGACGTTAATCAAAGTATACCTTTTGGTCCTGGCTACACACGGATAGATACAGTAACTGAAGGGTTTTCCAGTTATACAGAGCACGGTCTTGTAACTTTCCTCATTAAATCCGATACGACCGATATTTCTTCAATTCCGCTGCAATTATTTTCGGGTTCCAATTTTATATACGATTACGCCTCAGCGCAAGCAGTCGCAGCTGATAAAGATGACCTCGAAATCGGCTATGCTCCCGGAAACACTGCCAACAATGTAACTAATAATCTAACATTGCCGACAACGGGACTGAGCGGTACGTCCATTACATGGACAAGCAGCAATCCATCTGTTATCTCAACTACGGGAGCCGTAAATCGTCCAAGCAGCAGTGACGCGAATGTAACTGTGACCGCAAGGGTTTACAAAACCGGATCATTCGAAAATAAACCGTTTAACCTTACTGTTAAGCAAGCGGATTCCGCACCTACAGGCGGCGGCCCATCGTCGTCAACGCCAACGACAACAATCAAAATTGATGGCGCTGATGTCGATACGAAAGTTACACGCGAAACATCTGCAGATGGCCAATCGGTTACAAAAGTATCCGTCGATGCCGACAAATTAACGAACGCTTTTGGTCAAAAAGACTTGATTACATTAGGAATAAGCAACTCTGATCCAATCGTTAAGGTAGATATCCCGACGAAAGCCCTATTAAATATCGCAAGCAGCAATCCAAACGCTGTTGCACAAATAAAAGTGGATGGAGCCAGCTACAGTCTCCCTGTAAGTGTCATCAAGAATTTACCGAAGGATGCAACCGTCACGGTGACGATTACTAAATTATCGAGCAAATCCAACGATGATGTAAAAGCCACAGCTCAAAAGCAAGGATCCACTCAGCTTGTCACAAGCGCAGTTGACTTTACAGTAACTTACGGAGTTCAAGAAGTAACGGATTTCAAAGGAGAATACGTAGCTCGTACGTTGTCGTTAACAACTTCTGCAGATTTCAATAAGTCTACTGCGGTGTGGGTAGATGAGAACGGCAAGATGCACTTCATCCCATCGATCTTCACAACGAATGGCGACTCGACAGAAGTAACGATTCATTCGCCGCATAACAGTGTGTACACTGCGATTCAATCAAACAAAACCTTTACGGACCTGCAAGGCCACTGGGCAAAGGCAGACGTAGAGCTGCTTGCCAACAAGCTCGTAGTTGATGGTGTCACTGCGAGTACTTTTGCACCGGACAGCCAAATCACACGCGCTGAGTTTTCCTCGTTGCTCGTCCGTGCACTTGGTCTTGTGGAAGAAAAGGGAACACCCTCTTTTACTGATGTAAAAGCAACGGATTGGTTCGCAAATGCCGTAGGAACCGCGCAAAAAGCAGGGTTCATCACAGGTTTTGAAGATGGAACGTTCAAGCCGAATGCCAACATTACCCGCGAGCAAATGGTCGTGATGATTCAAAGAGCGCTCAAGTTTGTCGGCAAGGATGCGCAAGCAAATACGAATGTACTCAATAAATTCAACGATCAAACTACGATCGCCGGTTGGGCAAGAGATGCAGCTGCGCGAGCACTGGCAGCTAACATTATTCAAGGCACGTCGGATACGACCTTTGCGGCTAAAGAAAATGCCACTCGCGCGCAAAGCGCTTCGATGCTAAAACGGATGATGCAGTATCTGCAGTTCATCAATTAATAAAAACAGAGAATCCTCTTCGGTCGGCGTGACCGGAGGGGATTTTTTCGGAACATCGCTTTTTCAAGGAGGGGTACCACAGTGCAAGCTTTACGAAATTGGGAGTATTAGAGCATGACAACATCGTTCACGGATTTGTACGAAGAATCGGCAATCAAAGGAAGCTTTTTCACACCTTTATGAAATCGTCACATCCAGTGAAAATATTTTGCTTGCTTACCGTACGATGAAATCCAAAACAGCACTCATATCGGAGTATGCATCGACCGAATCTCGCGGAAGAAAATGCTCCTTGGAAGGCGAGCGGTCGAAGGTGCGAATTTTTTCTAACGAATTCTGTAAAAAAACACGATTACCACCGCGATGCACTTAAAATTCTAATTTATTATGGAACATAACAATAACGGAGCCACGCGGGTTTGCGGGCTCCGTTTTCCATTTAATTTTGGAATATCACATCTAGCTTTTATACGTATCTTTATGAGGGTAATCAACCATATGCCCGACCATTTTGATCGAGCTGATTCTTTTTTTACAATTACTCTAATAGAAGCTTGTTCAGCTTGGAGATCGTATCGTCATCGTTTGACGGTATATTGATCGTGACCGTAAGGTGGGGAGCATCCGATACAAGGAATGAAATTTGATCGAATACGAGCAGTCCGACCGTTGGATGATAATTGATTTTCTTTCCTTCAGGACCGTTCAGAACATCGTGCTCTGGCCACCATGTCCTGAATTCCTCGCTTGCTTGATTCAATTCATCGATAAGCTCCATCCACCAAGGATCACCCGCAAATTTCCCGTAGTTAGCGCGAAACTGAGCTAACCGGTGTCGCGCATGTGTTTCCCATGTTTCCTGAAGCAACTGCCGGACATACGGTGATGTGAACGTCCGCCAGACGGAATTTCGTTCGCGCGTCGACATCACCTCATAATTCCCGTAAATTATGCTTGTAACCTTGTTCCATGCAACAATATTCAGGCGCTGATCAGTAACGATGGCCGGACTTGTCCCCTGCAGATCAAGGAAGCTCTGCAACTTCGGGCTAATGACACTTTCGGCCGGTATCAGATCGGGAGGCAGTTGCTGGAGGGCCAGCAGAAATAAATGTTTTCGCTCATTTGGATCAAGTTGGAGAGCCCGCACAATATTCTCCAGCACTTGAGTGGATACCTGAATGTTTCGCGCTTGCTCAAGCCACGTATACCAGTCCACGCTGATGCCGGAGAGCAACGCTACTTCCCCGCGCCGAAGTCCTGGCGTTCGCCGCCGACCTCTATTAGGCAAGCCGGCCTGTTCGGGTGAAATACGGGCACGCCGCGTCTGCAAAAACTGAGCCAGCTCATGTAATCGTACATTGGCTGATTGTTCCATTGTTTCACACCTGCCCCCTTGTCGGATTCTCATCATAGGAGAAAAACTCCTAGGATAAACCATCATCTCGTTCTAGTATATAATTTATTTTACACTAATGAAGGAAATAGTGAGTAATTCAATCTTGTAATGAAAGGAGAATTAATTTTGGAAAAAGTGATGCAAATACAGTCCAAAAGTACCAGTAAGCGGGTAAATGCGCTACTTCTTCTTGGACTTTCTCTAGGATACTTTATGGTACTCTTGGATATGACAGTGGTAAGTGTCGCATTACCTGCTATTCGCGCCGATTTTGGGGGAGGGATAGCTGGTCTTCAATGGGTGGTCAACGCCTACACGATCGTTTTCGCCGGCTTGCTGCTGTCGATGGGGGCGATTGCCGACAAGCTGGGGGCTAAACGAGTCTATATCGGCGGTCTGGCGCTATTTCTCGCCGCATCAGCCATTTCAGCAGTTGTTCCGTCTCTTGGTGCACTTATCAGCTTGCGCGCTATACTCGGTGTGGGAGGTGCAGCCCTGTTGCCAGCTTCGCTCACCCTCTTTGCCCATACTTTCCCTGAGCCGGCTCAACGTGCTCGGGCTCTTGGCATATGGGCAGCGGTTACGGGAATAGCGATGGCCGCAGGACCTGTCATCGGTGGACTATTGGTCGACTCACTTGGTTGGCGCAGCATTTTTCTTCTCAATGTGCCGCTTGCTGTCATTAGTTTGATCCTGACTTCGCAGTTCGTCAACGAAACAAACCGTAATCCGCAGCAAAGCTTTGACTTAGCAGGCCAAGTCTCGGCCATAGCCGCCATTGTCGTATTGTCCTTCGCTCTCATGGAGGGGGAGTCATACGGATGGAACTCCGCGATTATTTTGGGGGCATTTAGTCTGGCACTGCTGTGCGCCATCGTATTCTTGATGGTGGAAGCGAAAGGCAAGACACCGCTGCTACCGCTGCAGCTATTCAGAAATTCCACCGTATCGGTGGGAATGATTACCGGGATGGCAATTAATATCGGCATGTCGGGAATTTTGTTCATACTGCCATTATTCTTCCAACAGTTACGCGGATTATCGGCCCATATGGCAGGACTCGCGCTCCTTCCGATGATGATTCCAATGGCCTTCAATCCGATTTTTACCGGTCGAATCGTGGGGCGAATCGGAGCAAGAATACCGATGACGATTGGGTTTAGCCTTGGGGCTCTGGGTACACTGCTGCAAATATGGGTGGATGTGAATACGAGTTATGCTCTTACTCTGATTGGTTTGCTCCTGATCGGTTTCGGAGTGTCCTTTACGATTCCATCGTTGATGACAGCCGTTATCTCATCTGTCCCTAAAGAACAGACCGGTGCTGCTTCAGGAGCGCTTAATTCAAGCAGACAGCTTGGCGCGACGCTTGGCGTTGCCATCCTCGGCTCGATTCTAAGTGGCAGCGAATCTTTTATAGCCGGAATGCATATGTCGTTAGTTGTTACAACCGCTATCTTGTTCGGTGGCAGCTTACTCTCGTTCGCATTTATTGGCCGCACAAAAGGATAAAAAAAGGCTTCTAGGTGGGAGCTAATAATTGATTTTCCTGGCAGCTTTCCCTGATTATGAGTTGATGTTCAAGCGCAACTCGGCTGGGTTTACTGTCAAAATCATTGATCTTCGCACTAATAAGCTCCATCGCTTGTTTTCTTTCACTCGTTCCCTTCAGCTAAACTGGCAGAATAGTTTGAAAACATATTAAATAAAGGATAACTTCTTTTACATACAGAAATAAAAAATACTGATGGTTTGACTGGTTTTAATTAGATTTTGCGTCTATATAGTGTAAGGGATGTTGAGGTGAGTTATGGAAGACAAATAGGTGGTTAAATCTGCGAACCAGGGCGAAACGACGAGACTAAGCTAACGGACCGTATAATGATGCAAAACGGAAAAAGATTGGAGGAAACAAAGTGTTTAGCATACAAAAAGATTCTGATACTGCAATTATCGTTGTTCACGAAATTTATGGAATCAATCAACATATGAAATTTATTTGTCAATCATTATCTGAATATGACTTTGATGTCTTTTGTCCTAATTTGTTAGATAAAGAAATGCCTTTTGATTATTCTCAAGAAGAAGATGCTTACTCCAATCTTATGAAGAACATAGGGTTTACAAATGCTTTAATTACAATTAAAAATTCAATAATGGATATTAAGGATGAATATAAAAAAATATTTGTTGTTGGATTCAGCGTAGGAGCAACCGTTGCTTGGCTGTGTAGTGAAGAACAACTTGTTGATGGGATAATTGGATATTATGGTTCTCGTATCAGAAATTTTATGGATATATCACCTCAATGCCCTACATTGTTGTTCTTTCCGCAAGAAGAAACATCATTTAATGTTGATGAGTTAATTTCGACTTTAGATAACGGAGCTCGAGGGGGGAGGGATTAATATTCAAAAAGCAACTTTTTAGGATTTGAAGTCGATTGGAATCCTAAGGACCAGACTACGAGAATTATTGATCGAAATACGAGAACCTTTGGTTTATCTTTTTTAGTTGATGCAAATCAGATCCCACTCTTTTACATGCCACAAAAAGATGCTGATCCATTTATTACTATAGCGATACTAGATGATACTCCGATTTTGATAAACGATGAGGTTTATATCCCACTAAGGTCTTTTTGTGAAATTTTTGCAGGAGATATTCAATGGAACGAAGATGAACGAAAAGTGATTGTAAATGTAAATACAAATGACTTTTCAAAAATATGGAAAGCACTCGAATCCCATGAGACCAAAGAGGGAAATCAATCAAAATCTACCGAAATGACACAAAGGTCTATTCCAGGCATGGTTCCTTTGGACATTAAGCAGAAATTAGAAGAGACTTTCAGTCTTAATTTCAGTCAGGCCAAATTTTAGAATGGAGGAGAGAGATATCCATCGGAGTTTTTAATTAGTGGATCGTCTTTTCCTACTGAGACCGTTTTCGTTGGATATTTATGCTAACGGAAGTTCAATAAAACAGCGGTAGTCTAGGACATTATTTACTCGTCCATGGCTGCCGTTGTTTCTGTTTTTTGGTTCAGTCTAATGCTTGATTTTTCCAATTACTATTGAACACTCTTAGCGAAATGACCGTTCGTATAGTCATACTCATTAAAGAGCCCTACGCTGCCATAAGGAATGATAAGTGGTCGGTCGCTCAACCGAGGGACGGGCAGTTTACATGGACAAGAAAAGGGGGCTGCAAGATCAGTCTCAGGAATGGTACCACTTCATGGTTACGTGCTAAGTAAGCGTCTTACAAAATTGTAAGGTAGATGTAAGGCAAATCGATAGCTTAGGCCAGCCTGGCAGGATAAGATTGGAACAAACGAAAATAGAAATTTTTAAAAAGGAGAATCGAGATGAGGCTGTTTGAACAGTTGCTTTTTTTGTCAAACATCGGCTTGTTTGCATTAACAGTCCTATTAAAAAAAGGACGGCGTAGAATTCCAGTATTCGTTGCAAGCGGGATCGCCACACTTTTACTGGTCATTCATTGGACGGTGGAAGGATACAGAGTTCAGCTATTTTTCCCATATTGCATAACGATCATTTTTTTAGCCATTTCAGGTTATAGCAGTTTTAAAAAAAACGGCCAAAAAAAAATCCCACGATTCATGTTGGGTTCAGCTTATACCGCTATAGTGATAATGCTGGTCGTAACAGCGGGTCTCATGTTTGCTTTTCCTGTATTTAAACTACCTGAACCGACAGGCGAATTTAAGGTAGGAACGCAAACTTTTCATTTCGTGGATACAAATAGGGAAGAGATTTTCGACGAAGCTAGAGATGGTAAAAGAGAATTGATGGTTCAGGTATGGTATCCGGCTCAAGCTCGCACCGGCAAGTACGCTCCCTTTATTCCCGATACCCAGATTTTACGTTATATGGCCGGTAACTATGGCCTTCCCGGGTTTACTTTTGGGCACCTGAGGTACATATCCAGTCATACTTATTCGGGGGCCGAAGTCTCTTCGGCACAGACTTCCTACCCGCTGATCCTTGCGAATCCCGGCTTCGGCTCTTCCAGGTTCCTCCACACGTCGCAAGCCGAAAATCTCGCGAGTCACGGATATATCGTGGCAGTGATCGACCACACCTACAATACATTTGCAACCGAGTTTCCGGACGGTCGAATCACGACCAGCACAACCAACGACTTATTCTCACCCGACCATGATTACCGCACGGAAAGGGAAAATCGCGACAAGTTGGGAAAAGTTTTAACCGACGATGTAGCGTTTGCGCTCGACCAATTCGAGCTCATCCAATCGGGGCAGATTCCAAGTCATCTAAAAGGGAAGATGGATCTCAGCCATGTCGGGGTGTTCGGTCATTCCATCGGCGGAGCGACGGCCTATGACGCTTCATACGATCCGCGAATCGCGGTTGGAATTGACTTAGATGGAGGGCTTTATCGACTGCATGAGAGAGAGGGTCTGCTGAAGCCGTTTTTGTTCATGAACTCGGAAAGCGAATTCGAAAGATTAAAAATGGTGAAGGATAACCGTGTCTACACGGATGCAGAGCTTAACCGTATGGGCAACACAAGAGAGTGGATGGATCAAGTAAAGGAAGACAAAAAGGTAGAGCTTGAACGGATGCGCGAAACGGTTGCCGCAGGGGGACAATTCCTCTATATCGACAATACGGAGCATTTGAATTTTACCGACGTACAGTCCATTTCTCCGATTTTCAAAATGCTGGGTGTTACAGGAAAGATTGCGCCCGAAAGAGCGAACTCCGTTATCAATGCCTATATGCTGGATTTCTTCGATAAGTATCTAAAAAATCAAGGCGGAATCTTAATGAAAGGACCGGATAGCCGCTTTCCGGAGGTGAAGTTCGTAACCTCGCTATTATAATTATGGAACAGGCTACCTAGCAATTCGACGAAATCTCGAAGCATCAGGTAGAATACCACCCACTCTGAGATTTTAGTGAAAAAGTTTACCTTTGCAGTTGTATAGCTTTGTTCATGTTTTTATAAAAAGGAACCTTCTATTTATAAAGATAGACAAATAAACTAATACCCTCTTTTTTGATATTGTAGTTCTTAAAAGGAGTTTCTTTTAAAAGTGACTCAACATCTTTTTTTGTGTAAGCACCTTGTTTTAGGAAAGTTTTAAATGCAAATTTCACAAAATGCTTGTCAAATCCTTTCATTCCTGTCTGTCTAATCTCATTGTTAATATCTTCAGATGTTGCCTCATAATTCATATCGATGATTAGGGATGTTCCCCCTTCTATTAGCACTCGATGCATTTCACACAAAGCCTTTACCGGATCCTTAAAGTTCTTAAATGCAGCACTGCAAATAATAAAATCAAAAAAATTATCTTCACATGGTAGGTTAGATGCGTTACCTTCCTTAAAATTAACCGAAACATTTGCTTCTTTTGCATTATATTTTTCAATTTTCACAAAGTCCGGGCTTATCTCGACTCCAGTAACGTTAAACCCTTTCTTGGCGAGTTCAATCGACAAATAACCCGGCCCAGGTGCAACTTCCAAAATATTTGCACTTTTGCTGACTAAAGATGCAACTTCATTCGCATATTCTTGCATTTGAGTCATTCGACTTTTGCGAGAATTCTTATCATACCACTTTGCAGTTAAGCCATAAATACCGACATCCTTGTTTTTACGTATGTTTTTCATCAAAAATATCTCCTTTTAAAATTAGATCGATTCTTTCAGCATCTTTTCGATTTCATTATATGTGATCAATCAGCGCGTCTGAACCATCTGGCGGATGAAATGAAGCTCCGTCTTCAGACGGAGTCGTCAATAGGTAACAAAGGTAGGGATCAGATAGTTCAATAAAACAGCGATAGTCTAGGACACTATTTAACTTGTCCATGGCTACCGCTGTTTCTGTTTTTTGGCTCTGTAAATTACTTATTTTACGGAGTATAACCGCTATGTAATTCGAAGAACCGAATGGGAGACAATGTTAAGAAGGGAAACTAACGGTAGATCCTATGAACATGTTTATGTATGCATAATATGAATTTTTGTTGAAAAAGCATAGACAAGAATACAAGAGAAATGAATAACTGCCAATATATTAATTATATTAAAATACTTCTTTAAAAAGGAGAGGAAGAAATGGCTAATGAGTGTAATCAAAACGCTACAGGATTATGTTCAACTGCAGAAGGACAAAACACAACGGCTAGCGGTAACTTCTCCCATGCAGAGGGATTAAACACAACAACTAGCGGAATTGCCTCTCATGCAGAAGGCTTTCAAACTAATGCAACATTTGATACTGCACATACAGAAGGGAATAAGACTACTGCCAGTGGAAGTGCATCACATGCAGAGGGATTCCAAACGTTCGCGAGTACTGATACAGCACACGCTGAGGGGAATTCAACGACAGCCAGTGGATCTGCATCTCACGCAGAGGGATTCCAAACGCTCGCGAGTTTTGATACAGCACACGCGGAAGGTAATACAACGACAGCCAGTGGATCCGCATCTCACGCAGAGGGATTCCAAACGCTCGCGAGTTCTAATACAGCACACGCGGAAGGGACTTTAACGACAGCTAGTGGAATTGCTGCTCATGCCGAAGGAGAAGGAACAACGGCTAGCGGAAGGGCTTCTCATGCTGAAGGTGGAGCAGTAGATCAAGTAGGCAATTCAGCTCCAACGTTGGCGAGTGGGAATAGTGCTCACGCGGAAGGAGTTGGAACAACTGCAAGCGGATTTGCGTCTCATGCGGAAGGCGGAACACCAGATATTACTTCATTTCCAGCTCCACGGGCACTAGGAGATTTTTCTCATGCTGAAGGAATTGCTACAACTACAACAGTCAGCGGACTAGGATCTCATGCTGAAGGAGGGGAGACAACCGCTAGTGGATCAGTTTCCCACGCGGAAGGAGCAAGAACAACAGCAAGTGGCGATGTTTCCCACGCAGAAGGGTTAAATACAATTGCCAGTGGAGACAATTCTCATGCCGAAGGAGATAGCACAACAGCAAGTGGAGTTTCTTCACATGCAGAAGGTGCAAATACAAACTCAAGTGGTCAGTCTTCCCATGCGGAAGGATCAAGTACAATTGCCAGTGGAGATAATTCCCATGCCGAAGGAAATAGTACACAAGCCCGAGGAGTAAATTCCCACACGGAAGGTCAAAACACATCTACAGGACCCTTGGCAATTTCTGCTCATGCGGAAGGGTTTATTACAATGGCCAATGGATTTTCATCACATGCCGAAGGTGTATCTTCAGTAGCAAGCGGAAGCATTTCTCATGCAGAAGGAGATACCACAACAGCAAGTGGATCAATTTCCCATGCAGAAGGACAAGGTACAATTGCAAGTGGAGATAGATCCCATGCCGAAGGTGGCAGTACAACGGCAAGTGGGTCTAACTCACATGCAGAAGGTAGCTCCACAACAGCAAATGGATTTGCTTCACATGCTGAAGGTGCAAATACAAACTCAAGTGGTCAATCTTCCCATGCGGAAGGAGATACAACAACAGCAAGTGGATTTGCTTCACATGCGGAAGGAAGAAATACAACAGCAAGTGGAAATAATTCTCATGCGGAAGGATCAATTGCAATTGCCAGTGGAGATAATTCACATGCCGAAGGAAATAGTACACAAGCCCAAGGAGTAAATTCCCACACGGAAGGTCAAAGCACGTCTACAGGACCATTGGCAACTTCTGCTCATGCGGAAGGGTTTAATACAATAGCTAATGGATTTTCATCCCATGCCGAAGGTGTATCTTCAGTAGCAAGCGGAAGTACTTCTCATGCAGAAGGAGATACCACAACAGCAAGTGGAACTAATTCACATGCCGAAGGATCAAATACAACAGCAAGTAGCGATAATTCCCATGCCGAAGGAAATAATACAATGACAACTGGATTTGCGGCCCATTCCGAAGGTAATGGTACAACTGCAAGTGGAACTTCTTCCCACGCAGAAGGAACCAATACAACTGCAAGTGGAACTTCTTCTCACGCAGAAGGAACCGGAACAACCGCAAGTGGATTTGCTTCTCATGTCGAAGGAACAGGTAC
Source organism: Paenibacillus andongensis (assembly GCF_025369935.1). NCBI lineage: Bacteria > Bacillati > Bacillota > Bacilli > Caryophanales > Paenibacillaceae > Paenibacillus > Paenibacillus andongensis. The sequence goes on along the minus strand of NZ_CP104467.1, from coordinate 5,538,388 downwards.
AACGGCAAGTAGCGATTCTTCCCACGCCGAAGGTAGCGGTACAAGGGCAACTGGATTTGCGGCCCATGCCGAAGGATCAGGTACAATTGCTAGCGGGGATTTATCTCATACTGAAGGATTGAGTACAACAGCCAATGGTTTCGAAGGAGCCCATATTATGGGTAGAAATGGAGCTGTTAATGCTACAGATGGGGATCCAACTTATTCATGGAATGTAGCTTTTGGAGCAGTAGCCTATGACGCCACAGGTTTAGTTGGAAAACTTTTGAATAACGGCAATATGTTTGTGGACGGAGCATATTTAACTCCAGCAGGTGATTATGCAGAAATGTTTGAAACAGCCGATGGAAACTCGATTGATGTTGGCTATTTCGTTACTGTGTCAACAGAAGATAAAATCCGAAAGGCCGCTTCAAATGATCTATTTATTTTGGGAATAACAAGTGCAACACCAGGTCTGCTAGGAAATAGCGGATGCTTACGTTGGCAAGGAAAATATCTGACTGATGAATGGGGACGAAAAAAATATCATGAGGTTACCATTCCAGCTCCAAAAGACCAAGAAGGAAATGTAATCATTCCAGAAAGAAAAATAATGCAGCCTATACCCAACCCAGAATGGAACCCTCATGAAGAATATACCTCTCGTGTAAATCGTCAAGAATGGGTAGCCGTCGGATTAATTGGTCAAGTACTGGTTCGAGATGATGGGACTTGTGAAACCCATGGATATTGTTGGTCGAATGATGATGGAATTGCAACAAAATCGGAGAAAGGATATTTTGTATTAAAACGTACAGGTCCTAATCAAATCCTGATTCTGGTTCGTTAGGGAATGAACATAGTGTATTTATTTTAATACAAAGAAATTATTATTAATCAAAGTAAAAGAATGTGAGTTTGATTTAGGTACTTCGGTTCTTCCGTATTGCACTAATGGAGAACTATAGTGACATAATAGAAATGAAGTAGGCTGCCGGTGAAACAATCGGTAGCCTCAGTTTTGTCCCCTCGGTGAGATTTAAATTTCTCGCGCGGTACTATAAAAAAATATGACTGTGAATTTTTTTAAATGTAACCTACACTAAAGCCTATTAATGATTGATTATAAGGAGACAGGTGATGGTATGTTTGTAATTATTGTTATTATCCTGAGTATATTTACTATAGTAGTTGCTGGAATTACTAATACTATATCAATGAGCCAAAACAAAGTAGTTATCGTGTCCGTTGAAATCATTGTTTCGATTGGACTTCCAATCTTACTATTTAACCTCTATGAACAATGGTTTCCGGACTACTATAGTCATGGATTTTTAGCAGGTATGGGTGCGCTAGTAGCTGCAGCAGGGATGTTAATTGCAAATTTGGTACTTCTAAGTCCCATGCTAAATCTTTTATGTAAAAAATATGCTGAGAACTCTCACAGAAACATGTTATTTCTAATTATCCCATTTATTATATTTTCTGCTTTCGGGCAATTTTGCATTATGTTTTTGCTGGATTAAGAGAGATATGCGACTACATACATATAATCATCATGCCTCAAACTGGGCAGCCTGTTTGAGTTACCTTACGGCCCTGCAGGTTTTCCAACGATCAAGGAAGGGAAAGCCGATCTCTTCGACTACATGCAGAACTTTCCGAAGCATTTCGAAGTCCAGTTCACGGACCTGGAATTTCACCTGACCATCGATCCGGAATTGGTGATTGCAGAATTCAAGTCGGTTGGGAAGCACCGGGAAACGGGTAACCCGTACAATCAGATCTATATCAGTGTGGTTCAAACGAAGGACGGTCTCATCACACAATATCGCGATTTCTGGAATCCGTTGGTTGCGATCGAATCCGTCGGCAGCGTGAATGATGCTGTCCGTTTCTCGGAGTAATAGTTCCTTAGTATCGATCAGTCAAGGAGATCCTGCTCCCTTGACTGATCGAGCTTGATTGTATGGCCGCCGATCATGCGTTAACCGGATGGTTACAAAAACAATTTCCGTAAAAGAACTTTATTTTCCTGAATCATTATGAGGGGCGAAAGCCTCTCTTCTTTTTTTACAGATTAAGAATATTTGTTGATGAGAGAATAAAGTTCTTTATTTAGCCGCTCTTGCCATACCGAGAGATTCTCCTATGTTTCAACGGGTTCAAGTGTTTTCATTCTTTTGCCATATCAAATTAAGTTAAGGGTGCCCCTGAAGAAGTTCGAGCACGCGTCTCCGCCTACAACATAACCTGTTAAATTCAGAGCCAGTGGACAAAAAAAGATGACCCCTGATGAATTCGATGAATTCAAGGGTCATCTTTTGGCAGCTGAACTCAACGTTCAGCTCAGTCTGAGCTAACAAACAAAAAAATAAATTGAACAAAAAATAACGCTATGATATAATCGGTAGCGTTGCTGACAAATTAAATTAAAGAGTGTATCCATTATTGTTCCTACTTTAATTGTACATCTGGAACTTTGATTTGTCAATGCTCTTTTTTATCCCCAAAAAACGGAAGAAGGAGTGTGTTCAGGGAGAGATGGATACGAAGGATTGGCGGCAGGAACAGGAGCGGCTGGAACGGGTCAGGAACAAGCTTCAGGCGAGGATCGCCGAACTGGAGCCGGAGGTTGCCGGGCTGCGCGATCAGGCTACGGACATCCGCAAGCGGTTTTGGGAAGAAGTTACGATCAACACAAGCACGTACGAAGATTTCGAAGAGACCTTCTATACGATTAACCAGCAGTCCGCGGTATTGGCCGAACGGGAGCGCGGCCACAAGCTGTTGACGCAGCAATGGAAAAGCATGAACCGTCTGCTCCCGTCTCCTTATTTCGGACGCATCGACTTTCAGGAGGATGGTCTGGACCTCAGCGAGCAGATCTATATTGGTGTATCTTCCTTCGTCGACGAAGACGGATTGAGCTTTCTGATCTATGACTGGCGTACGCCAATCGCTAGCCTGTACTACGACTACTCCCCCGGCCTGGCGTCTTATGTCACGCCGGCTGGACGAATCGAAGGGACGATGGAGCTCAAACGGCAGTTTCAGATTCAAAATGGGCAAATCCGCAACATGTTTGACGCGAGCGAAACGATCGGAGACGAATTGCTGCAGCAAGTGCTCGGCAAAGGTGCGGACTCGCAAATGAAGAGTATCGTGGCAACCATCCAGAAGGAACAAAACGCCATCATCCGTAATGACAAAAGCCGGATGCTTATCGTACAAGGGGCGGCCGGCAGCGGTAAAACTTCCGCGGCATTGCAGCGGGTGGCGTACTTGCTGTACAAACACCGCCAGACGATCAGGGCTGATCAGATCGTTCTTTTCTCACCGAATCCGATGTTTACCAGCTATATTTCCACCGTCCTTCCGGAGCTCGGTGAAGAGAATATGCAGCAGACGACTTTTCAAGAATATCTCGACTATTGGCTAGGTTCCTCGTTACGGCCGGAGGATCCCTTTGATCAGATCGAATATGTACTGACCGCACTAGGAGCGCCGGGGTATGAGGCTCGTCTTCGGGGGATCGAGTATAAGACTTCCGAGGCTTTCCTGCAAGCCTTGCAAAACTATGGAGTGTGGTTGGGTCAGGGAGGCATGCGATTTGGCGGCATTCGGTTTCGGGATCGCGATTTGATTACCGCGGAGCGAATGAGAGCGAAATTTTACGGTTATGACCGTTCCCTGCCACTCTTCAATCGTGTCGTTCTCTTGCAGGAATGGCTGCTGAATGAACTGGCTTCGCTGGAACGCATGGAACTGGAAGCGCCTTGGGTAGAGGAAGAGTTGAATTATCTCGACACCGAGCAGTACGAGGAAGTTTTCGGAATGCTGCATAAAGATAGGGAAGTATTCGACGTTGCGGAACAATACGCCGTAATTCGCGAGAAAATTAACAAGAAGCGCCGGGAAGATGAGGGCGACTTTGACTTCGCCCAAAGGGAGGAAGATTTGCTCCGCCGAAGGATCGTGAAAGAAAGCTTTAAACCGCTAAGGAAAAGTGTGAAGAAACTCTCGTTTGTAGATGTTAAAGGTATATATGGTCAATTGTTTGAGGGCGAAGCCGCTTATCGGGAGAAAACGAATGGGGCCGTCATCCCCCCGCTGTGGTCTGAAATATGCAGGCAAACTAAGGAAACGCTGCTCCGAAACGAGTTGTTTCACGAGGATGCGACTCCGTATTTGTATGTAAAAGAACTGATCGAAGGCGTCCGGACGAACACGGAAATCCGGTATGTCTTCGTTGATGAGGGTCAGGATTATTCGCCGTTTCAATATGAATATCTCAAAAAGCTGTTTCCCCGTGCCCGGATGACGGTGCTCGGCGATTTCGGGCAAGCAATCTTCATGCAAGCTACAAGTTTGGACGCACCCGATTCGCCGCTGGTCCGCCTTTTCGGCGAAGCCGAAACAAGCCTTGTCCTCTTGGTACGCAGTTATCGTTCAACCAGGGAGATTGTTGAATTTACGAAATCTATGCTTCCTGGCGGAGAAGAAATTGCACCGTTTGAGAGGGAAGGCCAAAAGCCCCTGCTGACGAGAATGGACGGCGGGGAGAAGCGTGATGCGCAAATTCTGGCAGACATCGCGGCGCTCATGGCCGAGGGCTTCGATTCTATCGCCGTCATTACGAAGACCGCAGCCGAAAGCCGGGAGGCCCATGAATCGTTACGGATTCATGGAGGCGAAGCCCTTCAGCTTATTACGAAGGAGACGCTAAACTTTGAAAAAGGAGTGATGGTCATTCCCGTGTATCTCGCCAAGGGTGTCGAGTTCGATGCAGTCTTGGTCTATGATGCTTCGTCCGAAGCTTACGGCCGGGACAACGAAATCAAGCTTCTTTATACGGCGTGTACGCGGGCCATGCATCGGCTTCATCTTTACACGACGGGCGATTGGTCGCCGTTCGTGCAGGCGTTGCCTGCGAATTTATACGAGAAAGCGCCATATTGACGGATCGGGGGATTTGTTCCTCGACCATTATTTTCATCCATACACAGCTCGATGAGCAGAAAGCAGGGACTTATGTCAGCTCCTACACAAACAAAACAGATGGTAGCCGGCGGAGACGACTTCTCGCTGAAAGCCATTCTTCCGCCGCTTATGGCGATTATTGTCGGCATGATCATGGTTATTCTGGACAGCACTGTCGTCAATAATGCCATTCCGAAACTCGTTGATTACTTCAACACCGATCTGAAGACGATCCAATGGACCGTCACTGGCTATACGCTGGCCTTATCTGCCGTTATCCCGCTTGCAGGCTGGATGACCGATAAATTCGGCTCCAAGCAAATTTTCATGATTACGATCGCTCTGTTCACGATCGGCTCCGTGTTGTGCGGCATCGCGCAAACTCCGGAACAGCTAATCATTTACCGCATCATTCAAGGCTTAGGCGGCGGCATGGTGTCCCCGATCGGGATGGCCATGGTGTTCAAGCTCGCGCCTCCAGAGCGCCGCGGATCTATCATGGGCGTACTCGGCATCCCCATGCTGATGGCACCGGCGTTCGGTCCGGTGCTATCCGGCTGGCTGGTCGATTCTGTCAGCTGGCACTGGATTTTCATCATCAATCTGCCGATCGGCATTATCGCCTTCATTCTTGGGTATAAATATTTGCCGAAATCAGACCGTCATACGGCGCCGCATCTGGACGTCATCGGCATGTGCCTCGCGCCGATCGCCTTCTCCATGCTGGCGTACGGCGTAAGCGAAGGCGGCACCAGTTGGTCCAGTGCTTCGACAATCACGGGCTTGACTGTCGGCGGCGTTGCGCTCATCCTCTTCATCTTCGTGGAACTGTCACAGAAGCAGCCGCTGCTGGAGCTGAAAGTATTTAAATCGTCCGACTTTACACGCAGCATCATCTTGACGTGGATCGTACAGCTCGCGCTGTTCGGCGCAATGCTGATCGTGCCGCTGTACCTGCAAAGTGTCATGCACTACACCGCGCTTGAAACGGGCTGGATCCTGATGCCGCAGGCGCTATGCGCGGGAATCGGCATGCCGATCAGCGGCCGGCTGTTCGACAAGATCGGCGCGCGTCCGCTCGCCTTCGCCGGTCTTGCCGTCGTATCTATTTCCCTGTTCATCTTGTCCGGCATATCGGTGGATACCTCGCTGTGGGTTATCATCTTGTGTATCTGCATCATGGGTCTCGGCATGGGCTTCTCCATGATGCCGCTCAACACGCATGTCCTGAACTCTGCGCCTCGCCGTCTGGTGAGCCGCGTTACACCGCTAACAACAGCAGCTCAGCAAGTCGTCGTCTCGTTCGCGGTCGCGGGCTTGACGGGTTATCTGACATCGCAAATCACTTCCCACGCCGCAAGCGAGGGAGCGAACGCGAATCCGCTGAACGCCGTCGTTGCGGGTTACGGCGACACGTTCTTCCTGTCCGCGTGCATCGCGACAGCGGGTGTCGCACTGACGCTCCTTCTGCGTAAACCGAAGATGCAGGAAGAAGACGGAACCGCCGGAGGGGACAATCCGGACCCGGCGATGATGTTGAGTCACTAATCGCGAATCGGATCGGATTCGCTCGTAAGCAAATAGCCTTGGCCGATAGTCGGCCAAGGTTATTTTTGCTGATCATGTTAGTCTGTAAATAACGAGAAAGTGTGTGGCAATGGAATTGGTAGGAGTTACATCCCAAAATACGGATTCAATAACAATTTAAATCTCACGCTGTCGATGTCCTCTTTCGTCATTATCCCATGATCCCATTGTGTAAAAGAATGATCAGTTAATGTTATATTTCCGCCTTTTGTCATTTTTGTAATTAACCGATGCTTATTAAATCGAGATTCCGGATGTTCTGCGATAATCTTTTGTATATCTTTGCATTCCGCCATATCGCTTATTGGATTTTGGGAATCGAAGGCAACGTTCTGTGTTCAATTATACTAAAATTTTCGAAAGGGATGGTTGTTGCTGTTTTTTCGAGAATGAAATGCAAGCTTTCAATCGTCAAGTTTATGTTTGCCGAAAGACCGATTCGTTTACGAAATAATGCATTCAGGGATGCTGCCATGCTCAGAAATGATTCCAGACAATCGTCTGTTCCACTGGGAGGCGAGAGCTCGGACGTGCAGGTTGGGCTGCTTTGCCAATCGCGACCAGCATGACCGGAACATACCGGGACGGGACGTCGAACGCTTCGACGAATTGTTCGGCATCGTATCCGCCCATCGGACCTGAATCAAGTCCTTTCGCCTTGGCGGCGAGCATAAGCTGCATCGCGGCTAAGGATGCATTGCGAATGGCTTCATCGCGTGGAGCAGTGGGCACATTGTTGTATTGGTATTCAATTTGGTCGAAAATGCTCAGCTTGACCTTCTCAGGCAATAGGCCAGCTGCTACATCCGGGCCATAGATGGCTTCGGCGTTCAGATTGGCTTGAAGGTCTCCAAGTATGGCGACCACGACTGCTGCCTCGACGACTTGCTTCTGGCCGTAAGCGATAGGCAGCAGCTTCTCTTTGGCCGCTTGGTCGATAATGGCGAGAAACTTCCAATGTTGAAGGTTCCAGGCTGAAGGTGCGCTTATCGCAATCTCCAGAAGTTCCTTAATCTCTTGTTCGCTCATATTGTGTGAAGCGTCATAATGTTTGACGGAATGACGTTCCTTGACGATGGTCAAAAAATCGGTTTGGTTAATGGATGACATATTAAATTCACTCCTATTTTTATAATAAAAGATTCACGCTTCTACTTGACCTGCTTGAACATTTACGGCTTTATTCCTTTTCGCTCCAAAACGATTTGTTCCCATAACTCCCGTTATGATCAACAGCGAACCGATGATGGAATATATCGTGATTTGTTCCCCGAGAAATAGTGCGCCGGCCGCGATGGAGACGATAGTCGACAGATTGGAGAATACACTTGTTTTTGAAGCTTCCAATTTTGACAAGCTATAGTTGGAAAGGAGCGCTGTTATGAGTGAGGAAAACACGCCAAGGTAAAAGATTGACAAGAGGAAAGTACCGTTGGTGAGCGGTTTAACTAAGAGATCTATCGTTCCGGCGGTTAAATGATTAGAAACTGAACCAATAAGAAAAGTGATGAAGCCGATTCCGAGCATCAAGTAGGTGATTTCCATTGGGTTGAACGTCCTTAGTAAGGACTTAGCTAAAACACTGTATCCCGCTAAAGCCAGGCAGGATAAGAACAATAGGGATAGGCCTGTCAGGTTCGACAAATCGAGACGGCTTCCCTTCATAATAAAGATGAACATGACGCCGAACACCGAGAGGAAGATCGATAGCTTCTGCATAACGGTTGTGGTTTCCTTCAAAAATACAAAGGCAAGTAGTATCGTCAAGACCGGTGTAATGGCGAATACAATACCTCCTTCGGAAGAGGTGGCGCTCTGCAGCCCAAATGCTTGAAGTGTAAAAAATCCAATCGGGTACATCGTTGCGAGCAGTAACACTTTAGCCAACGGTTTACCACGGTAAGTAAGCTTGATCCAGCCGAACGCAACAGGAATCGACATGATGATGAACGAAGCTGCAAAGCGATTCATTAGCGTATCGAGGGGGTTAGCGTATTCGAGTGCTACTTTGGTAAATAAGAAAGAAAGTCCGACGATCACTGCGTTCAGTACCGCAGCAAGATAAGCAAGTTTCATTTGGTTTTTCATGATGGTTTCCTCCTTCTACGACCTGGATCCTATTCAATGAATGTCATATCCGTTGTATATAAATGTAAGACGAAATGTACATCCGAACAATGCACGATTTCGATAAGTGTATCGATACAGTTAGGTCGTGTATAATGGTGAGAAAAAATTGGATCAATTCTTCCTATCCGAAAAGAGGCGCAGCGTGAAAAAATATATGTCTATTCTTTCTGAAATGGAGCAGAAAATCTTAGATGGTCATTACCATTCAGGCCAAAAGCTGCCTTCTGTCCGCGCTGCTATGAAGATGTACGACTGCAGCCTAAGTACGATCACACGCGTCTATGCAGAACTGGAGAAGCGCCACGCGGTCTATTCGATCCCGCAAAGCGGCTTTTACGTCGTTGAAAATTTAGCGGATAGGCGTAACAGAACGATTGACGAAAAGATCGATTTTGCCTCGGCGTCTCCGGATCTGCACTTGTTTCCGTATTTGGATTTCCAACACTGCTTGAACAAAGCGATTGATACTTATAAATACCAATTATTCACATACGGTGAACCGCAAGGAATGATTCAACTGCGCCAGACGCTTGTCTCTCATTTGGCCGACAGTCAAGTATTTGCAAAAGCGGAGTCGATTGTCGTCACTTCGGGCGCACAGAAGGCATTGGAAATTTTGACAAAAATGCCGTTTCCGAACGGAAACACGATCATCTTGGTCGAGCAGCCGAGTTATGATTATTATTTGCGTTATCTTGAGGCGGAGCGTATCCCGGTTTGCGGAATTGCCCGTACGTCGAAAGGTATTGATTTGCGGGAATTGGAGATGAAGTTCAAAAACGGCGGAATTAAATTTTTTTATACGATGTCGAGATGCCATAATCCGCTTGGAACCTCGTATCGTGTGGAGGAGAGGAGGGCGATCGCCAATTTGGCCAGCAAATATAATGTGTTCGTCGTGGAAGACGATTATATGGCCGACTTAGGCGAAGCAAAGGGGTTTGATTCCATCTATGCATACAACAGAACTTCACACATTGTTTATTTGAAAAGCTTTTCGAAAATCATTTTCCCGGGCTTGCGCTTGGGAGCGGCTGTTTTGCCGGAACGGTTGCTCGAGACATTTCGTTCGTACATTAGTTACGGTGACACCTCGCTTTTGTCCCAGGCTGCACTCGAGGTGTACATCAACAACGGCATGTACACACGGCATAAACATAATATAAAAAGCCAATACGAAGCTCGGATTCGTTTCTTGAATGAAGCCGTACAGAGGCATGATGATACTGGCTTGATAGAAGTATCGGACGTTAGCTCGGGGATTTATATGCAGTTTAAGCTGCCGCAAACAGTCAATCTAGAGCAGTTAATAAAGCGTCTTACAGCAAGGGATGTCAGTGTTGTGTCTGGAAAAGGATTTTATTTATCGGATTTTCTAGAAAGGGAGAAGTTTTTGCGGATCAGCATATCAAAAACAGATTCGGATCAAATCGACAAGGGGGTTAAAGCAATCGTCGAGGAAGTAAAGCGGGAAAGCAGGCTGTAGCTTAACAGACCTCTCGGACTCCAAAGGATTGGTAATTAATTAACCGTATATCTAGGAACAGCCTCGAGAAAAATATCTTAAAATGACTAACATTTAAGAAGGAGGCTATTCTTATCAAGAATCCATTGTACATGTGGCTTGGTAAAAAACTTGGAGTCATCACAGTTAAGAATAAACGCAATTAGCAATGGAACCAAGCAAAGAAACGCCTCTATTCGCAGCTTTGTGCATAAGAGACGTTCTTTTTGTTATTAACGAATGCGAGGAAAGGTAATAAACCCAAGTAGATTGATCCGTGATTTCTTACCCTTATCTCGAACCTGGCCTATAAATTCACCAAGAAATTTCTCCCATTTCAGGCCTACTTCTTTTTTTGCGCCATCGTTCTCAAGGACACTTCGTACACTTTGGTTTAACGCAGCTTCCAGATGAGATAAGGCTTCTCGCAAATGAAAATCTATACTTTGTTCCATGTTGCCAGTATTCACCTCATTTATCATGTCATTTCTCTTCGTCATTAAGCGATGCGATTTCTTTATCAAGCTGCTTTTTCATTCTTTCAAACTGAGCTTCTGCTACAATATCTTCCACTTCTTCCCGAGCCATTTGAAGTAGGGATCTGGCCTGATGTAACAAGCCGCCACTACCCTGCATGCCGGCTGCGGCGAGAGGCCGCAAGGTAGATTTAGCAATGGGGAGTAAGGCGGAGGCAGCTACAGCCAGGGCGGAACCGATAATAATTTTGTCTATGTTCTTTTGAATCATGTGTATCCACCCTCGAAGTTTATTTGGTTATTCTTGAATTCATAGTGCTTCGGTTATGAAACCGCAGCACTCGCATATTCGCCCATGGATGGCAAAGTTTTATTGTCTTGAATTCTCTTAATGAGGGAAAGCAGCGGTTTTGATAAAATCGATACAGATCCGGCTACCCCGATAATGGGAATCCAATGTTGGAAAGAGAGGGGGGCGGTATGGAAAAATCCGGCTAAAGGCGGTATATACAAGGCAGCAAGTAAAGTCAGCCAAGAGATGCCAAGTGCACCAATTAAAAACCGGTCCTTCGTCCAATCGCGAACCGTTTCCTCCGAACCTTCTTGACGCCACGAAAAGGTTTGGATCAATTGTCCCGCAACAAGCGTCGCGAATGCCATGCTTTGCGCAACCGGAATAGGTGCCCCAGCAGCAATACTTGCCGCAAATAAGCCAATTGAACCTAATCCAAGAAGGAGTCCTCTGGTGATCACTTTTTGATACAATGCCTTATCAACGATATCATTTCGTTTCGTCTGTTTGGTCTTATTTCCTGGATTTACAGCCAAAATCATCGCGGGCAAAGCATCCGTCAGCAAATTCATCAGCAATATTTGAATGGGGACTAAAGGAATCGGCAGTCCGACCATGACAGCAGCGCTAGTTACGATAATCTCTGCTAAATTACCGGTCAATAAACATCCAAGTGCTTTACGGATATTGCCTATGATCGTTCGGCCTTCTTTAACACCATCAACTATTGTTCCAAAATGATCTCCGGTTAAGACCATATCCGCCGTTTCTTTGGTAACTTCCGTTCCTGTTCGTCCCATTGCAATCCCAACGTTGGCTTGTTTGATAGCAGGGGTATCATTAACGCCGTCGCCCGTCATGGCAACAATATGTCCATGCTTTTGAAAAGCAGTAACGATTCGAAGTTTATGTTCCGGTGTAACCCTCGCAAAAATAGTGATTTGGTCGATAATCCGATCCAGTTCATCATCCGATAAACGTTCAAGCTCATACCCACTAATAACATTCTGAGAACCATTATAGATGCCAAGCTGCTTCGCGATGGCAATGGCGGTAATCGGATGATCACCTGTGATCATAACGGGCTTCACGCCTAACTCCAGAGCCTCTTGGATATTGTGTGCAACGTCGTTTTTCGGAGGGTCCATCATCCCTGCCATACCTACATAAATCATTTCCTTCTCGTCCATTCCCTCCTCATTCGTATGTTCATCCATGGGACGATAAGCGAAGGCAAGTACGCGCAAGGCATCTGAAGAAAGTTTCTCATTCTGTTGTAAAATAAGCTGTTTTTGCTCTTCCGATAGTGGGAAAATTTCACCATTCTTTTGATATCGGTTGCAATGGCGAACGATGGTTTCAACGGCTCCTTTTGAAAACAGGAAACATTCCTGCTCAGTCATCGTGTCTTTACAGATAACACTCATTTTGGCCGTGCCCGAGTCAAACGGTATTTCAAGTCCGCGATGCCAATGGGACATATTCTTTTCCCATAATCCGGTTTTGGCGGCCAGCGTGAGAAGTGCTCCTTCGGTTGGATCTCCTTTGGTTATCCATCTTCCTTCCTCTTGTTCGAGTTTGCTGTTATTACACAGCACACAGATTTGGAGAAGTCGCTTCAAATCAGGATTATGGTGATGATCCTGCATATCCGATTGGACAGCAGCAGCGGAAGTGGCTGCCACTTCGGGCATGACCTCTTCGAACTGACCTGTCGGATCATACCCGTCACCTGTGATTGTCCATGCCCGATCAACCGTCGAAAGGGCTTTAACGGTCATCTCATTTTTAGTTAAAGTGCCTGTCTTATCGGTGCAAATGATCGTTGTTCTACCTAATGTTTCCAAGGAAGAAAGCTTTCTAATCAACGCGTTTTTCTTAGCCATTCGGAAAATTCCCGCACTTAAAGCAATAGTAATCGTAACAGGAAGTCCTTCGGGAATAGCAGAAGCAGCCAGCGTGATGGAAGTCGTAATCATTTGCGTAATCGGTATACCGCGCAGCAGTCCGGTTATGAAGACAAGTCCGCCAGCCACAAGAGCGCCTTTGACAAATTTTTTGCTTATAGACGTTACCTTTTCCTGCAAGGGAGTAACTTCTTTGTCATGATTCTTCATAAGGGACATTAAATGGCCCATCTCGGTTTGCATGCCGGTATGTACAACGACACCGATCCCTTTACCCGCGCATACATCCGTCCCCATGAAAAGCATATTTCTCCGATCGGACAGAGGACAATCTTCCCTCAAAGCAGATTCGTTTTTTTCAATGGGTAACGATTCCCCCGTTAGGGCGGCTTCGTTGACACGCAAACTCCTTGAGCTAATCAAACGTATATCGGCTGGGACACGATCCCCAGCTTCAAAGCTAACGATATCGCCAGGTATCAATTCAGCTGCAGACATTTCTGTCTGCTTGCCGTCTCTTATTGTTCGGCAGACCGGCGGTTGAAATTGATTCAGCGTCTCGACGACCTTCTCCGCTTTTCGCTCCTGAATCGTCCCAATGGCAGCATTAGCGAGAAGGATAGATCCCATGGCAATGCCATCGAATACGCCGCCAGTAAATAGAGCTAGAACTGAGGTGCCGAGCAGAATGAGAGTTGTAAATTCCTTGAATTGTCCCAAATAGGAGACGAGCCAAGGGGTTGGTTGTTTGCTTTCAAGCTGGTTCGAACCATAACGATTTCGGAGCGAAACAACTTGCTCAGTCGTCAGACCCTGCTTTGGATCGACATGGAAATCTCGGGTGATTTGTTCACTTGAAAGGGCATGCCAAATAGGAGGAGCCTCCAAAGCAGCAGCTATTTCTGGTTGGTACGTATTTGATGATAAGGCTGGGAATGATTCGCTTATTTTTTTCGATCTGGACATAAATACAAGAGATAAAGCATCTGCAGCTAAATTGACGATAGGGGCGCTCATCATTCCGAACGTCGCTAATGCGCTGCCTAATATATTCCACTTTTTCGAAACAGAAGCATGTTGGTTTACGGTTTGATCAATGATCTCGGCGTACGTAGCACTTTCCTGAATACGTTTCAACTCATTAACGGAAATTGAGGCTAAGCCTGCTTCTTTGAAAAAAGCATTGATCGAATTTTCCTCTGTACTTGAGACAAATAATACTTCCTCGCCTTGCTGCTGCATGGCGGCGATTTTTTCAATGATTTCACCATGCTCTAGTCCTAACCAATTTACTTCCATGCCGAACCGGGAAAGCAATTCATCACTGATTTGCAAACTGTTATGTAATAACTGGATGCGCCAACCTTTTTCTAAAAAAGATGCCGCTGTAAGCCCTTGTTCATTGATGGCGGTTTCTTGATGTCTGACAATTAGACCTAAACATTCATTGTTCTTGATTCCTTGCTTTCCTACGAACAGGACACTGCTGCCCTTCTTCACCAGTCTTTTTGCTTTTAACTCAAATGCGGAGCAATCAATGCCATGCTCCTCAAAATACTTGAAACTGCCGAGCAAAATGCGGGAATCATTTATTTTTCCTTTCATTCCTTGTTCATCTTCTTCGACATGAAATGCGGTGCGAATCGTACGACACGATTGTTTGGCCTTGTTCCATATCTCATCTTTCCAAGGATGGTTGCTTTTGGCCATCAATGACGCTGCATAACAAACAATTTTATCTGCGTCTGATTCATTCACTGTCAGACACTCTATTTCTTCAATTTCCGGAGGGTCAAATAGGAGAGATGAGTCTTCAATTAACATGGTTTTCGTACGTGCAAGTTGAGACAATGATCCTTTTGCCGGAAGGACATAATTTCTTTCATCAGAAACAAGACCAGCTTGATTCCAAGCACATGCAGCGGGTAAAGTCATGGGCCGCGGATTTGCTGCCAGAAGAACAGCGATTGCACGCAGCGGATTTCGGGTTACCGCCCATGTTACTCCGGCGGCGATCATTCCCAATTTGCTGGCCCTTTCACTGTACACTTGAATATCGGGCGACAAGGAAACATCTTGTTTCGATTGTAAGACAGACTGACTTCTCTTCCAGTTAACGAATTGTAACAGACTTAAACCAGCTAACACGACTAAGTTTTCGCGTATAAGTGCGAGAGCTAACGCACTTGTTCCTAAAATAAGATCGGAATTTATTTGTTTCTTGTCTGAGAAGTTCTGAACGCCACGCTTTAAGAACGGGTAACCCGTTATGACGGAAACGAGAGCCGATAGATAGAAAGGAGCCGGACTTCTTGCCAATGCCGAGCGTCCCATAAACAATTGCTTCGCTCCCAGAATAGCCAGCCCGCCCATAGACAAAGCCAGAGGGAGGGGGATTTTCCCTGCGATTGGATTCGTACTTGGGATTTGCAATTGAGGAAGAACTCTGATGTCTTCAGGTAGTTCAAGGTCAACATCTTGTGCTGCTGCAACTTCCTGCTTTACTTCTTCCTTCATAGAAACGACGTTGTCAAGGGCGTGCCCTGGGGTATTCTGAAGGCAAACCTGTTCTTCCGTAGTTCGGATAATCCCGAAAATATCTTGTTGTGAAATCCGCTTTTCATCGTAAAGAAGAAGCAATCTGCCTGTTAGAATACATGGCTCTGCTTTGTAAATTCCTTTACATGTCGAGAAGCTTTTGATAAGTAGATCGGCAGTAAGCTTGCTTCCCTTCAGGCCGCAGATTTCCATGCGTAATCTCCCCGGCAAAACGTGGAGAAATCTGTTCTTGCTTTGCAATGAATACATCCCTTTACTCTCCTTACCCCATGATGAATTGACTTGGATATTGATTTGGGTATTATTCACAGTCCATAATTCAAATATTCATTTGTTAACTTCCTGAAACTTAGGAACTTATTTCGTATAAAAAATTTCATTTTATGGAATTATTTAAATAAATTTTTGTTGGAGGGTTAACCTATGAAAAGTAAATCTCTATTCGGAATTATCCTAGGAGCAGCGGCACTCGTACTTGCTGTATCTCCAGAAGGTAGAAAAGCCGTACGCAAATTTGCGGTTAAAGGTACGGGAGCGTGGCTCGAGATGAAGGACCAAATCAAAGAAGCGGCTTCCCCGTTTCCATCTGAGCAGATGGAAAGTATGAGGGTAA
Source organism: Paenibacillus andongensis (assembly GCF_025369935.1). Lineage (NCBI taxonomy): Bacteria > Bacillati > Bacillota > Bacilli > Caryophanales > Paenibacillaceae > Paenibacillus > Paenibacillus andongensis. Next base: position 5,522,355 of record NZ_CP104467.1, on the reverse strand, counting down.
CAGAAGATCCGATCCCGAAAGAAATATGAGGGTAATGTTGGAAGTGTCTGATTTAATGAATTTTCAAAGGAATGGGGCATACTTTCATATGTGAAAAATAAAAAAGAAGGAGAGATCACATGTTACAAGGTGGCTCATTATGGGCAGGTCTTATTTCCGGAGGAATATCTGAATTACAAGATGTGAGGGATTTAACAAAGGGACAAATGGATAAAAAAGAATTTGCCGTGAAAACAACGGGAAATGTAACAGGGGCATTCGGCATCATGGCCGGTATTGAGTATGGAGCGATGCTTGGAACTACGGTTCTTCCTGGTGTTGGGACCGTCGTTGGATCCGTTATCGGTGGTATATTGGGTAACAGTCTAGGACAAAGGCTCGGCACACAAGCCGGAAATGCAATCGTTCACAATCCTTTATTGAATAATCTGACCAAAACGGCAACGCAAACGGTCAATAATGTGACAGCATCTTAATAGTCGCAAGGTTTTAATTTGAATTGGAAAATGAACATGCCCCAAAACTCGCTATTTTTCAATAGAGCGAGTTTTTTCTTCATTATTTGACATAGTAAATGATAAGAATACCGTGGTTGATCAACTTATTCGTGAATATAAAATCAAGTTCTGAGGTGTGCCGAGTGCAGCAAGAAAATTGCGATATATCCCCGATGAAAGAACAGTTGAAGCAACAATTGCGCCACATTTCTGCTGAAATAGAGTGCAGCTTGGATACCTTAGATAATGATGAAAACAACTGTCTTTTAAGTCGATTTGACGACATTCGCGAAGCCTTCAAACAAGTCGAATCCATAGCTGCTTCCTTCTATTTGCAATGTTATTTATCCTCATTCACAACCCATTATTTAGACTTGTCCATTTGCATTCAGCATCTGTCGGAACGAAGGCATGGTGCTTTGATCGTGATCCAGAGGAACGATCTGCTGGATATGTTTATGCACTCTGGCATTAGGTTGGAAGCAACATTGACGTACTCGTTAGTGGAAGCCATCTTTTATCCTGGCAACCCGCTGCATGATGGAGCCCTTTTAATTCAATCCGATCGAATCGTTTCGGCTGCGAATGTGCTGCCAGTATCTAATATTACGGTTGAAAAGAAGATGGGGACACGACACCGTGCCGCGATAGGTTTGACAGAGCGAACCGATGCTCTTGTGCTTGTCGTTTCAGAAGAAACCGGCAATGCTTCTTTTGCCTATAAGGGAATCCTGCACCCCATTCATTCTTTGGACCCAATGATTTAGCCGATCATAAAGCGATAGATTCAATTCTCTTTCCCTTGTCTGCATGCAGCCCACACTTTCCCGAAAAATATGGCATATCATAATTTTAATTTGTGTGGGAAACTCAAGGGAACTGAAAAGATGATGTGAGGTGAAATCATTGCAAAAAATGACAAAGACTCCAAGTAAGATTAAAAAGGTAATAGCTAGAAAACCAAAGCTTAATCAAATGCGGGGGGATATATGGGATCAATACACACTAAAGCATTTAATGCAAAGGAAACCTAAAATCATATATAAAGGTAAAAGTCGGTTTCAAAATATTGTCTTGCTCGAAGCGAAAGATGTAAGGATGTATCTAGATAAGCAGCTGCAATTCAGTTCATTGGATGAACGTTTTTATCATGAGGCACTTGTTCACCCGGCAATGACGATGTCAACTGGACGACGGCATGTATTGATATTAGGCGGAGGCGATGGATTCGCAGTAAGAGAAGTGCTTAAATACAAGGATGTAAAAACGGTTGATTTGGTGGAGTTGGATCCCAAAATTATCAAAATAGCCAAAAGAAAACCCATATCTACATTAAATCATCGATCATTATTTGATAAGCGCGTGAAGATTCATCAAATGGATGCTAAATTGTTTTTCCCTACTTCTAAATCCTATCAGGTGATTATCGTTGATTTTCCCGATCCATCAGACAAAGTGATTAGTAAGCTGTACACGAAAGAATTCTTTCAACGCGTAGTTAAATCGCTTGCGCCAGGTGGTATGATTGTCATCCAATCCAATTCGACAGAAGATATGCCGCGTGTCTATTGGAGCATTCATCATACATTGAGAAGCATAGGCATGAAGACGAAAAGCTACTTTGTTTATGTCCCTTCCTTCGGAGATTGGGGCTTCCAGATCGCTTCGTTTAAAAACTTTGTCCCCGGTAGAAAGAAAGTGCCTGTCCCCAACCAAACACTCCCCAAAAACATAGCAACATTGTTCAAATTGCCATCAGAAGTGCTTGAATCAAAAAAGGATGCCTTACCAAATAGCTTGAAAAATCTGAGGTTATTTAAATATTATCATGCGGATCAAAAAGAGTCCGTAGGACGCTAAGAAAAGATTGAGGGCTATGGAATAGTCCTCTTTGGTCTTTTCATATTAGGGTTGGCCTGACGTCCTTTTAAACTGACAGGGGGTCAATCCTACGTGTTTCTTGAACATTTGGCAAAAATAAGAGAAGTTTCCCAGCCCGACAGCCAGCCCGATTCCCTGGATAGAGATGTCGCTTGTTTTAAGCAATAAGCAGGCTTGACGAATGCGTCTAGCAGTCAAATATTCGGTTATGCTGCTGCCTACAATTTGCTTAAATACCGCGGATATGTGATTTGGTGATAAATGAATAGCCTGTGCGAGTTGATTGAGTTCAAATGGCTCCATGTAATGGATTTCGATCCATCCCATGACCTTCTCAGCAATGGATGATGACTTTACTTTGGCATTACGTTCGGAGTTTAGGGGATAACCGGTTCTTGGATAGGAAGTTTTCAGATGATGCATCAAGTTGGTTAAGAAGAATAATTGCTCTTCGAGCAATTGTTCCGGTTTGGCATGCTCAATTGCATGCTGGTGTGCTTGGAGTATGTTATGAAGAGCCTCCGTATCTAGTCCACTTATCATTTGAATCGATAGGGGGTCTCTCCAAAGCTTCTGGAAAAATTCACGTGTGGAAGGGAACGCCGCCAAACAGCCATCAAGCACATCGGGTTCGAATACGAAAAATGATCGGATGTACGCTTGATGGGCTGCTTCGTTCATACGTATCCGATGAAGCTGAAAAGGTCTGAAGTAAAAGAGCACACCTGGAGCCAGATCGAAAATTTGTTGTTCCACAATGACTGTACCGGTGCCTTCGTGGACGATGAGGATTTCCATACCTTGATGTGCGTGATAGATTTCCGCGAATGCATTCGTCCGATTTCGATAAAATTGAAGATGTGCCGGATGTTGATTCAGGTTCAAGTAATTCATTACCTTCATACTCAGAATGACTCCCATCTTCTCTAATCTGTTAAATCATAATACAACAACATTTTATCATAAGAGCACTACACTCTGTTCGATTGATTTTTGCTATACTGAGGGCAAGAATTTCGGTGGGAGTGATAGACATTGCTTGGTCAAAGGTTGAATCAGAATTGGGAGCATTACTGTGGGAGTCTAGGAGGCGTATGGGAGGTATGGCGGGGCGATAAGCTCCAAAATCACTATAACGTGCCATGGAAGCAAGTAGAGCTTCCGCACTCTTACAATGCTTTGGATACGATGGACCCGGACAGTAAGTACTATCAAGGGCAGGGCTGGTATCGCACGAAACTGGAAGTGAACAACCCGTATCCGAATGGGCGAACGCTCTTGCACTTCGAAGGAACTGGTCAGCGTTCTAATGTATTTGTTTATACCGAGCAGGTAGGAGAACACCTTGGTGGGTATGATGAATTCACGGTAGATATTACGGAAGCCGCCGAACGAGCGCGGGAAATTGAACGCTATGGGGGGAAAGTTCCCGTAGCCGTCATGTGCGATAACAGCCGTGAGCTGGAGACGATTCCGTCAGATGCCAGCGATTTCCACTTATATGGCGGTGTGTATCGCTATCTGAATTTAGTTTATGTGCCAGCGGTGTCGCTGGAGAAAGTACATATCGAGACGGACATACAAGATTTGCAAAAGTCGATGGTTTCCGGCCCTAATTCGCTAACTTCCTGTACAGTGAAAGTTCGTGCTGCGTTATATAATCCAAGGGGCTTGAACGAAAACCTGCAATTGACGATCCAACTAACAGACCCATCGGGTCATGTGATAGCGGTTTCAAATGTGAACGCAATGCCGTGGGATGGGGATAAGGAGCTAACGGTATTCGAGCTTGATACACCTCAGCTCTGGTCGACGGATCAACCTGTCTTGTATGGTTGTAAGGTGACACTTTCGAGTGTCCATGGAGAGACAACGCTTTACGAGAGATTCGGGGTTCGTTTCTTTGAGTTTATGAAGCAAGGGCCGTTCAAGCTTAATGGTGAACGCTTATTGCTTCGCGGAACTCATCGTCATGAGGATCATGCCGGTGTTGGGCCTGCGATGACAGAAGAGATGATTCGGGAAGAAATGCAATTGATTAAGAGCATGGGCGCTAACTTTATTCGGCTCGGGCATTACCAGCAATCGAGAATTGTATTGAATCTTTGCGATGAGCTCGGCCTGTTGGTTTGGGAGGAAATCCCTTGGTGCCGTGGAGGGTTAGGGGGCGAAGCTTACCGTCAGCAATGTCGCGATATGCTAAGCGCGATGATCTCTCAGCATTACAATCATCCGTCCGTGATTCTATGGGGGCTTGGCAATGAAAATGATTGGGAATGCGATTTTGATTATTTTGACCAAGAAGAAATCCGCAGCTTTATGCAAGAGCTTCATGACCTGTCACACCAGTTGGATACGGGGCGTCTGACCGCGATACGGCGATGTGAGTTTTGCAAAGATATTATTGATGTCTACTCGCCTTCGATTTGGGCAGGGTGGTATCGAGGGATATACACAGATTACGAGAAAAGCTGCAGGATGGCCTTCGAACAAGTAGACTCCTTTTTCCATATGGAATGGGGAGCAGATAATTTGCCAACTCGGCATGTGGAGAAAACGTATACAGGTTTCGAGTTTATCCCTAACGGAGATGGAGCTACAGAGGAGCGAGACGGGGATTATTTACTGACTGGAGGCGAAACGCGAGTTTCTCGAGACGGGGATTGGTCAGAGACGTACTTCTGTGAAATGATCGATTGGTATTTAAAATGCCAAGAGGAAATGGAGTGGCTGACAGGTGCGGCACAATGGTCCTTCAAGGATTTCGCCACGCCAGTCCGTCCGGACTCACCGATTCCGTATCTGAATATGAAGGGAATCGTGGAACGTGATTTGACGAAGAAAGAAGCCTTTTATGTCTTCCAATCCTACTGGTCCAAGGAACCCATGGTGCGTATCTACGGTCACACGATGCCAGTCCGATGGGGTGCTGAAGAGGAGCAGAAGCTCCTAAAGGTTTACTCCAATTGCTCTAAGGCAGAGCTTTTCCTTAACGGGGTTAGTTTAGGCGTGAAACAGCGAGATTCCAAAGACTTTCCATGTGCGGGTCTACGTTGGAGCACGGCTTTCCATCCTGGCCTGAACCATGTGCAGGTTATCGCTGAGAAGGAAGGTATCATCGTGAAAGATGAGCTGATCTTCAATTACCAGACAGAGACATGGGGGGACCCGGCGGAGCTTCAGCTTACGTCAGTGAAACAGGATGATGGTCGGATCTATGTGGAAGCGCGTATGTTTGACGAGAAGGGTGTTTTTTGTCCAGATGCTTCTCATTTCATTCGATTTGGTCTTAGCGGCGATGGCAAGCTGCTTGATGGTCTTGGCACGATCCATGGTTCGAAGCTTGTACAGCTGGCAACTGGACGTGCGGGGATTTATATCGATCCGTTAGGAGGAAGTGCAGCTGCTATCGGTGAGACTGCGTTCATATCTGCGGGGGGACCAGCCATGGCTGCGGTCAAAGCAGGCAAGGTAACTCATCTACCGACTACGGTCGTTAGCGCGAAGTGTGAAGGATTGGCTACTGCTTTTATCACCTTACAATAAACCAAAGGAGCGAATCGAATGGAGAACAAGACAACGATTCAAGCTGACAAGTGGAAGAACGCGGCAAGTATGAAGGAAGCACTGCCTCACGTATGGGAGGCGCTGCAGGTTAAAGTAGATAGAATGATCGAGCAGCTCGGGGATAAATCTCCGCACGTCGCTAAGGAAAACGGTATCTATGATGATATGCGGCACGATTGGTGGACATCCGGTTTTTGGCCTGGCATCCTGTGGATTATGCACGAAATGACCGGTAAGGAGCATTACAAGAAGGCAGCTTGGGGCTGGGATGAGAAGTTTGAAAAGAAGATGATCGAGGCTAACAACTATCATCATGATGTCGGCTTTCAATTCCTGCCGACGGCGGTTATCAAATACAAGCTAACAGGTGATCAGGATGGTAAGCGCCGGGGGCTGTTTGCGGCAAACTTTTTAACTGGACGCTTCAATCTGGCTGGTCAATTTCTGAGAGCATGGAATCAAGAAAAAATCGGTTGGTCTATCGTAGATTCGTCTATGAACTTGTCCATATTATTTTGGGCTGCACAAGAGTCTGCTGATCCGCGGTTTGAGCATGTAGGGAAGGCACATGCGGATACGGTGGTGGAACATTTCATCCGAGAAGACGGATCTGTGAATCACATTCTTAGCTTTGACCCTAGGTCGGGTGAACTCATCGAATCTCTTGGCGGGCAGGGGGCAGGACCTCACTCTTCCTGGAGCCGTGGGCAAGCCTGGGCGCTGCATGGTATGGCGAACACTTACCGTTATACAGGGGATACCAAATATCTCCATGCGGCTAGACGCGTAGCACACTATTTCCTTGCTTGTTTACCTGAGGATTATGTAGCGCATTGGGATTTCCGCGCAGACGAATCATTGGAGGGTCTTCCGCGCGACACGTCTGCGGCAACCTGCGCTGCGTCTGGTTTGCTTGAGCTGGCTGATGCACTTCCAGCCGTTGAGGGCGCACTTTATCGACGGGCAGCGGAACGGATCCTGCTTTCCTTGACCCAGAACTATGCGACATGGGATCAACCGGAACACGAGGCGATCCTGCTTGGCGGAACTGGCAACTTCCCCGCCGGACAGAACATTGATGTTTCCTTGATCTACGGAGACTATTATTACGTTGAAGCCATTGCGAAGCTGCTAGGCTGGAAAAATCGTATTTTCTAGCATCACTGGTCTGTGACCCACTAATTCCATTATGGAATTAGTGGGTCACAGACCAAATTCTTTTACATAGAAGATCTTGGAAAGTAAGTATTTTGCAGGGGAGGAGCTTGAAGATGATAATCTTAAAATTACGCAAGGAACAATGGAAAGATTACTTTGATATGGACAAAATTCTTCATGATGCGGAGGAATCGCTTCACGCCCCGATGATACATCTAACAGATCATATTGCTCCTGAAAGTCCTGGGGGCTTGCACGATTATTATTCGAATGGCGATTACTGGTGGCCGAATCCAGATACGGAAAACGGACTGCCGTATATTCGCCGAGATGGTGAAAGTAATCCTGGCAATTTCGATCATCACCGGAAAATGCTGCGGTTAATGAGGTCGCATGTGGTCAGGTTGACTTCGGCCTATCGGATCACGGAGGATGAACGGTATGTGGCCAAAGCGGTTCAGCTTTTGAAGGGGTTTTTCTTGGATGAACAGACCCGAATGAATCCGCATCTGCTGTATGCCCAAGCGATTCCTGGCGTATGTGAGGGAAGGGGAATCGGGATTATCGATACGCTTCATTTGATCGACGTAACGGTTGCCTTTGAAGTTTTACAAAGGTCTTCGCGTGTGGACGAAGCTATAAGTAGGGGCCTCGTTGATTGGTTCTCCAGTTACTCGAATTGGATAAGCACTCACCCTCAAGGTATTGAAGAAAGGGATGCGTCCAATAATCATGGGATCTGCTGGTTCGTGCAAGCAGCTGCCTTTGGACGGATGACCGGAAATCAAGAGATGCTTGCATATTGCCGGGAACAATTCAAGACCCGTCTGCTGGTTGAGCAAATGGATCAGAACGGCAGTTTACCTAGGGAATTGGCGCGAACTAAGCCTTACGCTTATTCCATCTTCGCATTGGATAATCTGGTCACTCTCTGCCACATCCTCTCGACTCCGAGTGATAACCTATGGGATTTTCAATTACCCGATGGAAGGGGAGTCCGGAAGGGAATCGATTTTTTGACGCCATATTTGTTAAATAAAGCTGCATGGCCTTACAGGCATGATGTGGAGTGCTTTGAAGACTGGCCTGTCGGGATATCGTTTCTATTATTCGCGGGGCTTGCTTACAAATCTGATGATTTGCTGAAGCTGTGGCACGAGCTGGATAAAAGCCCTGCGAGTTTGGAGGTGCGCCGAAATATGGCCATCCGACAACCGTTGCTTTGGTTGTGAAAATGTGAAGGCAAGGTCGTGGAGGGATGTCCTGGTAACTCAGGACACTCCCTTTTTTCCTGCTCCCGTGCTGCATGAATCAAAGGACCTGGCCAACGGCCAGGTTTTTCTTGTTTTACATCCATATTTGAATATCCAAATGAAATAATGAGGGTCTGTAGTTTCGATTTTAAAGATGAATTTACGATTATGAAGATTTATTATCTCTATGATTTATATAGAATTGAGGGTGAGTGCGCACTCGACGACGATGAAAGGAGTTCAAGGGTTAGAAGGTTGGTTGTTCGTTAATGAAACCAAGATTAGAGGAGGATGTTTTGATGGGAAAAGGAAAAAAAGCAGGCATTATGATGTTATTGGTTAGTTTGTTTCTTGCCATGATCCCTTTTTCAGGTTATGCGGCTGACGTTAAATTGGCGGTCGCGACATCTGGCGTGACTGCGAGTGCGGACGATGGGAATGTCCCTGCCAATACGGTGGATGGAAGCTTAACGACCCGCTGGTCTGCTAGCGGAGACGGGCAATGGATTAAGTTCGATTTGGGCTCTGTTAAAAAAGTATCTTTCATTAAAATCGCTTTTCTAAGTGGGGATACGCGAACATCGAATTTTGATATACAAACATCTACGGATAATGTTAATTTTACGACGGTTCAGGCTAACGTTACGAGTAGCTTGAATACAAGCTTGCAAACTTTTGATTTTCCGGATGTAGACCCCGCCCGCTATGTGCGGATTGTAGGTCATGGCAACTCCGTGAACGCATGGAATAGCTACACCGAAGTGGAAATTTACGGAGACACTTCTGCAAGCGCTTCCGTGGACTCGAAATTCTCCGTCCCAGGGTCATCCGTGACCGCTAGTGCGGATGATGGGAATGTGCCTGCGAATACAGTAGATGGAAACTTAACCACACGCTGGTCTGCTAACGGCAATGGGCAATGGATCAAGTACGATTTGGGCTCAAATGTAAAAGTCGCTTTCATTAAGATTGCATTTTTAAGCGGGGATACAAGAACTTCCAGTTTCGATATGCAAACCTCCACGGATAATGTGAATTTTACAACAGTTCAGACTAACGTGACGAGCAGTTTGAATACAAGCTTACAGACTTTTGACTTCCCTGATGTAACGCCAGTCCGTTATGTTCGAATTGTTGGGCATGGCAACTCCCTCAACACATGGAACAGTTACACGGAGGTAGAAATCTATGGTGTTGTTCCTGTTACTCCTGGTATTCCTGTTTCCACATCCGCAGAGCTAACAACGGCCTTGAGCAATGCAAGCGCGGGTACTACGATCGTTCTCGCTAATGGGACCTACTCACAAACAGGCCCCTTCGTTTTGAGCAACAAAAACGGCACATCGAGCAGCCCCATTACGATCAAGGCGGCTAATCCAGGGCTAGCCATTATTTCTGGCGGAGCGTCTCTCCAAATTCAAAACTCGTCCAATGTTGTTATCGAGGGGCTTAAATTTACAAACTTAGGAAATACAGCCCTTCTCCTAGATGGATCCAATAACATTCGAGTTACTCGAAATCAATTCGCACTGCAAGCAACCGGAGGAACCCTCATCTGGCTTCAGGTTAGTGGAGTCAATAGTCATCATAATCGAATCGACCATAATGACTTCGGTAACAAGAGCGACACGGATCCATTAATTGCCTATCAAGGCGATGGTAACGGAAACATCTCTCAGTATGACGTCATCGAGTATAATTACTTTCATGATGTGGGTCCGTGGGTGGCTAATGGCAAAGAAACGATTCGCCTTGGATTATCGGGAATTTCCTTGTCCAATGGGTTTAATACCATCCAGTACAATTTATTTGAGAACTGCGATGGCGAACCCGAGATCGTTTCTGTAAAAAGCAGTAATAACACGGTTCGCTACAATACTTTCAAGACCTCCAAAGGTGGGCTCACCTCCAGACATGGTCATAACAACTCCTTTTACGGAAACTTCTTCCTTGGCGATGGAGTAGAAACGGAAGAAGCGGGAATCCGTATTTATGGAAACGACCATAAGATATACAACAATTACATGGAGAATCTTACGGCTAACGCCATTATTCTTGACAATGGTAATTATGATGGAGGTACGAGCGGGTATCCTTCCAATCCAACGCCTGATGATTTGAGAGCACAGTGGAAAATTTACCGAGCGCAAGTCGTCAACAATACGATTGTTAATAGCACAACAGGAATTATTGTTGGTTCCAGTAAAACGTATGCACCTCAGGACAGCAGAGTGGCTAATAATATCGTGAGAAACTCCACGGGTACTTTATATGATGAAGTTGTGACTACCAACACCGTATTCGAAGGGAATATGGGGTTCGGCAGTACAGTAAGCAACAATAGCTCAAGGACGGCCGCCCAAATTTGGGGAATCAATCCGTTGCTTACAACTGTTAACGGGTTGCAAAAATTGTCCGCTACCAGTCCGGCGATCAACGCCGCATTGGGAACCTACACCTTTGTGACAGAAGATATGGATGGGGAAACACGCTCCACGACTGATATTGGAGCCGATGAACGGTCTTCGAGCACACCCTTTGTGAAACACCCATTGGTGGTAACAGAGGTAGGACCGAATGCGCCTTAAGTAGGCGAATAGATGGCTTTCGGATATGGCTAGAAATGAAGATCGCAACAGCTTAGGCTGTGCGGTCTTTTTTTTCAATCTATACCTTTTTCGAATTCGAGATCGGATGCTTCATTTATTAATCTTAAAAACTTGATAATGTTGGAAAAGGCAAGTAGAGTTGAAGGGTAGAAGTTGAAAGTAGGGAGAGTTTGATTTGAAAAAACTGGGTATTGCGCTGCTGATCGTCTCTGCGGCTGCTCTTTTGTCGGCATTTACGATTCCATTCTTCATTCATACCGGAAGTGAGATGGCTGGTTGGATCGCTGGTCTACTTATCGTTAGCGAGATTGCCTTCTGGACAGGCGGCATCATTCTGGGTAAAGAAGTGGCAAGAAAATATAGACGGTACTTAAATCCTAAAAACTGGTCGCGAAAACAGAAGAAGTCGAGTCACGATGGAGAATAAAAAAATAGATACGTCTGCAAAGTTTAGTTTTTTTCATATTTTCAGGTATACTATAACCTGCAGATGAAGAAGGGGTGGTTGAGTGTTTACAATGACAAGCTATACCGTGGAATTGGTGAAAGATCCATTTGGGATTTTGACGGGGCAGCGATATGAATTTCTCATTGATATTGAAGTTGAGGAAGATGACGAATTATACTCGGAAAGCGGATTATATATCAGAGCGATCTATAGCGTGGAAGAGGAAAAGTCTGGCATTATGAAATACGAGCTTTACGAGAAAACGACGCAGCTCTATTTGGATTTTGATCTAGAGGATGATGAAGTTGCGGCAGTAGAAGCGTTTTGCAAAGAGCATTTCCATGAAGGAAATGAATAAGTAAGTGAACAGCCATTCGAGATGCGTGCATCCTGGATGGCTTTTTTTCATCCTATTGAATCTAGTATAATCGCGATGTATTATCCTTTTTCGGACTGTCTAGTCAAGAAAATAATGAATAAAAGAAAAACCCCTTACGTAGTAAAGGGTTTTCATCAAGCTAACTAGGGGTACTCCTCATCCTTGAAGGATGTCTTCTACCTTTTGTAACACATCTTCCGTCAAGCGGATGCCGCTAGCTGCGCAGTTTTCAACGACTTGTTCAGGCCGGCTAGCGCCAACAAGGGCACTTGCTACATTGTTTTGTCTGAGAATCCAAGCAATGGCCAGTTGAGAGACCTTAATGCCCAGCTCATCGGCGATTCCGGATAGTTGTGCGACTTTATTCAAAGAATCTTCGTTTAATTGCTTATCGCTCCAATTCTTGCTGCTTGCGCGGCTATCGGCAGCGATTGGTTGTCCTGCACGATATTTGCCTGTAAGAAGCCCCTGTGCAAGCGGTGAGAAGACAACCTGACCGAATCCCTTAGACTCGCCTAGTGGGATAATCTCTTTTTCGATGTAACGATTGAAGAGGTTGTAGATCGGTTGATTGACAATGAGCTTATCTAACAGAAGCTTGTCTGCAATGGCATAAGCATCGACAATCTGAGCTGGCGTCCATTCGCTGACACCGATGTAGAGAACCTTGCCTTGTGTAACTAAATCGTCCAATGCACGCAAAGTTTCTTCTAACGGAGTTTCGGGGTCGTAGCGATGACAATAGTAAATATCAATGTAATCCGCATTCAGTCGACGTAGACTGGCTTCGGCCTGTTCTTTAATATGCTTGCGGGATAAACCGCGATCATTAGGACCATCACCCATCGTATTAAACACTTTTGTAGCTAGGACATAAGATTCCCGTGGGTAGGAGGAGAGTGCTTTACCCATCACTTTTTCTGCTTCGCCGCGTTCATATACGTTTGCTGTATCAAAGAAATTAACACCCAAATCATAAGCTTGTTCAATCGAACGAACGGCAGGGTCTTCCCCGACATAACCACCATATGTGAGCCAACTGCCAAGACTGATTTCACTGACTTTGAGACCGCTGTTACCGAGTTTGCGATATTGCATGATTGTTAACCTCCTAGTACAATATGGGATCATTACTAACTATTTATATTATAGAGACATTCCCCGGGAAATGTAAGAACTGACATATAGGTGATTAAGTTACCTTGAGGTGCGACGCTTACTTCAAGGTAAGTATATCTTGATCGGAAAATGAAGGGGGGATGAAGACAATCTGCTCTGTAGCCAAGAGACAACTTTTCAAGTAAAATGACGTTGAAAGGAGGGGGTATTCATGTTAGCTTCCTTATTTGTTGGCATCGTAGCCATAGAGCATATTTACATCTTAATATTGGAAATGTTTTTATGGACGACACCTCGCGGTTTGAAAGCCTTCGGCATGACGAAGGAACAAGCCCAGGAAACCAAATCTCTTGCTGCTAATCAAGGTTTATACAATGGATTTCTTGCGGCTGGTCTTGTCTGGGGCCTCGTTCATCCAGATGCATCCATAGGTCGTTCCATTGAGATTTTCTTCTTAATCTGTGTCATCATTGCTGCCTTGTATGGCGGGGCAACAGCGAAAAAGTCGATTTTACTGGTACAAGGTTTACCTGCGGTCATTGCTCTTCTTTTTGTCCTTTTGTAAGATAACAACACGACATAAGTAAGCAGTTATTCAAAGACTTACATACAATCGCAATAAATAAGGGAAGTCCCTATAGTTACTTGGGTCTTCCCTTATTTAACAGATAGTATAAGTTTATGGTGGCAGCGAACTTTAACGAGAAGGTGACTATGGTTGTGGTAAGCCTGCAATTGTACATGCTTTTTCCTTAGAATCACTCCTAATCCTAAATCCCTGCAATCGTGCAGGCTTTTTGTGGTTTTTTTAAATCTTAGGATGGAAAAGCTAAAAATTCCCGCACAATAGCAGGCTTTTCCTCTATTCAAACGATTTTAGCAAAAATACCTGCACTTTCGCAGTAAAAGTGGGACGTTGAGTAATTTTTCTCCTCGTACCACGAATTTAACAGCTCATGGAACCGCACATGGAACCCCACATGGAACCCCACATGGAACCCCACATGGAACCCCACATGGAACCCCACATGGAACCCTACATTCTTCCCTTTGCTCAAAAAAAATGGGTTTACACCAAGGACCTGTGACAGAGCCTGAGGTTTTTTCTAGTTAGGCATACTTGACTACCTTATTTTTGCCGCTCGTTTTTGCTCGATACATGGCTTCATCTGCCTGTTTGATAAGCTCTTCGGCGCTTAGGCCATTCTTATACTTGCTGTAGCCGATGCTTGCGGTAACAATCGTTTCCTTCTCAATTCGACTGCGAACGCGTTCCGCAAACGCATCCATTTTGACACTAGGATCTGTTACCATGACGACCATCTCTTCTCCACCATATCGGCCGGCAATGCCGCATTCTTCGGCTTCTTCTTTCATAATCAGCGCAACTTGCTTGAGCACATCGTCCCCCATCTGATGACCTTGGGTATCATTTAGCTTCTTGAAATTATCAATGTCGCTAAACAGTATGTACACGGGCAAATGACGCCCAACATATTGGGAAACGCGATTATAGAAAAATTTGCGATTATATAGACGTGTAAGCCCGTCCGTTATGGATGAATTGTAAATGGCCTGCATAAGCTCTACGACACGTTCAAATAGCAGCATAAACAATAAAAAATAATAAATAATCGGTAAGACATTGGCTGCGATGGATAACAAAGGTTGAGCGTTTCCATACATATAGGCATTTACAAGGTGAACGGATTGAATGAAAAAGTAAACCGTCAATGCCATTTGATATTTGACCTGTTGGCCGATGTACGGTGGGATCATGTAGAAACAGAGAAAGATTAGCACAAAAACATAGAGCTCGAGACCAATATCCTGAAGCAATCTAACCTGCTCATGCGTACCGCTATACATATTCGGCACACTGAAATGAAGGATAGAAACGACAAAACCCATAATCATTAAGCCATAGAAGAATATGTACTGTTTACGATTCGTGCGATTGTATAATTGATAGATCCCCATATTAATAAGGATGAAGGATATTATTTTAAGCATTAGCAGCATGTAGGCGGTTAAACTTGTATCAATAGCGCTGAGTGATAAATATAATTGTAATAGGTAATGAATGCCTACTATAACTAGTGAAATGGTCATCGACATGTAGCCTTTTTTGCGACGGTCTAGAAATAATCGAAGTGAGATTACGAACATAAGGGCAACAATGACAACGATAATGGCATTCGATAATAATGAAGCTAAATCACCGAAAAGCAGATCTGCAACGTTCATACTTTCCTCCAAAATCCCCTGTTTTTCGACATGTAGTGACTCTATTATAAAGGAAAATGCGGGAGAGGGATAGAATCGATTGTAAAGGCTCGGAGGTGTTCTCTTTTCTATTCGGCGCACACAAGTTACAATAAGAAGGTAAGCTCAAGGATTTGGGAGAGGGGCTCATGCAATGAACATCTTGCAAGCATTGTTTTTCCCCCCGGAACAGCCGGGTGGGGTGTCATCCATGGTTCCCTATATTTTGGACCGATTTAATAAAAAAGGCTGGGAAATGGAATTATTTTCGCTACCTAAGCGGATTCGGGGCAAGGGGTCTGAGGAAGTGGAGTTCGTCACTTTTGATTGGCGGAAATATGCCGGAAACCCGATCGTTGATAAATACATTCAGACGTACAAGGATTATGTTTGGTGGACGAAGCTGAGAATTTCCAAAAAGTATGATATCATCCATGCCCATCATCCCATTGCGGCACTTGCCATGAAGCAGATTTATCCGGAAACACCTGTTATCTTGACCATTCACTCTAGTTTTGAGAGAGAGCTTATTTTGAATGGACGCATTCAGGAGAATGGCGTGGAGCATCAATTTCTAACTCAAATTTACGGGGAGCTTGAAGCACGAGTCGATCAGATCATCACGGTCTCTAACTCGTTCAAGCAATATATGGCGGAATATGTGCAGGATAGTGAACGGATTGGCGTGATTCCAAATGGTTTCGATGAAAAGCGTTTTCGTCCGATTTCACATGAAAATCCAGTTACTCAGTTCATAACCGTTTGCCGTCTAGTGCCTGCCAAAGGGCTCGATACGCTGCTGATTGCTTGCGGAGAGCTGAAAAAACGCGGTCATCCCTTCGTTTTACATATTATAGGCGATGGACCAAGCCGAGAAGAGCTGGAGAAGCTCGCGATTCAGCATAATATTTATGAAGATACGATTTTTTATGGCTATATGCTGCATCCAGAAGAGTTTATGCCTTTCTTTGATGTATTTGTTCTGCCATCGCGCGCGGAGGCATTCGGGTCCGTATTTGCGGAAGCAGCGTTGTGCTGGTTAGCACTGATTGGAACCGATGTCGGCGGTATTGCGGAGCAAATCGAACATGGACATAACGGCTTGCTTGTGCCGGTCGGCGATGCGATGGCGCTTAGCCATGCTTTGGAAAAAGTCGTCATTGACCCAACCTTCCGCTACAATTTAGCGCGAACAGCCTGGGAGAAGGCGAAGAAAACCTATTCATTGAACCGAGTGCTTCGGCAGCTGAAAAGTGTGTATGAAAGCTATCAAATTATCGATCATGCGGATAAGGACAAGAGTGAGAATGAACCAAAAAGCTGAATAGGAAGGCGTTAGAGCTATGAAACGACTGCGGTTTATGCATGCCGCCGATCTGCATCTGGACAGTCCGTTCAAAGGCATGTCGGTGCTGCCTGAACGGGTTCGTGAGCGAATACGGGAATCGACGTTTGAAGCGCTCAAGGAACTCGTGGCTTTAGCGATACAAGAGCAAGTAGATTTTGTACTCGTTAGTGGGGATGTATATGATGTGTCCGATCGTTCCTTGCGCGCTCAAATTCGCTTCCAGAAAGCATTGGAGCAATTAGCTGAGCAGGGAATTCCTACTTACATTATTCATGGTAATCATGACCCGGAGGATGGACGTGCCGCGAAACTGGATTGGCCGGCAGCCGTCCATTTTTTTGCGTGCGATCAAGTGGAGACGATGAACGTGGAAAAGCCGAATCGCGGCATCATAGCCCAGATTCATGGCATTTCGTATCGAAGTTCGGCGGTAACGGATAATTTAGCGCTCAAATTTAGAGCGGGCCAAGTAAACGTCTGTCAGATCGGCCTTTTGCATACGAATGTCGATGGTGATCCCGGTCATGACAATTATGCCCCTTGCAGCAAGCAGGATTTGCTTGAAGCGGGTATGAACTACTGGGCGTTAGGCCATGTACATACGAGGAATGTGCTTCATCAGCAGCCGGCGATTGTTTACCCTGGGAACTTGCAAGGCCGAAGTATTCGGGAAACAGGACCACGCGGATGTTACATCGTCGAAATGTCTGAAGATGGACGAGCTGAGCTCACCTTTCATGCGTTGGACCAGGTTCGTTGGTTCCAAGAGCGGCTGTCTGTGGCAGACATACAGACCGAGCAGGAACTGAAAGACCGGCTCGGGGAGAAGCTCGAGCGGATTCGGGTAGAGGCGGACGGCAGAGATGCCGTCGTTCGTCTGGTTCTGGAAGGGCGCAGCGTCGTGCATGGCTTGCTGCGCAAGGGGCGGGCGCTGCAGGAGCTGACCGCCGAGCTGCGTGAGGACGAAGATGAGCGGAGCCGCTTCGTCTGGGTAGAATCGATCGAGGACCGAACGGCAAGTGAGCTCGACCTCGAGGCCTTACAGCAGGAGAAGAGCTTCCTAGGCGACCTCCTGCGGTATTCGGCTGCGCTGCAAGGCGACGACGAAGCGCTTGCTTTGTTTGCAAGCGAGGCGCTGGCCGCGCTTCAGAGCTTGCCGCAAGCAGCCGGTGATCCGGCTGCGGCAGAGCCTGAACGGCTGCGCGAGTGGCTGCGCGCCGCACAAGAATTAGCCGCGGACCTTTTGTCCGCGGATGGGGGGTGACATGGATGAGAATCGTATCCATGCAGGTTCAAGGCTTCGGCAGCCTGCGCGATCGGCAGCTTGATACGGACAGCCCGCTGGTGCTGTTTTATGGCGCCAACGAAGCGGGCAAGAGCACGCTCATGGGCTTCGTCCGAGCGGTATTGTTCGGCTTCCCGACTCGTCAGAGTCGGTTGGAACGATACGAGCCGCTGGGCGGCGGCGCCTATGGAGGCGCGCTAACCCTGCTTGATAAGCAGGGTCAGCTCATTCGCGTCGAGCGCTTTGATGCGCCCGCCGCAGGCGGCAGACGAGCCTCTGCGGGGCTCGTCAAGGTCACCCTTGGGTGTGGCACCGTCGGGGGCGAAGACCTGCTGAACACGCTGCTGGGCGGCCTATCGGCCGACCTCTTTCGCAGCTTGTTCGCTTTTGGTTTAACCGAGCTGCAGGAGCTGCGCACCCTGCAGACGGATGAGCTCAGCGGCTATCTGTATAGCGCTGGGCTTGGTGTTAGCGGCTCGGCCATCATGGAGGCCGAGCGCAAGCTGACGGCGCAAGCTGACGGCCTGTACAGACCCCGCGGGCGCAATCAGGAGATGAACCGTCTCCTGAAGGAGCTTGAGGGTCTGGAGCAGTCGCTGCGCCGCAGCCGGGACCCCGCAGCCGACTATGATCGGCTGCGAGCGGAGCGCCGCCTAGCTGCGGAGCGCATTGCTGCCCTGGAGGGGCAGCAGGAGTCGCTGCGCGCGGAGCTGCACAGGCTTGGCCTGGCCGGCAAGGCGCGCAGCGGATGGATCCGCTTACGTCAGATCGGCCAGGAGCTTGCGGCGCTGCCTGCGTTGGCGGGCTTCCCCGAGCATGCCTCGGCGAGGCTTGACGCGCTTGAGGCAGAGCTGGAGCGCATCCATGCGGAGCGCGCTCGGCTCTTGCTGCGTCAGATGAGCCTGACGAGCCAGCTGCGCGCCATCGAGCTTGTGCCAGATCTGCTAGAACATCAGATCGAGTTGAATCATTGGCTGGAACAAGCAGCCACGTATGAAGAGAATAAATGCAGCGTAGATCAATTGCGCGTAGAGCAGGAGCACCAACGCGCGCAGGTAGACAGGCTGCTTAAACAAATAGATGTTCACTGGGAGGAGACAGAGTTAGCCTCTTTCTCGGTAACGATTTCACTGCGTGAACAGGTACGAGCTTACAAAGAAAGGTTTCATAAGTGCAAGGAGAGTGAGCTGCGTGTCAGAACAGAGCTGGAGAGTCTGCAGCAGCAGGTCAAGCGCGTCCAAGACACGGTAAAGAGCTTGGAATCTGATTTACATAAAAGTGGTGTAAGAACGGATGGTTCAGCCTTTCCCGGATTGGGAGGAGCAGACCCATCTTCCACTTTGCACCAAATAGCTAGAGATTATGCCAGGTGGCAGCTGCTTGTGAGAGAGCTTGCCCATCAAAAAGAACGCGCTGCTGTGGCAAATCAGTTCCAGCTTAGTCTGGAAGAAGCAGCGAAAGCAGGCAAAACAGCCTCACGGAGACTTCGTCAACGCTTCATAGTGATAGCCGGCCTATTGGCTATCTTGACGCCATTATTGCTATTATGGCAGAGCAGTTGGGTAGCGGCTATCTGTGCCTTTCTTTTATTTGCTGGTACTGGACTCTATATGCTAGTTTCCGATCGTAGTACGAAAGAGAATCGTTCTTCCCGTGCGATGACTTCTTCCCCAATAATCAGGGATGAGAGTGTGAGCGAAGAACTTCGCTTGCTGGAGCGCCGCCTGCAAGAACAAATCCAGCCCTTTGCCAAGCAGCAAATGGGTTTTGTTGAAGCTGCGGCAGCATCTACCATCGATTCTCTGAAGCCTGCTTCCATGCCTCTTGAGATGCTCCAGCCTCAACTGGATGCTTGGATGCGTGAAGCTGAGCAAAAAAAGCAGCAACGCAGCGAGCTGCTCCGTAAACTAGAGAAGCTGCAGGATACGAAAGAGATGCTGCAATCTCTTCAGCAGCAAGAAGTTCAGCGAAATGGCTATTTCGAGCAGCTTGCACTGGAGTCAGATCAGCTCCAGTCAGATTGGAGTCATTGGCTGCAATCGCTAGGACTAAGTACACGGTTGTCCGCAGATGCCTTGTTAGAAACTATCCAGACGATTGAGCAGGGACAGGAAAATCTTCGTCAACTGCATAAGCTGGAGTCCAAGCTTGAGACATTATTAGTTAGCATTCACCGTTTTGAAGAAACAGTCAGCGAGCTCCTTCAGCTTTCACCGGCTGTACGTCAAGAACCCGTATTCGCGCTCAAACGCTGGAAAGAACAGGAGAAAGAACAAGTAAAGCTGCTTGCGGAGAAGAAGCATGGCGAGCAGCTTTATTCAGAAACCGAGCAAGAGCTGCAGCTTCTGCAGACCAACGAGCAGCGTACACAAGCTCGGTTGGAACAACTTTTGCATGAAGCCTCGGCAAGAGACGGTGAAGAACTGCGTATTCATCAGAGGGAGCAGGAAGAACGCAGGAAACTGACGGAAGAACAAGCTTTGCTGGAATCCTCGCTCGAAACGTTACTTAGCCGCTCCTTACTTGCAAGTTACACCGAGCTTTTGGAAACCCATGGAGAAGAGGATATTGCGCTTCAAATGGCATCGATTCAAGGCCAATTAACCGATACGGCTCAGGAAACGAATGAACTTCGGGAAGTAGTTGGCAAGCTAGCGGGGCAAATTGAGAAGTTGGAGCAAGGGGCGGAACATGCGGATCATCTTCTTCAAGCTGAAGCTTATCGAGCGACCATTCGGCAGCAAGTAGATCAATACGCAGTAGCTTCCTTCGCTTCACTGCTGATGAAGAAAGCCCGCGATGTATATGAGCATGAACGGCAGCCTGGCGTGCTTCTGCGAGCATCGGATTACTTTGCGAAGATGACGAACGGTGCCTTCACCCATGTCAAAGCGCCATTCGGGGAGCAGCGTTTAGTAGCAATACGAGCGAATGGAGAGTCGCTTGATACGAGTCAGCTTAGTCGGGGAACGGCAGAGCAGCTCTACTTATCCATGCGCTTTGCCCTCGCCGAGGAGTACGCTGGCAAGGCGATTTTACCGCTGGTGATGGACGATATTCTCGTTAATTTCGATGAGGAACGGATGGAGAGATGTTTGCGTGTTCTTGCAGACTTAAGCAGCAGGCATCAAGTTCTGCTCTTTACCTGTCACAGCCACGTGCGGGAAGCGGCAGCGAGAGTTATTCCCGGAAATCGCTTAATTCGCTTGTAGAAGCGTTAGCAATGGAGGTATTGAAAGTGGAATCAGGAAACGATAAGAAGAAAGAGCATCGGGAAATTACTTATCAGGTCGGATGGAAGAAGGGGAAGATCGAATGGAATGAAGGGGCATCGGAAGCACTAGCCGTCAAATCATCCATGGAAGATGAGAGTCATGTTGGAGAAAAGCGTCTACAGCTGTTTTGGCTTCCGGCCATGAGTCTCCCAAGTTGGTTGCTTCTTCCCATCCTTTATTCACTTCCCGTCTTCTGTTTCCTACTAACGCTTATTCTCATTTATGGCTTGCGTCATGGCTAGCAGCAATAAGGATTGAATAAAGGGGGGGGGCAGCTTTATGAACTTGCTATTGGCCATTATTGGTGGCCTGCTGGGCCTTTTTGTTACCGGGGTTGCCATATATACAGCTTGGATGGTTCATCAACTTTGGAAGCAGCAGGCGGCAGCACCCAAACCAGCAGGTCAGGTTGAAATTGCTGTTAAATACTTTTCCAAATGGACGGTCTTTGATTACGCGGTCATCTTATTATTTATAATCGGTCTTTTACTATTGTTAGCCGAGCTATTTGCTGTTTGGCGAGACCAAACGGTCATTGCCAATTTCCATTTCTCCTACCTGCTCACAGGAATCATTATTTGTACTATGGGCATGCTTCTGTTGTTTGTACGATTGGTTGTCGTTCTTGGTTTTATTCAGTCAGGAGCCCTACATCGCACGCTTACGGTTACGCCAGATCATCAGAATGAGCCAGACCACGCTGATAAAGCCAAATAAGGGATACAAAGCGGAAAGTAATATTTTGAAACCGATTTGACTGATCAGATAGCTGAGAATAAGGATACTAACCAGGATAACCTTAGGGTTTAGTTTCATGCGCTGCTGAAGCTGCTGGGACAAGCCGTAGGCGTCAGCAATAAAGGTTGTGAAAATTTCGCCGTATATAACGAGCAAATAAGCAACTTGCGGTACGGTCCCTAGTCGGGTAATAATATTTCCCATTGGGATCTCGAATTGTGCGATACCTGGCATTTGCGCGGATAGTGCGTAATGTGCAGATAACAGAAGCAGACCAATGCCTGCACCGCCAAGCAGTCCGCCCCAGTATAGAACGGATCGATCGCGAACAGATGCTCCCATTGGAACGAGCACGGCTTGGGCCATCGCTAAGTTAAAGGCGGTATAGAGGAAAGGTGCGAACCATATTTGTTCTAATGGTTCATCGCTTGTTATGCGCAGCCAGTTTCCTGAAGCCGGCGAATGCCACGTATAGACGACGATGACCAGGCTGAAGAGCAGCATGATGGGAACAACGATTGAGTTCACTGTCATAATAGCGCCAATTCCGCGGGACAATACGAAATAGGCGAGCACTAATGTTACGAAGAGTCCAGTTTGGTAAGAGAGGTGCAGCTGTTCCTCAAATACCGTTCCGCCCCCGGCGAGCATGACGGTTGTAATCCCAAAAAGGACGAGCATCATAAACAAGCTTATGGCATTACCGATTCTTTGGCCAAAAATAGCCCGATTCAAATCCTCATAAGATGCGGCCTTCAGATCATGAGCCATCAACATGAGTTTAATGCCAATCCAGATGAAAAGGATGCTGGATAAAGCAATCGTTAATGTGGCTAGCCATCCGTAACGTGTGAAAAACTGCAGGATCTCCTGTCCAGAAGCGAACCCTGCTCCAACAACCGTTCCAATGTAGGTAAAGGCAACACGGACGATCTGTGAACCTGTTCGCATAGATTGCCCCGCTTTCTTTCGTTTGATATAGTACAAGGTATGTTCGTGATCCCATGTGCATGACTGGAACTTGGGGCAAGCTGTCGTTTCTGTTAAAATGGGAATGAATAAGTAGAAGTACAACGCGGGAGTGAGTCGCTTGTGAAGGAATTTCTATATGATTTCATAAGTCATTATGGATATATTGCTTTATACCTTTTGCTATCTGCCGGAATCGTTGGGGTACCCGTACCAGATGAAACTCTCATGGCTTTCGTGGGTTCGTTAACGGCACTGGGAGGTCCATTTGATTTTGGAACAACGTTAATTGTGATTTACGCAGGCACGATGACAGGGATGGTTGTCAGTTATTTAATCGGTCATCGCGTGGGTAAACCTTTTCTCTATCGGTATGGCAAATGGTTCAAACTAACGCCAAACCGAATTGAACGGGCCGAGGGTTGGTTTAAGAAGTATGGGCTCTGGACTGTTTTCTTTGGGTATTTCGTGCCGGGGGTTCGTCATTTCACCTGTTATTTGTCAGGTGTAAGCGGGGTTAAGTTCTATAAGTATTTGTTCTTTGCAGGTACAGGTGCGCTGCTGTGGTGTACAACCTTTTTAACATTAGGGCATTTTATTGGCAGTAACTTGGAAGGTTTATTTCAATTAATACATAAATATATGGGAATAAGCTTATTGAGTATAGCGGTTATAGCCATTGTAGGAACGGCTATTTACCTCCGATTCCGGAAGCGGAGAGCGATTTGATTCCCATACACATGAAATAAGACCATGAGTGTCATCCTATAAGAGGAGCATTCATGGTCTTATTTCGTATTCTTTGCAAAATTAATGGTTTGCGAAAAGCTTAATCGATTGGATGGTGCTCTCCGTCGGATCAATATCAAGCTTAAGCAGTGTTCCTTGCGACTTGTAGGAGAGTACATAGGTTGAGTTGGTGTCTGGTTTGCCTAGAATCGCAATAGCGTCTTGGACTTTCTGGCCGAGGCGTAATCCGCGAAGTCCAGGATCTATCTCCGTAGAATGGACGTCAACGAACTCAAGAACATCCTTCTTATTGAAGCCTACGGAGAAATCCGTGAAGTCATAAACTTGAATCGCGTCTTCATCTGCATCCATCACGAATTGTTTCTTCGCCTTCCCAAAACGTTCAAGCACAACGTCCTTACTCGTTCCGAGCTTCAAGCCCATCAATGTTGGTTTCTCCTGTTGATACGCATCCTCTGCTTTAATCTTCGGCTTGGCCGTTGGCTTCGCACTCGCAGATAATTGCGGGATGTCGGTTAAATCCGTTTTGGATGTGCCTGCGACTTGTGCCTCGTGTTTCGCCATGTCTTCCGGCGTTGCTGAAGGTGCTGGTGTCGCTGTTGCTACTACGATCGCTGGAGGTGTGCTATCTGCATTCGAGCTATTTTGTACGTGGTTAGTTGGATCTATAGTAGGCTGTCCGGAAGGAGCAGATGACTCTTGGCATCCAGCTAACAGGAATGTAGCAAATGCGACTGGCACAAAGCCAAGCATGATGGGTCTAAGCAGGTTGTTCATCGTCATCTATCCTTTCTGCCGAATAATTGGAGTGAAAAATGCAACATTACTAATCATACTGCTTTCTGGTTCTATTTCAATGCATCAAGTTACCTAAATGTGAGCAATTGTAGACAAATTTTAAAATGCTGAACCTTATATACATATAGACACCTTAAACAGAGTAAAAGTTTCACTTCCAAAGAGGGATATTCACAAATTGGGACTTGAAACCTACTTCATCAATATGGTAACTTACTCATAATAGACAGGTTTAGGGGGCTAGAATCATGGAATTGTTAAAACAGCGGATCCTAGAGGTCGGTGTAGTCGTATCGGATCAAGTACTGAAGCTGGATGCCATACTTAATCATCAGGTGGATCCTGTGCTCATCATGGAGATGGGGAAAGAATTTGCAAGATTATTTAGAGAAACGAAGCCTGACAAGGTGCTTACCGTAGAATCGTCCGGTATTCCGATTGCCTATACGACAGCTTTGCATCTTGAGGTTCCTATGGTATTTGCACGCCGGAAGAAGACGTTGACTATGGATCAAGATACGTATAGTGAGCGTGTGCCTTCCTTTACCAAAGGGATTGTTACGGACATTATGGTATCCTCTCATTTGCTTCACAAAGGCGAGCGAGTTCTGTTGATCGATGATTTTATTGCTAATGGAGACGCTGCACGCGGATTAATTCGTATCATCGAAAAAGCCGAAGCGGAGCTTGTTGGTGTAGGTATTGCGGTAGAAAAATCCTTCCAAGCTGGTGGAAACTCAATTCGAGAGCGTGGCATTCGTGTGGAATCGTTAGCTCGTATTTCCTCACTGGCGAATGGCCAAATCACTTTTAACTGATTTTACAATTTGTTCATGACTTCCCTCAAACCGATTTATCCTTTATAATGATTACATGGTATGAGAGGAGGCTGACATCTATGGGTATCGAAAATGGTTCCATTGAATATTTTATGACAAAGCTTGGGGAAGCCAAAACACATTTTGAACGTGCGCTTGATTGTAAGCATACAGAGTTTGATGACCTGTATCCGTATATGATCGAACACCCTCAATTTTTCTGGTACAAACGATATGTAGCATGGTCCGAGTTGTTAACAATCGTAAAGCTTTGCACAGAACTGACAATCGAATGGGAACAACATTTCTCCGCCGCACAAGTGGAATATATTCAGAAGCGCGTAATGTCTAGCAAAGTCCTTGATTTCTGGTTCGAGACGAATGATTCGAAGGAACATGTTAGTTAATTTATGCCCATATAAGGAAGAGGCCAGTGGATCCGCAGAGGATTCATTGGCCTTTTTCTATGATTAATACTGGTGGTGGTTTCTAGGTTTAGGCTCAACCTAGACGCCATTCTCCAGTACGTTCATGCTTTCAATATGCCTTTTCGTTTGTTCAGAACCGAGCTTATGAAGAGTTCGATACACTTCAGTTAAATAATAATCATACTCCTGATTGACTTCATTGGAGTAATAAACTTTCCAAGGAAGCCAAGAAGTTGCGTAGCTGCCTTGTGAGGAGTTATCGGTTTCCTCGAAAAGCTCTTGAAGCTTATCAATTTCTTCTTGTGTTGCCGAGATCTCGAACTCAAAGTTAAGTGCTCCTTTATCTTCGAGAACTTCCCCCGTGCCAACGTTGATGTAGTACGTTTTTTTATCCACTATAGAACCTCCCATGGAGTAAGTTTGCTTTTTGGTCGTTAGTTTTGTTTCGTCATTAGTTAAGTTAACCTCCGTAAAGCGGTTTTATGTAAAGTTTGATCTAAATGCGAATTGGTGTATGCTAAAGAAGTACATATGACATGTTGGAGGTAAGATAATGATATCTGAAGATCAGCTTGATCAATATAGAGTTGAGAGCACATTACTGCGTGTTATTCGGGACGTCAGTCCAACGAATGATGTGCGTGGAATTGTAGTCGCTTGGGATGATGAGAGTGTGTTAATTCGCAAGAAAAACCGCAAAGTCGTTAAGCTTGCACGTAATTATATCTATCAACCTTACGAGAACGAAAGACCTCCTGAATTCATGCTTCCGCAGGATCCCATCGAACCAGATGGCGTTTCTGATGACGAATAAGGATGTAGGGATAGGATCAATGGAGGTTCCGATCTCTGGTATTCGCATGGACTTGATAAGTTCACATCAAGGAACGTACTTGCGGATTTGCAGCGAACATCCGTTGCGAACGCTGAATTCTTCACCGTGGGGCGGTGGATTCAGCACGCATAAGGTGATTATGAATCGGCAAGTGGACAAGCTGTATAATGAGGCTGATCCGCTTCGTGAAATGGACGATTTCATCCATCGTGAGGGTTTGAATCCTCAAGAAACAGCGGGTATGCTGACCGCGGCGAAAGTAAAAGACGTTGGCTACTACGGCCTTACTTGGGAGGCGGGCGAAGACGGAGATACCAACGAATTCGGTCAGAAACTTGCGATGAAGCCAGAACAGGAGCCCCTTCAGGTGTGTTCATGGGTTACGGTGGGGCTGGGGAATAAAGCAAGAGCAGGGGCTGAACTCCCTGTTACTTCCCTTTACCCTGGAACAATTAACACGATTGTCGTTATCAACGGTTGCTTAACCGATGCGGCCATGGTTAATGCTGTCATTACGGCAACGGAGGCTAAAGCTGCGGCTCTTCAAGCATTAGGCATTCTTGTTGAGGGTCAGTCAGCGACTGGAACGACAACCGATGCCGTACTTATTGCTGCAACGTGCCGCGGGAAGACCTACAATTACGCGGGTACAGCCACCGCGCTTGGTTACTTGATCGGAAGAACGGTATACGAAGCGATCATGCATTCCGGTCAATTGTATGAACAAACGCCCTACTAATCCGAATGGATAAGCAGGGCGTGTTTTTTTAAGTTCTACGAAAAACTCCGTAAGCAGCTGCGGTTGCAATCGCGCCTAGTCCAGCTTCATCCTCATCTTCACTTTTGTAGTTAGGATCATGCACAATGGCTTGAGCTTCACCTTCTGTGAGATCCCTTTGATTACCCGTATATTTCGGTTCCAAGGCGTTGATTTCTTCCTCATTCATAGTCATTCCTCCTTTGCGAATAGGGTTAGGAGTGAAGAGATGAATTATTCATGAATTGTAAAAAGTACCGTTGACTAGCTCTCATTTCCCGTGTTATATTAAATTTTGTCGCCGCTATTATGACTTTGTTCATAGTGCAGACCTATTCGCGATCATGGCGGAATTGGCAGACGCGCACGGTTCAGGTCCGTGTGGGCTTACCCCCGTGGAGGTTCGAGTCCTCTTGATCGCATACCAAACAGCAACCCTTTCAGATACGTCTGAGGGGGTTGTTTTGTTTTGAATTCATTGGGGCATGTAGCAGCTTTCATGAAAACTAGGTATAATACATAGTATAGATTGTACATCACTACAAAGGGGTTGATGTTTCATGGATAGAACGATCACGGCTACGAATTCTGGCAGTTTTGCTCATGTGCTTCAAACGTTTGCAATTTCCCTGCTGGTTTCCTTCCTGGGGACATTGATCGGTGCCATTGTCGTTCCGCCATCGATGATTATGCTTTTCGTCATTGCAGAGGTGGTTATGCTGGTGGCAGCAGTCATCATTCGGATACGCGGCAAACATATCGGATACGGCTTTCTTTATGCATTTACTGCGATTTCAGGGGTTACGCTGTACCCAGTCATCATGGCGTATGGCGGTAAACTTGGGGCCAATGTTGTATCCGGCGCATTCTTCGCGACTGCAGCCATTTTCGGCGGACTTGCCTTCTATGCTCATCGTTCGCAGCGTGATTTCAGCTTTCTAGGCGGATTCTTGTTTGCAGGAACGATTGGGCTCGTGCTCATGAGTGTGGTTGGTATGTTCGTTAACTTTGGTTCTGCGATGAACCTAGTATGGTCGATGATCGGTATCTTGATATTCAGTGGTTGGGTTCTCTATGATGTGGCTCAATACCGTAACGGTGTATCCGCAGAAGAGGTTCCACTCGCGGCATTAAATATTTATCTTGATTTCATTAATCTCTTTTTGTATATCTTAAAGTTCCTTGCCTCAATTGTTGGATTAAACAGGGATTAAGGTAACCGTCAGAGACACCAAAAAGCACTTTCGTCTCTCACCTTAGGGTGGGAATCGAAGGTGCTTTTTTGCTTGAAAAGCTATCTTAGGAGATCGAGCTTAGGCTTGACCTGATCTTGTTCGGAATGAAAATAGGAGATATCTCCACGGAAGCTTCGATTAATTTCGAGCAGGGTATGCAGGATTTGGATGAGTTCAGCATGGTTCAATTGAACGATGGCTTTTTCCTCCTGCTCGGTTCTGCTCAATTTGACCTCAAATAGAAGATTGGATTCGTCCATTTGAATCTCTAGCTGCTCCGTTAGCAGCATCTGTTTCCACATCCAAGCTAACACCTCTCTCTCTCTACTTTCTCTAGTGTATGCTTGGATACCGTGAATAGACGTGTAACTGATCCATGGATTTTAAAGAAACAAGCACGATTTGCTTTCTCTGTTCATACAATTTAATGATCCTATAAGGGGAGAGAGGAGATGACCTATGGCGGCTTGCAGCACATGGACGTATAGAGGGATTTCGTCTTCGGTATTCAAAGCCTTACAACAAGTCGGCAGAAAGCAGGGCATTACGATTCCTAATTCAGCACAAGGCAAGTTCATGATTACGGTGGTTGGCATGAATGTCGGATTTCAATATGCGTGGGATACAAGCGCTCAAACCTTGTTATTGCAGTGTGATAATAAACCGATGCTGCTCGGTTGCAGCACGATTAAATCTTTTGCAGACAAAATCATTGCAGAGAGTGGCGGTAAACTCGGTTAATCCCCTACATCCACCTGTCTTTTGCCAGTTTAAGCTCCTGTCTCTATGGTTAAAATAGGGATAGAAGGCAGGTGGACATATGGCAAAAAGCGATGATCTCGTTAAGTACATAACGCAGCAAGTCGTCACGTATATAGAAACACCAAAAGAAGTTCGTCAGCAGGTTAAAGCCATGAGCAAGGAACAGCGGGAAAGCTGGCAAACGCGCTGGTTCGGCATGCTGCCGCTGGCCACGCGGATGCTGATTGATCAAGCAAAACCGAAAAAGTAAAATGACAAAACCTCTTCACCTAAATCGGGAGATTTACTTAAACCTGATGATGGGTGCGAGAGGTTTTTTTGTTTACATATCGAATATAGTCAGGACGAACGTACTACCATAAATTGGGGGAAGAAGTATAATGAAACTTGAGAAAAACAATAAGCTTGTCATGATTGGTGATTCCGTTACGGATTGCGAACGAGCAAGACCGATTGGTGAAGGATTATTCGGAGCTTTAGGTAAAGGCTATGTCTCTATCGTAGACGGGTTGATTAATGCAACGTATCCAGAGCTTCAAATTCGGACTGTTAATGTGGGTACCAGCGGCAATACGGTACTTAATCTCCAAGACAGATGGCAAACGGATGTCATCGATTTGAAGCCCGATTGGTTATCTATCATGATCGGTATTAACGACGTATGGAGGCATTTTGACGTACCGCATCAAAAGGAAAGGCAAGTGGGCATTGAGACTTATGAAAAGACGTTAAGAGAGCTTGTCGAACAGACACGTCCTCTTGTCAAAGGGCTCGTATTGATGACACCCTTTTACATAGAGCCGAACCCGCAGGATGCCATGCGTTCCAAAATGGATCAATACGGGGCAGTCGTGAAACAGATAGCTGAAGAAACGGGTTCCCTTTTCGTGGATACGCAAGCTGCTTTCGAACCTGTTCTTCAAGCTTACTACCCAGCATACATCGCTTGGGATCGTGTGCATCCGAACAACGTAGGACATACCCTTTTAGCTAAAGCTTTTCTGAAAGCTATTGATTTTACTTGGAAATAATGCGCAAAGCCTTAGACCTCCGGATTCAGCGGTCTAAGGCTTTTTTTACGGAAAAATATGTCCTAACTTTAAAGCATTCTCCAGCAGCACGTAACGGGGGCCAACATGGTCTAGAGTCAGGTATGTATCCCCATCTACCCATTGTTGATAACCAAGAACGGCGAGCGGCAGCGTGACTTGACCATCATAGAGCTCGGTGACATAGGTTAGCTTAGTTTGAGCGTTTAAAGCCTTTTGAAGTTCACTCAGTTTGGCTACTTGAAGCGGCTTGCCTTGGACCCATGGTAGTCGATCGTAAGGATCAAAGGCGGGAAATAACGCCGTTTGGGCTTTGCTTGACAGATTGGTTGCTATTGGCTGGTCTTCTTTAATCCTCGGGGCAGGATCCTCTTTGAGCGGAAGCAGCTCTCCGGATTTGGCATCCAAATAGTACGTTTGATCTTGCAAACTTATTTTCCAAACAGCGGTTAGCTGGTCCATGTAAAGTCGGTCTAAAATAATCGTTTCATTTTGAACAAAATCGGAATAAGAAGTAGGAGTTGGAATGAGTTCCTGCTGTACCAAAGAACGATACAGCGTGGTCAAGCTGAATAGCGGATTGTTGCCCGTTCCGTATTCGGTTAATCGGAAGGACCCTTTGTCCGTGGCATGTACGATCATGTAGCCAACATCCTGTCCATGATCGGTGAGGATAATCACCCAACCATGTGTGCCTGGCCCGAGTGGATAACTGTTCCAAACGGCTGTCTGCCAGCTTTCAAACCCCGCTTCCCGAGCGAGAGTTGTTCGCCAAGTGTTGATCGTAGCGGTCAAAGTGGATTCGCTCCGCAATTCTGGTGATGGCTTCGTCATTGTGTTACTAGCTATCGTTTCCCTTGCCGTCTGCGTATAGCTTGTCCGTTCAACGGAGTCGCCTGCAGAGGTTTGGAGCGGTATGAATAATAAACTACCTACACTAATGAAACAGGCTGCCGTCCATGTTGTCCACAGCTTCATCCTCGTTCACCTACCTATCGTTAACCTCTAGTGGTATGAACCTATTAATCTATTGTAATTCTTATGCTTTAAAAAGATTGTTAGAACCTGTAGTGTTAATTTTGCGATGTTTTAGCGACTGACGTCAGTTCCTGGGTGCTCGCCCGGCGTTTAAATGAAACAAACCGCAATTGATGACAGATACGACAATACGTGGTTTGTGCTGCCAGTCAATTTCTTGCAGGCGGTTGCGGCATTGGGTTTCGATTTCGTCTCTTTTGTCTGGGTCAGCGCTCAGCAAGAGACCGTTGTAATAAGCTTCCACACGATCGATTTCGCTCCGGTGCTGCTCGTTAGCTTCATCGGCCCAAGAATGATCATACCTGCTAACTTTACGTTCGAGCATCATCTCAAGGGCATTAATCGCTTTCGGAAGTGAAATCGTGTCAGGTAAAATGTGACTATTCGCAGGCAGCTTCGGAGAGAGGCTCTTGGTAAGCATATGTTTATGAAAATGTTCCCGAATTTCACCGCTATTCAGTTGGATAGCGAGAGAGTGAATCTCGCTTCGTTTGCGGTCGCAAACAAGCTCTACCTTGTAATTCACGCAGAACCAGGTGTCATAGACAAGCGCAGCTTGAAAGGTAGCACTCATCGGGAAGGGTTCCTCGAACAAATGAACGAATCGTCCGCGTTCACGGACAATCGTGAACATTTGTTCCAGACGCCTACTGCCGAAGGTCACTTCGTCCTGCGGAAGCCGCTGGGAGATGACAGTCGTAGGTACGAAGCCGAAATAGCGGCCAAGAATGCTGTCTGAATTTCCATCGGGTGGCTGGGAAGCTTGGCTCTGGCTCTGACCGTGGCCCTGACCTTGGCTTGGCGCCCCCACATTTGGTGGGCTTTTGACAGCTGCTGCGGTGGACTTCGCTTTCGTCTCCAGCTTCATTTGTTCAGGATCGAAGATGAACTTATAGGTCATCGTTTCGGCAGCAGCCCCTGTTCGTTCTACGAAGCTCCAATAGTAAGGGCGTCCTGTCATCTCTCTATCTGCCTCAGGAGAGAGCTTTACAGTGACGTAAGCCGGTGATTTCTCTAGAATCGTGCAGTTATAAGCTTCTAGAAAGCGCATGACGAATGTATGAATGTTGCGTTTATTCATGGCCTTACCTCGATGTTTTGCGTACCGCCAACAGCATCAAGAATACCTTGGAAGGCTGCCCCGTATACGGGATTTTGTTCTATTTCCGATTTGACCTCGATAAACGAATGACCTAGCTCATCGATCTTTCTGCGAATGTCTTCACTGGAGCCTGCCTCCATGACCATGCGGAACAAGGATGTTTCGAGTGAGCCTTTTTTCTCGATTTTCTCGAGGATGGTATCGAGTTGACCGATAACGAGCTCAAACATATTGATTTTCTCGTGCAGCAAAGAAAGAATATGCTCTTCAATCGTGTTTCGAGTGGAAAGGTTATAGATGTTGACATCCTGCGTTTGTCCAAGTCGATGCACACGGCCAATTCGCTGTTCAACACGCATAGGGTTCCAAGGCAAATCGAAATTAATCATGTTATGGCAAAATTGTAGATTAATCCCCTCGCCGCCAGCCTCTGTTGCGACAAGGACTTGTACCCGATTACGGAATAAATCCATCATCCAATCTTTTTTACCGCGATTCATACCGCCTCGATAGGGGACAGCTGTTATTTTATGCTCCTTCAAATAATTGAGTAGATACTCTTGGGAAGCGCGATATTCAGTGAAAATGATGACTTTATCATTAATTTCTTGTACGAGCTTCATCGTGGTCTCGGCTTTGGTGTTCGCTTTGATACTGCGAATCAGCTCAACAAGCTCCCATATTTTGGCGCGCTGCGGCGAGTCCTCGGCAGTTTTCTTAAACAAATTGACGAGCGTGATGAAGACGGCGTCCCGAGAACTGCAGACTTCGCGCTGCAGCGTGATAAGGGAGAGCATACTGCTGAGATCACCGGAGCTCTCTTGGTACCTGGTTCGAACGAAATTCGTTACACCCTCGTAGAGTGCCTGTTCATCATTTGAGAGCGTAAGCGGAATATTCTTAACCATCCTTTTGGTATAATGAACGCCGCCGTCGCCGCGACGATTGCGAATCATAACTTTGGATAGCTCCTGTTGAAGCTGACCTTCGTTTTTCGGTATCCTTTTACCAACCACATAATTGGTTTTGAAGCTGCTGTGAACCCCAAGTTGACCTGGTTTGAGCAGGGTGATGAGATTGAATAGCTCTTTCAGGTCATTCTGAACCGGCGTGGCGGTGAGCAATAGGCAGTACTTTTTACGCAGCTCGTTTACGAAGGTGTAATTGGTCGTTTTCTTATTTTTGAGCTTGTGGGC